>NZ_VUNQ01000001.1 GCF_009695605.1 Tissierella pigra
GATTCCATTTTAAATCCCGTCCAAAAGTGTGCATAGTAGAGATAATACCAGGTTTAAAATTCTCAGATTTATTAAGCTTAGAAAACCAAGTAAGAATAGTGTCGGCACTAGCTTTAAAGAGTAAATGTAGTAAATTCCTGTCTTTACGAAAGAAGATACGAAGTTCTTCTGGAATGGTAAAAACAATATGTCTATGTTTACAATTAATAAGCTTGGAAGAAATCTTAGAGGCACGATCTTGAATATATTTAGCACCACAAGAATTACAAAACCTGCTCTTACAAGTAAAATAAACATGTTTGAATTTACCACAATGGTCGCAATGATAAAGAGCATGACCCATAGAAGGGTCACCACATTTAATGATTTTATCAACATTTTTTAAGACAGCAGGACGAAGGGGATATCCTTGCAAGACAAAGGCATCCCAATGGTCCAAAAAAACATCTTTTATTTTAATAGAAGAACTGCTCATATTATCACCAATTTATTTATACCAAAAATAAATAGAATATTAACATGAGCAGAAAAATTTAATTTTCAAATCGAAGTATAGTACGCAAATATTTAACGCGTCGTAGACGCTCTTTTTATGATATATGAATGTTGACAAAAATACTAGGTTATAATATACTTATAATAAATACCAAGTGAACTAGTGGGGATTAAAAAGAGGTGAAAAGATGAAGCTTTCTACAAGAGGAAGATATGGGCTAAAGTCAATGTTTCAGTTATCTTTATACTATGGTAATGGACCCATAGCTTTGAAACAAATTGCTGATGAACAAAATCTATCTGAAAACTATTTAGAACAACTTTTCTCCACTCTTAAAAAAGAAGGATTAATAAATAGTGTTAGGGGTGCACAAGGTGGGTACATGTTATCAAAGGAGCCTAAAGAGATTACCGTAGGGCAAATATTAAGAGTATTAGAAGGGAATATGGCACCATCAGATTGTGTAATGGGTGATGAACATGAATGTTCTAGAGAAGATAGATGTGTGACTAAACAGGTGTGGGTAAGGATAAAAGATAGTATAGATGAAGTCATAGACTCTATTACTTTGCAAGATATGATAGATGATGAAAATAAACTAAATGGAAAAGAATAGGTATAGGAGGAAAACAGATGGATAAATATATATATATGGATAATGCAGCTACTACTCCAGTAAAGAAAGAAGTCTTAGATGAAATGATACCATATTTTACTGAGAAATATGGTAACCCGTCATCAGTATATTCTCTAGGTTCCATATCAAAAAGAGCTATGGAAGATTCAAGAGAGAAGATTGCGAAAATAATAAATGCAGATAAAAGAGAAATGTTTTTTACAGGTGGTGGATCTGAAGCTGACAACTGGGCAATAAAAGGTATTGCTTATGGAAACAAACAAAAAGGAAACCATATAATAACTACTAAAATTGAACACCATGCAGTATTACATACTTGCGATTATTTACAAAAAAATGGATTTGACATAACTTATCTAGATGTAGACGAATATGGTATGATAAGTTTAGATGAACTAAAAGAGGCAATAACAGATAGAACAATACTTATATCTATTATGTTTGCAAACAATGAAATAGGAACTATTCAACCTATTAAAGAAATAGGAGAAATAGCTAAAGAAAGAAAAATATATTTCCACACTGATGCTGTTCAAGCCATTGGAAATATAAAAATAGATGTAAAAGAATTAAATATAGATTTAATGTCCATATCAGCTCACAAATTCTATGGACCAAAAGGCATAGGAGCATTATACATTAAGCAAGGAGTAAAAATCGATCCTCTTATATCTGGTGGAGGACAGGAAAGAAATAGAAGAGCAGGTACAGAAAATGTAGCAGCTATAGTAGGAATGGGTAAAGCTATAGAACTAGCATATGAAGATTTAGAAGAGCATAATGACAGGTTAACTAAACTAAGAGATAGTTTAATTAAAAAAATAGAAGATAATATTCCTTATGTAAGATTAAATGGTCATCCAACTAAAAGATTACCTGGAAATGTAAATATTTGTTTTAGATTTATTGAAGGAGAATCGTTACTTCTTAGTTTAGATATGGAAAAAATAGCTGGTTCTAGTGGTTCAGCTTGTACTTCTGGATCTTTAGATCCATCTCATGTACTTTTAGCTATTGGACTTCCTCATGAAATCGCTCATGGTTCTTTGAGATTAAGCTTAGGTGACTTCAATACTGAAGAAGAAATTGATTTTGTAGTAGAGAAGCTTGTAAAAATAGTAGATAGACTAAGACAAATGTCACCATTATACGAAAAGATAAAGGAGGAACAATAATGTATTCAGAAAAAGTAATGGAACATTTTCAAAATCCACGAAATGTAGGAGAAATATTAAATGCAGATGGAGTAGGAGAAGTAGGAAATGCAAAATGTGGAGATATAATGAAAATGTATCTTAAAATAGAAGATGGTGTAATTGAAGATGTTAAATTTAAAACCTTTGGTTGTGGCTCTGCCATAGCATCTTCCAGTATGGCTACAGAGTTGATTAAAGGAAAAACTATAGAAGAAGCTATGAATTTAACAAATAAAGCAGTGGCAGAAGCCCTAGATGGACTACCACCAGTTAAAATGCACTGTTCGGTTTTAGCAGAACAAGCTATTAAATCTGCTTTGTTAGATTATTCGAAAAAAAATAATATTCATATTGATGGATTAGAAGATATAAATTTTGATGATGACCATCATGCACATGAGTTAGAAGAACTATAAAATAATATTGGATAAATTTGATAGAATTATTATCTCCTTTTAGTGGAAAGATATAATATGTAAATGACTATAAAGGAGATGATATAATGTTTAACAGTAGAAATAAATATAATAATGGAGCTTTTTGGGGAACTATTATAGGAACATCTATAGGTATAATAATAAGTAATCAAATGACTCCAATGAATAGAAAAAAGATGATGAGATCTACTAAAAAAATGAGTTCCAATTTAATAGATGGAATGAATAACTTGTGGAAATAGGCGGCTATTGCTGCCTTTTACCACTCAAAGGGGTGTATATTATGTTAGATTATTATCAGCCTGGTTTTTTTACTAAAATATTTTGGAGTCTATTAGTAATATTACTTATGTTAGTTATCTATTATTTAATCAATATAGGAAATAAATTTGTGCCAGATAGAAAAAAGATTAGCATAAATGATAAAAAAATTCTTCCTATATTATTAGGAATTATATTTTTATTTTTATTTTTTAATTTAATTAACAAATATCAAATATTATCAGATACTTTTTATACTATAATTTTTTCTGCAATATTAGCATATCTATTTAATCCAATAATTAATTACCTAGAAAAGAAAAAAATAAACAGAGGTCTAGGTGTTCTAATACTATACATAATGATAATATGTATGTTTTTAATTGTAGCTTTTTTAGTAGTTCCAAGATCTGGTACTGAACTTAAAAAATTAGTTACAAATATGCCTATATATTTAGAAAAGGCTTCATTTTTAATGGATGAAATTTATAATAAATATTATTCAACTTTAGGAGATTTGCCACCTTTATTCCAAGGAATTCAACAAGTAGTTATGGAAAACATAGTTGGATTGGAACATATGATTACAGGTACTATTAAGAGCTTTATTGGGGGAGTAGCAAATACCTTTTCAAAAATTGTTAGTTTAATATTGACTCCAATACTTACATTCTACTTTTTAGTAGATAAAAACTATTTTAAAGAAAAACTTATGTTGTTTATCCCAAAAAAACACAGAAAAGAATGTACTAAATTATTTATTCAAATAGACGATTCTTTATCTAAATTCGTTAGAGGAAAAATAATTATGGCAATTTATGTGGGAGTTGCCACATCTATAGTTTTACTTTTTATGAGGATTGACTTTGCTTTAGTTATTGGATTTATTACGGGGGTAGCAGATATAATTCCTTATATAGGACCATTCCTAGGTTTTGCTCCAGCAGTATTCTTTGCTTACCTGGATAATCCAATAAAAGCTTTATGGGTAGGATTGTTTTTCTTATTTATTCAATGGGCAGAAAATAATATATTAGCTCCTAAGATAATAGGAGAATCAACAGGAATACATCCTTTGATAATACTAGTTTCCATAATAATTGGAGGAGGGATATTTGGAGTACTTGGAATGATTTTAGCAGTTCCTTTTGTTGCAATATTGTTTATTCTAATTACCTTTATAAGAGAAAAGTTTAAAAAATCTCCAAGGGTTCAGAAATAGATAGTATTTATTGACAAAGACAAGATATTAAATTATAATCCAAATATATCAAAGAGAGAATATCGTCCCTCTACAGGGGCGATTTTTTATAATGAATATAGAAAGTTCTATTTCAAAATTCTATAAAGAGGTGTATATAATGAAAAAAATTGGACTACATGAAATAAGAAAAGAATTTTTAGACTTTTTTAGGGAAAAAGAACATTTAGTTGCACCTAGTTTTTCCCTTGTACCTAAAAATGATAAATCTTTACTATTAATTGGAGCTGGTATGGCTCCATTAAAAAAATATTTTACAGGAGAACAAACACCACCTAATAAAAGAATGGCCACTTGTCAAAAATGTATTAGAACAGGTGATATAGATAATGTAGGTAAAACTGATAGACATGCAACTTTCTTTGAAATGCTAGGTAACTTTTCCTTTGGAGACTATTTCAAAAAAGAAGCTACTGCATGGGCGTGGGAATTTTTAAACAAAAGAATGGAAATTCCAGAAGAAAATTTATGGGTAACAATATATGAAGATGATGATGAGGCTTTTGAAATATGGAATAAAGATGTTGGCGTTTCAGCTGAAAGAATAGTTAGATTGGGAAAAGAAGATAACTTTTGGGAATTGGAAGTAGGACCATCAGGACCTTGTTCAGAAATATATGTAGATAGAGGACAAAAGCATGGCTGTGGATGTCCAGACTGTAAACCAGGATGTGAATGTGATAGATTTATTGAGGTATGGAATTTAGTATTTACTCAATTCGATAAGGATGAAAAGGGAGTGTACCATCCATTACCTAAGCCAAATATAGATACAGGTATGGGACTTGAGAGGATTACCTGTGTAATGGAAGGTGCAAAGACTATATTTGATATTGAAGCCATTAGAGAAATATTAAGAAAAGTAGAAGAAGTTGCGGAAGTTGATTATGGGAAGGATCCTAAAAAAGATGAATCCATAAGAGTAATTACAGATCATACAAGAGCTATGACTTTTCTAGTATCGGATGGAGTACTGCCTAGTAATGAAGGAAGAGGTTATGTACTTAGAAGACTGATTCGTAGGGCAGCAAGACATGGTAAACTTTTAGGTATAGAAAAAGCTTTCTTGAGTTCTGTAGTAGAGGTTTTAATCAACTCATGGCAAATAGAGTATCCAGATTTAAAAACAAGAGAAGAACAGATTAAGAAGATAATTAAGGCAGAAGAAGACAAATTCCAAGAGACTATTCATCAAGGATTATCAATATTGGAAGGTTATATTGAAGAAATAAAAAATAAAGATGCGAAAGTGTTAAGTGGAGAAAAAGCATTTAAATTATATGATACTTATGGTTTCCCGTTGGATTTAACAAAAGAAATTCTTGAGGAAAAATCATTAGAGGTAGACGAAGAAGAATTCAATAGGAATATGGAAGAACAAAGAAATAGAGCAAGACGTGCTAGAGAAGAAGGAGATAGTGGATGGTCAAGTAACAGTGAAGAAGATATATTTGGAAATTTAAAAACCATATTTAGAGGTTATGAAAAGATAAATATTGTATCGGAAGTAACTGGATTATTTTCTAATAATGAAAAAGTAGAAAGTCTGACTGTCGATGAAGAAGGGATAATCATATTAAACGAATCCCCTTTCTATGGAGAGTCTGGAGGACAATTGGGAGACACAGGAATTATAGAAAGTTCTAACTTTAAAGCTAAAGTATTAGATACTAAACATTCAGGAGAGCATTTAATTCATATAATAAAGATAATAGAGGGAGAAGCAAGAGTAGGAGATAAAGTAATAGCCAACGTAGATGAAAATAGAAGGAACTCCATTAGAAGAAACCACTCAGCAACCCATCTTCTTCATAGAGCATTAAAAGATGTACTAGGTGAACATGTTAATCAAGCAGGTTCCATTGTAATGCCCAATAGATTAAGGTTTGACTTTACTCACTTTGAAGGAGTAACACAAGAAGAACTGAAAGAAATTGAAAAAATAGTCAACTCTAAAATCTTAGATAGCCTAGAAGTAGTTACTATAGAGACATCTTTAACTAAGGCTCAAGAAATGGGAGTTGTAGGATTATTTGAAGATAAATATAAAGATGAAGTAAGAGTTTTAAAAATTGGGAACTATTCACAAGAGTTATGTGGGGGAACTCATGTATTTAATACTGCAAATATAGGGATGTTCAAAATAGTTTCAGAATCAAGTATTGCTTCAGGAGTAAGAAGAATAGAGGCCATAACTGGCGAAGCTGTATATAATTATTTAAACCAAGTAGAAAATGAAATAGATGAAATAGCTATTATGTTAAAGGCTAATAAAAATAATCTATTGGACAAAGTTAAAGTCCTAACTGAAGATATAAAAGATAAAGAAAAAGAAATAGAATCTCTTAAAGGTAAAATGGCATCATCTATTGCAGATAAAATATTATCAATGAAGGTGGAAATAGAGGGAATATCATTAATTGCTGAAAAAGTAGATAATTTAGATATGAACGGTTTAAGAAACTTAGGCGATGAAATAAGAAATCGATTAGGAACAGGAGTAGTAGTTCTTGGAAGTGTGAAAAATGATAAACTTTCTTTTATAGCAATGGTAACAAAAGATTTAACAAATAAGGGAATCCATGCTGGAAACATAATAAAAGAAGTTGCAGGTAGAACTGGAGGCGGTGGCGGAGGCAAACCAGATATGGCCCAAGCTGGTGGTAAGGATATTACTAAAATAGGGGAAGCTTTAGCCATAGTTCCTGATTTAATTCGTTCTCAAATAAAATAATGAATGAAATAAATATTAGTCTATGACTAATATTTATTTCTTATAAAGATATAGAAAAACTTTGGATTTATATTTATATATAATTTTTAATATAGTACTGTAATAGAAACTTTCTTTATTACCAAAGTATAATATGTGGTATAATAATAGTATAATAGGGGGTGTTTGTGTGAATAATAATTTAAATGAAACTATGAAGTTTGAAGTACCAAAGGATAAACAAAGCTCAGTAAGAAATATAATTTTATCTGTATTTTCATCTTTGGAGGAAAAAGGATATGATCCAGTTAATCAGATAATTGGCTATATGCTATCAGGAGATCCATCCTATATTACTAGTCACAACAATGCCAGATCCACCATATGTAGTATAGAAAGAGATGAATTATTAGAAGAATTGTTGAGAACTTACTTGAAGAATTAAGGATTTCTAAGGGAGAATTAATGTGAAAGTAAGAAAGCTTTTATTATTTTTTATATTGCTTATAATTATAATACCGAGTATATCTTTTGGGGCTAAGGATAATAAAAAAGTATATTTAATAGTAGTAAATAAACTTACCTTAAAAGATATAGAAACTATGGAAAAATTAAAGGATATAATAAAAGAAGGAAGTATTGGACTAATGAATACTAGAGGTACTTCAGGATATAGCGGTGCCGAAAGCTTTCTTACAATTAATTCTTCAGAAAAGTCTTATGCAAACTATAGTAGTATTGATTTTAAAACTATGGACGATGGTAAAATAGTAAATCGTTCTTTTAGTAGATTGATTAATTTAAATGAAAATAATAAATATACACCTTATTTAGGTGCAATTGGCGATAATTTACATAGTAAAGGGCTTAAAACAGCCATATATGGAAATAGCAATTTAGAAGATATGCAATTAAACACTTCAGCCTTAATCCCCATGGATTCTAGAGGTTTGATTGATTATGGAAATATAGATAATATAACTATTGAAACTGAGGACTATCCATTTCTTATAAAAACAGATTATAGCAAAATGTTAAAGGAAGTTGAAAATAGCCTTGGAGATTTAATTGTCGTAGATACAGGAGATATAGAGAGAATTTATAGATATAAAGATTATGTATCTAATGAAGAATTTAAAATGATACGAAAAGAGATCTTATTAGATATAGATAGGTTTATTGAAAACTTAATTAAAGGTTTAAGTAAAGAAAATTCTTTTGTTATAATTACAAGTCCTAATAGTGGGGATATGACAATTGATAGTAATAGTAAATTGTCTCCGATTATACTTTGGGGAAATGGAGTAGAAAATGGAACGTTAACATCTCAAACAACTAAAAAGGACAATATAGTTTCTAATATAGATATTGGTCCAACTATTATGGATTTTTTCGGAGCATCTACAGACAATATGTCTGGAAATAAAATTAACTCAATTAGGAAAAATATAAAATTAATAGATCTTATGAAAGAAAACAATCAAATTAATACTGTATCTAAGGTAAGATATAATACATTATATTATTATGGGTTATTTTCCATGATATCTCTGGGAATAGTAATTATTTTGATTGTTGTCAAGGTCAAGCTTTCAGAGGTGGCTAAAAAATATATTAAGGTATTATTTGGAATGGTAATTATTTTACCTACCGTTTTTAATTTTCTATCTATACTTAGACTAGAAAGTGTTTATAGTTTTACTTTGTTTTTATTATTATTTATATTGGTTTCTATATTTATTTTATGGTTAACTAAAAAAAGCAGTAATCAAATTATGTATATTAGCGGAGTTTCTATTTTTATAATAATTTCTGATTTGATTTTTAAGGGAAATATAATCAAATATTCAGTTTTATCCTATGATCCAACAATAGGGGCTAGGTACTATGGTATAGGAAATGAAATGGTGGGCTTTTTTTTAGGATCTATAACTATCTTTTCCATAAATATATTGAGAAAATATAAGAGAAAGATAATACCACTGATATTATTGATTTTAGGTACCATATTAGTTGGACATCCAAGATACGGTGCCAATGTTGGTGGAACTATGGCCTTTATAATGGCTTTAGTTTTTTATATTATGGAAATATTCAATAAGGAATTAAATATAAAAAGGTTATTAATTTCTTTACTGTTAATAGTATTTTTAGTTTTCGTAATGGGTTATATAGATATTAAGATTAACTCAAATACCACTCATTTAGGAAATACATTGTTACTTGTTAGAAAAAATGGATTATATTATTTAAGGAATGTAATCTTTAGAAAAATTCTTATGAATATAAAATTAGTAGGTAATTCTTTTTGGACGTATTTATTGTTAATAAATATGACTTTTCATAGTGTTATATTTGGCAACAGAAAAGATAATACTGATTGGATGGGTAGAGTAGCAGGAATAGCAGGAGCTATAGGTGGTTTTTTATTAAATGACTCAGGACTAATTTTAACTGCCATATGTATGAATTTAATCAGCACAGAGTTATATTTAGATTATATAGAGTAAGGTGAAACAATTGAAAAAAGTAAATTTAGGAAATACAGGTATTGAAGTATCAAAGCTATGCTTTGGTTCTCTTACTATGACTCCTTTTCAAGCTAATTTAACAATAAAGGAAGGAGCTTACTTAATAGAATATGCTTATAATAAAGGGATTAACTTTATTGATACGGCGGAAATCTATGAGAATTATAAATATATAAAAGAAGCTTTAAAGAATATAAATAGAGAGGATTATCATATAGCAACAAAAACTTATGCTTATACAAAAGAACTTGCACAAGAAAGTTTGGAACTGGCTTTAAATGAATTAGGAACTGATTATATAGATGTTTTTTTATTACATGAACAAGAAAGTATTCATACTGTAAAAGGTCATTTTGAAGCTATAGAATATTTCTTAAGACAAAAAGAAAAAGGGAAAATTAGAGCTATAGGAATATCAACTCATAAGGTAGCAGGTGCACAAGCAGTAAGGGAAGTAAAGGAATTAGAAATTATCCACCCAATAATTAATAAATATGGCATTGGCATACAGGATGGTACTGTAGAGGATATGTTAAGAGAATTAGAGATAATTCATAATATGGGTAAAGGAATTTATGGAATGAAGCCTTTAGGTGGGGGACATTTAATAAAGGATGTGGAAAATGCCTTTAACTTTGTTAAAGATATTCCATATATAGATTCCATAGCTATAGGAATGCAGTCAATAGATGAAATAGATGCTAATATTTATCTGTTGGAAAATGGATTTATTCCTGAAGATTTAAAGGCTAACCTAAGAACCAAGAAAAGAAAGTTAATAATTGCAGACTATTGTTTAGGCTGCGGTAATTGTGTTAAAAGATGTAATCAAAATGGTATAGAGATAATAGATGGAGTAGCGACTCCAAATGAAAATTGCATTCTATGCGGATATTGTGCAAAGGTATGTCCTGAGTTTTGTATAAAAGTAATTTAATATAGGAGAGATTAATGGAAAGAATAATGGGTTTAGATGTTGGAGATAAGACTATAGGGGTTTCAGTATCGGATTTATTGCAGATAACAGCTCAAGGTGTAACTACCATTAGAAGAGAAAGCAAAGAAAAGGATTTTAAAGCTTTAGAGGATTTAATAAAGGAATATAATATTAAAAAAGTCGTAGTAGGTCTGCCTAAGAATATGAATGGAACTTTAGGGCCACAAGGCGAAAAGACTATGAAGTTTGCTGAAAAACTTAAAAATAAATTTCATATTCAAATCATATATGAAGATGAAAGATTAACTACTATGGCAGCCGAAAAGCTTTTAATTGAAGGAGACGTAAGACGTGAAAAAAGAAAAGGTGTAATAGATAAAGTTGCAGCAAACTTTATATTACAGACTTACTTAGATAGACAAGGGAGGATATAATATGCAAGAAAAAATAGTATTATTAGATGAGGATGGAAAGCCACAGGAGTTCGTTATATTAGCAACTTTTGGACTAGACGATGACGATTATGCAGCTTTAATGCCAGCTGATAATATAGATAGTCCAACTTATATTTTAAGAATGGAAAGAGATGATGATGGGGATTTAATCTTAGTTGGAATAGATGATGATGAAGAATTAGAAGATGCAATAGAAGCTTATGAAGATATGCAGAAAGAAAATCTTCAATAGTTGACAAATATGGGAAATAATAGTATTGTTAATTTAAGATTATAGTCGGGTGAATAAAATGGATATTAATATAAATGCTATAAAAGGAAAACTTCAAAATGAAGGATATAAACTTACAACTCAAAGAAGAGCTATATTGAACGTAATGATAGACAATTCCGAAGAACATTTGAGTCCTGAGGAAGTATATAATATTGTCAAAAAGGAATATCCGGATTTAGGTATTGCCACTGTATATAGAACTTTACAGTTGTTTGAAAAATTAAATATAATTTGTAAATTAAATTTTGATGATGGATGCAGTAGATATGAATTAAGTACAGATTCTGAAGGACATCATCACCATCATTTAATATGTTTAAGTTGCGGTAAGGTTATAGAGGTAAAGCTTGATCTTTTAGAAGCTTTAGAGGAGGAAATAGAGAAAGAAGGGCAGTTTACTATAGTAGATCATAATGTAAAATTTTATGGACATTGTAGTGAGTGTAAAAATAAATCCCTATAGGGATTTATTTTTTCGGAAAATCTTATTTTACGAGACTATAAATTAGAAAAATGGAAAAAATAAAGATAGAAGAGGAGTGATTCGGTGCGAAAACCAAATAAATTAAAAGTTATTCCCTTAGGAGGACTAGGGGAAGTTGGAAAAAACATTACTGCAATTGAATATAAAGAAGATATAATTCTAATAGATTGTGGAATGACCTTCCCAGAAGATGAAATGTTGGGAATTGATGTTGTTATTCCCGATATAACTTATATCTTGAAGAACAAAGAAAAAATAAGAGCTATAGTTTTAACTCACGGTCATGAGGATCATATTGGTGCTTTACCATATGTTCTAAATAAAATAAATATACCTATTTATGGAACCAAATTGACTTTAGGACTAGTTGAAACTAAACTGAAAGAACATAAGCTAGATAATGTAAATATGAATATAGTAAAGCATGGTGAAACCATAAAGTTAGGAGTATTCGATGTTGAATTCATAAAAACAGGTCATAGTATACCAGATAGTGCGGCTTTAGCTATTCATACTCCAATAGGAGTAGTGGTTCATACTGGAGACTTTAAAATAGACTATACTCCAATAGATGGTGATGTAATAGACCTAAATCGTTTTGCAGAGTTGGGAAATCAAGGAGTACTACTGCTTATGTCAGATAGTACTAACGCAGAAAGACCAGGCTATACTATGAGTGAAAGAACAGTAGGTAATACTTTTAGAGAAATATTTTTAAATCATAAACATAGAATCTTAGTTGCTACTTTTGCCTCCAATGTTCATAGAATACAACAGATAATACATGCCTCTGAAGAGAATAGCAGAAAGGTAGTTTTATCTGGTAGATCCATGATAAATACCATAGGAGTAGCATTGGAGCTAGGCTATCTTCATATGAAGGAAGGTACTTTAATAGATATAAATGATATGAATAAATATCCAAGTAATGAAATTACAATAATTACTACAGGCAGCCAAGGAGAACCTATGTCAGCATTATCTAGAATAGCATCAGGAGAACATAAAAAAGTTCAAATTCAGCCTGAAGACTTGGTTATAATCTCTGCTACACCTATACCAGGAAATGAAAAAACAGTTTCTAGAGTAATAAATAATTTGGTGGAAAAAGGGACAGAAGTCATATTTGAATCCTTAGCAGATGTTCACGTATCGGGTCATGCTTGTCAAGAAGAGTTAAAACTAATGCAGACTTTAGTTAAACCAAAATATTTTATACCTGTACATGGTGAATTTAGGCATCTTAAAAAGCATGCAGAAATAGCTGAAACATTAGGGACTCCACCAGAAAATATATTTATTTTAAGTAATGGTGAAATAATGGAATTCACTAAAGATACAGCAGAAATAGGTGGGAATGTACAATCAGGAAATATTTTAGTAGATGGACTAGGAGTTGGCGATGTAGGGAATATCGTTCTTAGAGATAGAAAACATTTATCAGAAGATGGTTTAATAGTAGTTGTAGTTACTATTAGCAAGAAAGAAGGTACTATACTGGCGGGCCCAGATATTATCTCTCGTGGATTTGTATATGTAAGAGAATCAGAAGATTTAATGGAAGAAGCTAGAACAGTAGTGAGAGCAGTCCTTGAAGATTGTGAAAAGAAAAAAATAACAGATTGGGCAACATTAAAATCAAATATCCGTGATACTTTAAGAAATCATTTATATGGAAAGATTAAAAGAAATCCTATGATATTGCCGATTATAATGGAAGTATAATAAAAAACCCTGGTATAGATTTATGCCAGGGTTTTTGATATAATAATATGCGAACAAAGTTCCCAATTATAAATTGTAAATCTTTAATTAAATTTTCTATTATATTAACCATGAAATAGAAGTGTATATATTCATTATATAAAGAAGGAGGAAATATGAATACAAGATTTTTAACCAAAGCAAGTTTAATTGCGGCAATATATATAGTGCTAGTTCTAATTCAAATGCTACCAATGCCTTTAGTTAATTTAACTTTTGGTGCAATACAGCTTAGAATAGCAGAAGGATTGACCTTGTTGCCATTAGTAGAATCAGCAGCCATTCCAGGAGTATTTGTTGGATGTTTATTGGCTAATTTACTTCTGGCACCCTATACAGGATTTGGATTAGTAGATATATTGGGGGGCAGTTTAGTTACACTTATTGCAGCTTATATAACCTCTAAAATGAAAAACAAAGTAATGGCAATGGTTCCTCCAATAGTATTAAATGGATTAATTGTATCAATTTGGGTATCATACTATACAAGCGTACCATATTTAGTTACAGCATTAGGTATAGGGGGAGGAGAGTTATTATCAGTAGCAATTTTTGGAACTTTAATTTTATCGGTATACAAGAAGGCAGCTAATTTGAAAGAATATTAAAGATAGTTAATAGGTTCAATTTTATTAGAAGATTTTAGAGCTATTACTGACCAAAAAAGGGAGTTGTTATAGAAATGGAGAAGGCTAAAATGAGGAAATCAAGGAAACGAAGATTTTCTATATTTATATTATTTATAGTTTTATTAGTAAGTGGAGTTTTTATGAACAATTATTATAAGGAAGGGCTAAAGGCAATGAATCCAGACGACCCTTCAGATGTATTAGTGGTTATTCCATCTTCTAGTTCAGTTAATACTATAAGTAATATATTGTATGAAAATAAGCTTATAAAAAATCCGATTATATTTAAGATTAAAGTAAAGACAAGCAATACAGCTAGTACTCTTAAAGCAGGAGAGTACAACCTATCTACAGATATGGATTTAGATACTATAATAAGTAAACTAGTAAAAGGTGGTAAGGATAGAAATACAGTAAGATTTACTATACCAGAAGGTTATGAATTAGAACAAATGGCTGAGAAATTGGCCAAAGAAGGAATAATAGATAAAGATAGATTTATACAGCTATCCAGTGATAAAAAGAATTTTGAAGAAGAATTTTCATTTCTGAAGCAATTGGAAAAAGGCCAAAGCTTGGAGGGGTTCTTATTTCCATCAACTTATGAAATATTTACAGGTACAAAAGAAGAAGAGATTATAGGGAAAATGCTTCATGAATTTGAAAAGATATATGAAAAGGACTTAGAATCAAAGCTTACAGAGCTGAATATGACTTTGAATGAAGCCGTTACATTGGCTTCCATAGTAGAAAGAGAAGGTAAAGTCGATGAAGAAAGACCATTGATGTCAGCAGTATTTCTTAATAGAATAGAGAAAGGCATGATGTTACAGTCCTGTGCCACAGTACAATATGTTTTAGGAGAAAGAAAAGAAGTGTTAAGTAATGCAGATACAAGAATAGACTCACCTTATAACACTTATATCAACGAAGGATTACCTCCAGGACCAATAGCTTCTCCAGGGGAAGAATCCCTTGTAGCAGCAGTAAATCCAGCAGATGTAGATTATTTATTTTTTGTGCTGACAGGTAATGGAACCCATACTTTTACAAAGACTTATGAAGAACATTTACAAGCTAAACCAAAGAAATAAAAGAGGATGGTTAAATTGAATCAAATTAATGAAGAATATATAGAAGATTATATAAGAAGCCTATTACCTAAGAACAATCAAAACTTGCAGATAATGGAGAAGTATGCATCTGATTATCATGTTCCCATAGTACAACCAGAAGTGGCTCAGTTACTAAAACTTCTATTAAAAATGAAAAAACCAAAAAATATACTAGAGGTAGGTACAGCCATAGGCTATTCTACCCTTATAATGGCAGAAGCAACGGAAGGTAAAGCAAATATAACTACAATAGAAAGAAGAAAAGACATGATAGAATTGGCTATAGAAAATATATCCAATACCATCTATAAAGATAATATTGAAATACTAGAGGGAAATGCAGAAGATGTATTGCTTACATTAGATAAAAAATATGACTTTATTTTTCTAGATGCTGCTAAAGGTCAATATATGGATTTTTTTAATAAATGTATTAAATACTTAAATAGTGATGGAATTATTGTATCAGATAATGTACTCTATAAAGGTATGGTTGCAACAGATACTTTAGTTGTTAGAAGAAAGAAAACCATAGTAAAAAGGCTTAGAGCATTTCTGCAATATATAAATCAGATAGAAGGCTATACATCAAGTACTATACCTATAGGAGATGGAGTAGCCATAACATATAGAGAGGAGTAATATTTTGGATAAAATTGAATTACTGGCACCAGCAGGAGATTTAGAAAAATTAAAAATGGCTATTAGATATGGGGCAGATGCAGTATATCTAGGGGGAGAAAGTTTTGGACTAAGAAGGGCATCTAAAAACTTTTCCATTGAACAAATTGAAGAAGGTATAAAATTTGCCCATGAAAGAGGAAAAAAAGTATATATTACTTTAAATATAGTACCCCACGATAAAGATATGGAAGGGCTGGAAGAATACGTTACAAAGCTTTATGAAATAAAGGCAGATGCAGTTATAGTATCTGATGTAGGTATGTACTCAGTAATTAAAAGAACAGTACCAGAACTGCCTATTCACATAAGTACTCAAGCATCAGTAACAAACTATGAAACTATAATGTTTTGGTATAATTTAGGAGTAAGAAGAGTTGTTCTGGCACGTGAATTATCTTTCGAAGAAATAAAAAGTTTAACTAACAGGATTCCAGAGGATTTAGAAATAGAGGCATTTGTTCATGGGGCTATGTGTATGTCATATTCAGGAAGATGTTTAATTAGCAATTACATGACAGGAAGAGATGCTAATAGAGGAGATTGTGCTCATCCATGCAGGTATAAATATGCCCTTGTGGAAGAAAAAAGACCTGGAGAATATTTCCCAGTATTTGAAGATGAAGATGGAACATTTATAATGAACTCTAAAGATCTTTGTATGATAGAACATATAGATAAAGTAGTGAACTCAGGAATTAAAAGTTTTAAAATAGAAGGAAGAGTTAAATCTGCATATTATGTAGCTACAGTTATTAGAGCTTATAGAATAGTAATAGATGAATACTATAAAGACCCTGAAAATTATATATTTGATAATAAATGGCTTAAAGAAATTAAAAAAGCAAGTCATAGAGATTTTACAACAGGATTTTATTTTGGTAAACCGACCCATGAAGCACAAGTATATTCAACATCTTCTTATGTAAGAGGATATGATTTTATAGGAATGATATTAGATTATAATGAGGAAACTAAGATTGCTACAATAGAACAAAGAAATAGAATATTTAAAGGTGAAGAAATAGAAATTTTTGGTCCTTATAAAGAATTTTTCACTCAAACTATTGAAAAGATGTGGGATGAGAATATGAATGAAATAGAAGTAGCTCCTCATCCACAACAAATAGTTAAAATTCTAATGAAAAATCCAGTAGAGGCCATGGATATGATTAGAAAAGAGAAGGAGGATTAAGGCTTTGAAAAGACCATTACTTATAGGAATCACTGGAGGGACAGGCTCTGGAAAATCTACTGTGTCCAAGGAGATATTTAAATCTATCCACGAAAAGAAAATTGCCATAATAGAACAAGATTCTTACTATAAGGATCAATCTCACTTAACCTTTGAAGAAAGAGTAAATACAAATTACGATCATCCTTTTGCTTTTGACAATCAACTACTTATCAAGCAATTAAAAGATTTATTAAACAATAAGGCTATTGAAAAACCTATTTATGATTTCGAGAGACATACAAGAAAAAAAGAAACTGAAATAGTAGAACCAAAGGATATAATTATCTTAGAGGGTATTTTAATACTATCTGAAGAAGAGATAAGAAATCTTTTGGATATTAAAATTTTTGTAGATACAGACTCAGATGTACGAGTTATTAGAAGAATATTAAGGGATATTAAAGATAGAGGACGTACTTTAGATTCAGTAATTCTGCAATATATGGAGACAGTAAGACCAGCTCACTTACAGTTTATAGAACCAACTAAAAGATATGCCGATATTATAATACCAGAAGGTGGGTACAATAAAGTTGCTATAGATATAATAGTGGGAAAAATTGAATCCATATTAAATAATTAATAAATAATCTTCCTAAAAGTGGAAACACTATTTTAGGGAGGTTTTTTTATGGCTAGGGAAATTAGAAATATGATTAGTTCAAGAGTAAAAGGTTTTTATTTTATTTCATTTATAATATTTTTAGGGCTTATAGGACGACTATATTACATTCAGGTATATGATAATGAAGAGCTTAAATTTCAAAGCTTAAAACAAAGAAGCACAGAGATAAGCCTAATATCTAAAAGAGGAACTATTTATGATAGAAATGGCATTCCTATAACCAATAGAGAGAGTACCAAAACATTAGTAGCACCCAGAGAGGAAATTAAAAGCAACAAAGAAATATATGAAAAAGTAAGGAAAAATACCTTATTATCCTTAATGGAAATAGAAGAAATATTGAATAGTAAAAACAAGTTGATTCAAATTCCTTTGAAAAGAGAAATAGATATATCAAATAATCATAATATGTTTATAGTAGATATTACAGATAGATATTCTAAAGATAATATATTATCCCATGTAATTGGATACGTTAATAAAGCAGAAAATAGAGGAGAGTCTGGTATAGAAAAGGTATATGATGAGTTTTTAAATAAAAATAATAAAGAATCTTTATTTGTAGAATACGATAAATTTAGATCTCTAATATTAGGTGGTTCTCACTATGCAGATAATGCTATATCTTCAGAAGAGCCTTCAGCAGTAAGATTGACTATAGATTATAATATTCAAAAGAAATTGGAAGAAATATTAGAATCAAGTTCCATAAAGGGATCTGTAATAGTGGCAGATGCTAAAACTTCTGAAATATTAGCAATGGGAAGTCGACCAAATTTCAACCCAAACTATATGGAAGAGTATTTCTCCAGAGATGATATGGCTTTATATAATAAGGCAATTCAAGTATCTTATCCCCCAGGGTCTATTTTTAAAATAGTAGTATTATTGGCAGCTTTAGAAGAAGATCCTAACTTTATAAACAGAGAATTTTATTGTAACGGACGTGAAGAGTTAGGTAAATTGGTTATAAATTGTAATAATCTTGGAGGTCATGGAAATATATCATTGAAGGATGGATTTGCAAAATCATGTAATTCAGTTTTTATTCAAATAGGAAAGAAAATTGGTGCTAAAAAAATCATGGATATGGCAAAAACTTTGGGATTTGGTGAAAAGGTGGGAATAGGACTTATAGAAGAGGTAAAAGGAATACTACCAGAAGGAGAAGAATTACTAGGTCCAGTTATAGGGAATATTTCCATAGGCCAAGGCAAGATAGAAACCACACCTTTACAGATTACTAATATGATGGCAACTATTGCCAATAATGGACTTCAAAAGGATATGACTATAATTCAAGGTGTAACAAATAAAGATGGTAGAATTATAAAGGCATATAATACCATAGACGATTTAAAAATAATAAGTAGTAAATCATCTAAGACAGTTAAAACTCTGTTAGAAGAAGTAGTAAATACAGGTACAGCAAAAAATATTGATTCAGAATACTTAGGTGGTGTAGCAGGTAAAACTGGTTCAGCAGAAGGAACCCTAAATGGTAAAGCTACTATATATGGTTGGTTTTCAGGATATTTTCCTACAGATAATCCAGAGTATATAATTACTGTATTAGTAGAAGAAGCCAATTCAGGTTCTAAATCTGCATTGCCCATATTTGAAAAGATTTCTAAAGAGATTGTAGATCTAAATAGATAGGACTAGCAAGAAATTATACTTCCAATCATATAATTATATATGAAATGGGGGTGTAATAAGTGAAAAATTGGATTCTATTAATTCTTAGCATAATATCAAAACCCTTTGTAATACTTTGTGGATATATGATTAATTCCAATTCTTTTCCAAAGCCATTATCTAGAGAAGAAGAGGAAAAATATTTAGATCTTTATGCTAAAGGTGATGAGAATGCAAGAAATATATTAATAGAAAGAAATTTAAGATTGGTAGCACATATAGTGAAAAAATACAATAATACTGGAAAGGATACAGAGGATCTAATTTCAATTGGTACTATAGGTTTAATAAAAGGAATATCAACCTACGATCCATCGAAAGGTGTACGATTAGCTACATATTCTGCCAGATGTATCGAAAATGAAATATTAATGACCATAAGATCAACTAAAAAAACAAAGGCAGAAATATCTATGCATGGTCCAATAGGTACAGATAAAGAAGGAAATGAAATTAATCTATTAGACATTCTTGGTTCAGATCCTGATGAAATATTAGATGAAGTACATTTAAAACTACAAGTTAAAAAATTATATAAAGCCATAAATGAAGTTTTAAAAGATAGAGAAAAGGCAATTATAGAACTAAGATATGGTTTAATAGATGGTGTATGTAAGACACAAAGAGAAATTGCAGTAATATTAGGAATATCTAGATCCTATGTATCAAGAATCGAAACAAGAGCTTTAAATAAATTGAATAAAGCTTTAGTAGATAAATAAATTAATCCAGGTAATTTTATGCCTGGATTAATTTATTATCTTGTTATCTTACAGGAGCAGTTATTCTGTTAATTATATCTTTTATTTCATTAGTAAAACCAGTTATAGGGTGTCCATTGTCATAAATATCTGTACTCATAGTTCTTATTCTACCATAAAGAATAGGGTCAGATGTTACAGATACAGTTTTTATATTTTTATCAGCTACTTTAACAGCAGCTTCTACTTTTTGCCTTAAATTATTACTTATAGCATTGGTAGCACTGTTACTTACATCACAGCCGACTATAGCAGTGTTATCATGTATTATTACAGAAGCATCATTTACTTCTGGTAATGCAGCTACTCTTTTAGCTATAGCATTAGCTCTACTGGACATATTATTAGTATTTGTATCTGTTATCATAGTTTGATTTCTTAAACTATCATAATTCATTGGAGTATTAGCAAGATTGTTATTATTTAAACCAGTATTGTTTCTTACCATACCATTACTTAAGTTGTTATTTCTAACTACACCATCATTTACATTAGTATTTAATCTACCTTTAGTGTTTAATCCAGTGTTATCCATCCAACGATTATTAACATTTCCATTTAATCTAGCTTGGGTAGACATGTTTCTATAATTTGTATTCTTAGCACCACAACCAGCTACTGTTATTGCTATAATTAAACTTAATCCTAATAATTTGAATTTATTATTTTTCAAATTCATCCACCTCCTAAGAATAGTTTGAACCATAAACAAATTTTTATTTAGGCTAGTTTTTATACAATTTGTAAAATGTCACCATAATTAGATATTAGTACTTTTTTTACTGAATAAACAGACAATTAAAGTAGAACAAAGGAAAAAACTATGATATAATAAATCAAATTAATAGGAGGCGAATATGGAAATCACTTATAATACCAAATTATATTCACTAATAGGAAATCCAATTGATAAATCTTTATCTCCCATCATACACAATAATATTTTTAAAAATTTAAAACAAAATAATATATATTTAGCTTTTAACATAAATCAGGAAAATTTAAAATCTACAATCGAGGGATTTAAAGCTATGAATGTTGGAGGGTTCAATGTAACTATTCCTTATAAAAAATCAATTATTAAATATTTAGATGATTTATCTACTGAAGCTAAAATAATAGGGGCTATTAATACTGTAAAAAATAAAAATGGAAAGTTTATAGGATATAATACAGACGGAGAAGGATTTCTACAAACTTTTTATAATAACAATATATCTATAAAAGATAAAAACTGTTTGATTTTAGGTGCAGGCGGTGCAGCCTATGGTATAGGAAGCACACTGGCTATGCATAAAGTAAAGAGTATATATATTGCAAATAGAACTTTAGAAAGTGCTATTAAATTGGAAAAAAATATAAAAAATATAGATAAGAGTATTTTCACACAAATATTTGACCTAAACCTACAAGGTTTACATAAAGAAAATATTCATATTATTATTAATACCACAAATATTGGAATGTATCCTTTAGAAAATATGGCGCCAGTGGAATTAAATGGATTTTCTAAAAATACTATAGTCTATGACATAATATATAAGCCTAAAGAAACTAAACTAATAAAAGAAGCTGAAAGTAAGGGAATGATAACCTTTAATGGTTTATCTATGCTCTTAAATCAAGCTATACTAAGTCAGAAAATTTGGAGTAACGGAAATTTAGAAATAGGACATAAAGAATTAGAAGAAATAGAAAAAAAATTAAATATATAAAATCCAAAGGTGATAAAATGGTAAAAAAAAGATTAAAGCTGGGCGAACTTTTACTATACTCTGGAAAAATAACTGAAAAACAATTGAAAGACTCCTTAGATATTCAAAATAAGTCAGGAAAAAAGTTAGGAGAAATTCTAGTAGAGGAAAAGTTTATTACAGAAGATGAAATTATTGAAATATTAGAATTTCAATTGGGAATTCCTCATATAGATTTGAACAAATATGATATAAATAAATCAGTAGTTACATTAATCCCGGAATCTGTAGTAAGGAGATATGAGCTTATAGCAATAGATAAAAAGGATAATACAATAATAGTAGCCATGGTAGATCCATTAAATATATTTGCATTAGACGATGTAAAGATCTTTGTGAAATCAGAGATTCAACCAGTTATATCCACTAGAGATAACATTTTAAAAGCAATAGATAGGTTTTATAGTAAAGAGTCTACGAAAAAAGTGGTTGAAGAATTTGAAGAAAGTTTTCTACCTATTAATACAGATGATTTGGAGGATTCAGAACTATTAGAGGTAACTGCTGCACCAATAGTCAGACTTTTAAACTCACTTATTGAACAAGCAGTGAGAGAAAAAGCAAGTGATATACATATAGAACCCTATGCCAATGATGTAAGGGTAAGATTTCGGATAGATGGAGATTTAAGAGAAATAACTACATTGAATAAAACTAGTCATTCAGGAATAATTACAAGAATAAAGATTATTGGAAAAATGAATATAGCAGAAAAAAGAATACCTCAAGATGGTAGAGTAGAGGCTAAAATAAATGGAAAAGAAATAGATATGAGAATATCTACATTGCCTACAGTATATGGAGAAAAAATTGTAATTAGGCTTCTTGATAGAACCAATTTTATGTTTACAAAGGAAAATATAGGATTTAGTAAAAGAGATTTAGAAATTTTTGATAAGATACTAACTCAACCATATGGAATGATTTTAGTTACAGGACCGACTGGTAGTGGCAAGACTACGACTCTATATACAATATTACAACAGTTAAATAAAATAGAAAAAAATATAATTACTATAGAGGACCCCGTAGAATATAAGCTAAGTGGCATAAATCAAGTACAAATAAATCAAAAAACAGGTCTTACATTTGCATCAGGTCTTAGATCTGTTCTTAGACAAGACCCTGATATAGTAATGGTAGGAGAAATTAGAGATTCTGAAACAGCAGAAATAGCTATTAGGGCTGCAATTACAGGACATCTTGTACTTTCTACACTACATACTAATGATAGTCCATCTACTATTTTAAGACTGCTAGATATGGGAATAGAACCATATTTAGCATCATCAGCAATTATAGGTGTAGTATCTCAAAGACTAATTAAATTACTTTGTCCAAAGTGTAAAAGATCATATGAGGCAAGTCATATAGAAAAAACAGTTTTAGGAGTAAATATGAATGAAAAGCTAATATTGAATGAAGCTGTAGGATGTAGTTCTTGTAACAATGGATATAAAGGAAGAAGAGCAATACATGAATTGATGCCAGTAAATGAAGAAATCAGATATTTAATAGATAATAATACTAATATAGACGAATTGAGAAATAAAGCCATAGAAAATGGTATGGCTACACTTTTACAATCAGCAGCTAATTTAGTCATAAATGGCGATACTTCCTATGAAGAAGTACTAAGAGTAGGATTTACATTGGGATAGGAGAGATAATAAAATGAACGTAGTAGAATTAGTAAATATAGCAACAGAAAAAAAAGCATCGGATATTCATATAACAGTTGGTACTCCACCTGTTTTAAGGATCAATGGAGAATTATTAGTCCTTGAAGGTGAAAAATTGATGCCACAAGATACCAAAGCCTTAGTTTATGAAACTTTAGATGAAAGGACAATAGAGGAATTAGAAGAAAATGGAGAAGTAGACACATCTTTTTCCAGTCCGGGAGTAGGACGATATAGAGTGAACGCATATAAGCAAAGAGGCTCTTATGGTATGGCACTTAGGATAATTCCTTTAGAGGTTCCTACCATTGACGAACTGGGACTTCCAGGTGTAGTCAAAGATTTAGCTAGACTTCCTCGTGGACTTATTTTAGTTACAGGACCTACAGGAAGTGGAAAGTCAACAACCTTAGCTTCTATGATAGATTT
Source organism: Tissierella pigra (assembly GCF_009695605.1). Lineage (GTDB taxonomy): Bacteria > Bacillota > Clostridia > Tissierellales > Tissierellaceae > Tissierella > Tissierella pigra. Next base: position 24,058 of record NZ_VUNQ01000001.1, read on the forward strand.
AATCAATAAAGAAAAAAAATGTCATATACTAACATTGGAAGACCCAATAGAATATCTTCATAAACACAATAAAAGTATAGTAAATCAGAGGGAAATAGGAATAGACTCTAACTCCTTTGCCAACAGCCTAAGAGCTGCACTTCGTCAAGACCCTGATGTTATACTAGTGGGAGAAATGAGAGATTTAGAGACTATATCCATAGCCATTACAGCAGCGGAAACAGGACATTTAGTATTGTCCACTTTACACACAATAGGTTCTGCTAAAACCATAGATAGGATAATAGATGTATTTCCTCCTCACCAGCAGCAACAAGTGAGGGTACAGTTTGCATCAGTAGTTCAAGCTATAATATCACAACAACTACTGCCTAAGGCAGACGGTAGTGGTAGAACAGCTGCTTTTGAAGTCATGGTAGCAACCTCTGCCATAAGAAACTTAATTAGAGAGGAAAAAATACATCAAATAGATACAGCAATCCAAACGGGAGCAAAATTTCAAATGCAAACCATGGATAATTCTTTATTAGATTTATATAAGAAAGGATTAATAACTAAGGAAATAGCTTTGATGCAGGCCATTAATCAAGATAATATTAAAAAATATATTATTTAGGATGTGGTATCTATGATATATAAATATAAAGCAGTATCTCAAGATACAGGACAAATCGTAGAAGGGTTTTTTGAAGGGGAAGAAGAATCTGATGTGTTGGCTATGATAAAAGGTAATAATTATGTGCCTATATTTATTGAAAAAGATATAGAATTAGATGGGAAAATAGATTTATTCTCTAAAAAAGTAAAAAAGAGAGATTTAGCAGTATTTTGCAGGCAGTTTTATACAATGTTAGATGCTGGAATAGGTATAATAAAATGTTTGGAAATATTGGAAAAACAATCTGAAAATAAAACCTTAGTAAAATCTTTAGGTGGAATTTATGAGGATGTGCAAAAAGGATTTACATTATCAGAAAGCATGAGAAAACATAAAAAAATATTTCCTCCACTCCTTATAAATATGGTTCAAGCAGGAGAAGTAAGTGGAAATTTAGATACTATAATGGAAAGAATGGCAGTTCATTTTGAAAAGGAAAATAAATTGGAACAAAAAATTAAATCAGCCATGATATATCCAATAATACTTAGTATAGTATCTATAGCAGTAGTTATATTTTTACTTGTGGCAGTAATGCCTACATTTATAGGAATGTTTGAAAGTAGTGGAGAGGTCTTGCCAGTACCTACACAGATACTATTGAATATAAGTAATTGGCTTACGGAGTTTTGGTATTTGTTCTTAGGAGTAGTAATTTTATCTATAACTGGATTTATGTTATATAAAGAAACTCCATCTGGAAAAACAACATTAGATAATATAAAGCTAAAGATACCAATAGTAAAGGATACTAATGTAAAAATAATAACATCTAGATTTACAAGAACATTGTCAACTCTTATGTCCAGTGGTATACCACTATTGGAGTCCATAGAAGTAGTAGGTAGAGTAGTGGGGAATAAAGTAGTAGAAAATAAATTGGAAAAATCCATAGAAGATATAAGAAAAGGAGTAACTTTGTCAAGAGCAGTAAATGAAATGAAACTATTTCCACCAATGGTAGATTCCATGATAAAAGTAGGTGAGGAATCTGGAGCCTTAGATGATATCTTATATAAGACAGCAGATTTCTATGATGATGAAGTAGAAGTAGCCTTACAAAGGATGACGACCTTAATGGAACCCATGATGTTAGTAATCATGGCTATAATAATAGGTTTTATAGTAATAGCTATGACGATGCCAATGTTTGACATGGTAAATACCATTTGATTCTAAATTAGGGGTATGATGTACTTATAAAGTAATAGAAGAATCTTATATTTCACCATAGAATGACATTATAAGAGAAAACAATAAAAAAATTAAATGAAATTAGCGAAATCTCTGTATTTCCAGGGCAAAGCTAGGGAAACCTAGTGACGCAAAGCCTGAGTCTAAAGTTATCAAGAGATAATAATGATCGTTCGGCTGCATAAATTAATAGTAATATTATTTATGCAGTTTTTTTGTATAAAAAGTTCATTATAATTATTAGTTGTGTCAAAGGTGGTGATTTAAAAAAGGAAGGGATCATATAAAATACTAAAATTTAAAATTAAGGGGGAAAAGAAAATGTTGCAATGGTTAAGTAGGAAAATGAAGAAAAGAAAAGGTTTTACTTTAGTGGAATTAGTAGTGGTTATTGCGATATTGGGGATTTTAGCAGGAATTGCTGTACCAAAATTAGGATCATCAAAAAATACTGCCAAGATAGCTGCTCATAATACTAATATTAGGATATTAAAAAGTACAGCAGCTATGTATTTAGCAGATTATCCTAATACAGAGAAGACAGAATTAACAGAGGAAGACTTAAAAGACTATCTTGATGGAGAAAAATTTCCAAAAGTTCCAAGTGGATTAAAAAATGATGAAGATAAGCCTATAGATGAAAAATATACAATTACAATAGATGAAAAAGGAAATATAATTATTGAACCAAAGGAAATTACACCAAAAGAAGAAACCAATTCAGGTGACTAATAAAGGTATATAATATACCTTGAGATTTATATAAGTTGAAGTAATATATCAACAAAAGGAGCAATAAAAATGGTTATACTAATTTTCCTATATGGATTATTAATAGGTTCATTTCTAAATGTGTGTATATACAGGATACCAAGAGAGGAGAATATTGCTTATCCAGCATCTCATTGTCCTAATTGCAATACAAACTTGAAATGGTACAATTTAATACCAATATTTAGTTTTATAGTTCAAAGGGGGAAATGTGGATACTGCAGGGAGGAAATCTCCTTTCAGTATCCTATAGTTGAACTATTAAATACTATTACATATTTATTTATCTATACAAAGTATGGTTTAACATTAGAATTTTTCTTTTATGCAGTTATTTTTTCTATACTTATTATAATTACCTTAATAGACTTAAAGGAAATGATTATTCCAGATATTTTAGTAATATTGATCTTAGTAATTACTATTGTCTATAAAATATTTTCATACATATTATATAATAAATCACCACAGTTTTTAAATAGTATAGGAGGCCTAGTTTTATCTTCTTTACTATTTAGCATAATTATTTTAGTTTCACAGGGTGGAATGGGTGGAGGAGATCTTACTTTAATTGGTTCACTAGGTTTTATCTTAGGAACCAAGAAAATATTTCTAACTATATTTCTATCCTTTATATTAGGAGCAATTATATCAGTTCTTTTATTAATTACTAAAATTAAGGGAAGAAAGGACCCTATTCCTTTTGGACCTTTTATTATATTGGGATTTTTTATAACAGTATTTTGGGGAGAAGGGTTGATAGGTTGGTATTGGAATTTATTTTTCTAATTAATCCAAAAGAGCAATAATTATATTTATAATCAAACCTAGGAGGTAAGATTATTTTGAGAAATAGAAAAGGTTCAACTATAGTAATGACATTAATTGTATTTACAGTATTGATGATATTTGGTATATCTATTTTAAATCTTATGGTAAATGAAAACAAAATGTCATTATATCACCAGTATAAAACTCAAGCATATTACATAGCTAGGGCCGGAGCAGAAGCCGTTGAGGCTGCAATATTGGAGATGGATGAGGAAGAACTTGAGAAATTAAATGAAAAGCTTGAAGATAATAATAAGGTAGATGTTGAAGAAATATTAATCGGAGAAGGTAAGGCTAAAGAAGAATTAATTAAAGAAGATAATGTTCTGACTATAAAATCCATAGGAGAGGTTAAAGGAGTAAAAAATATTTTAAGTAAAATAATGAAAGAAGAACTTCGAAAAGGTAAGACTAAGATAGATTATGCAATTTTTTCATCTGGCGATATAAAACTAGGCAATGGAACTATAGAGGGTAATATTGGTACAAATCATTCTGTGATTGTAGCAAATGGGAATCCAAATTTAAATGGGGATATTTATCTTACAGAGAAAGGTAATCTTTCAGCCCCCGATTGGTGGGAAAAGTCTTGGGTTAAAACCCATTACATTAAAAGTGGGAAGGAAATACATTATGAATCAATTAAGTTTCCGAGTTTTCCAATAAATAATTCAAATATTGATCTTATTCAGGGTGGAAGCAATCAAACCACAATATCTACAAGTAAAGATTATAATAAGTTTGAAGTAAATGCAAATACAAAAATATATATTGATAACACAAAAGAAGATATAATATTAAAAATTAAACAGTTTAATTTAAATAATGGTCATATAATTTTATTAGGAAATAATAAATTAACGATATATGTTGAAAATATGGTTATAGGTTCAGGTTCCACCATCAACTATGAAGGTAATCAGAAAAATACAAATGTGTTTTATTATGGAGCCTCTAGATTGATAATTAGTGGGAATCAGAAGCTTTTCGCTAATTTATATATTAATAATTCCGAGTTGGAATTAGGTGGCAGTGGAAGTATAGTTGGAAATGTATATTCTAATGGAGGTAATATTTTTTTATCTGGTAATTCTGACATAACTAAGGGATTAATATACGCTCCTAAGACTGATATTAACTTTACTGGTAGCGGAAAGGCATATGGTGCTGTTATTGGAAAGACTGTAAATATATCTGGTGGGGGGAAAGTAGTATATGATCCAAATTATGTAGATAATTCAATAATAGGAGGAGAATCTACTGAAAAAATACTTTTTAAACCAAGCCACTACAAATAAAGGCGATTATATGAAAAATAACAAAGGACTAACATTAATAGAAATAGTAATCACAATAGCCATAACTTCAATAATGGCTATTGCTGTATTAACTATGTTCAATATTAGTATTACAAATATATCTGAATCGGGGAATAAAACAGAAAGGGTTTTAAGAATTAAGGAAGAAGTAGATGAAGAAATAATAAATAATAAAGAAAAAACAACAAATACAGATAAAGTTAAAGTTACTATAGATGGTATTATTAAAGATAGAGAGGTAGATGGCAAGATAATAGAAATTAAAGATTCGGACATTAAAATAACGACCTTTGTTCCAAATAAACCTAAGTCGACAAAATAGAGGTGTTATAATGAAAAATATTAAATTTGACAATAAAGGACTTACGTTAATAGAATTAATTGTCACAATAGCGATTATGGGTATTGCTTTACAGATGATTTATTCCCTATTTTTTGTGGGAAATAAATCATTTAACTTTGGAAAAAACAAGGGATTTGCACAGCAAAATGCAAGGACAGTATCAGAATTACTTATAAATGAGCTTAGAACTGCAAAGGATATAAGGTTTAATGAAGGAACAATAAAAGAAGAACATTTTTCATTGGAAGTAGATAATGAAAATTTAATAAAAAAGACTTATGATAGTATTGGAACAGAAGATGTAGAAAAAAGAAAAACCTTATTTACAGATTTTTTAGAAAGTATAGAATTTAATTCCCAAGACACAAATGGAAATGGTATAATAAATATAACTATTAAGGTAGTGGAAGAAGGAAATAAAGTTAATGAAATATATAGTGTGAATTTCAATATTCTCTTAGAGAATATATTAAATTATAAAGAAAATAATATTCAAAATAAAATTTACTACTCAAAATACAATTAAAAATCTTTCCATTAAGGAACTAAGGAGGTAATGCCATTGAAGTTACCATCAATAAGTAGAAAAACTCTATCTATGGACTTTGGTTCTAAAGAAATCAAAGTTATAGAAGGGAAATATACAAAAGATAACGTACAAATATTAAAAGCTTTCACAATATCAGTAGAACCTCATTTTTATCTAAATGGAGAAATATTAAATAAAGATGTATTGGCCACAAGCATAAAAAATAAATTAAAGGAAAATAAAATATCTACTACTATTACATATGGTATTATCAATAGTTCGAAAGTAATTACTAGGGAAATAATCATCCCAAAGGTTTCTCTTAAGGAGCTTAAATCTGTTGTTAGTTATCAGGTAGCTGATTATCTTCCGATTAATATAGATGATTATGTGGTTAAATATTTAAATCTAGGAAATATACATGAAGGAGATATGGAAAAGATAAAGATTCTTTTACTAGCTATACCAAACAATATTGTTCTAAGTCATTTAGAGCTATTGAAAGATTCTGGTCTTAAGCCAGAAATTCTAGACTATCAAGGTAATGCCATAGCAAAATTATTAAACTATAATGACTTAGTAAATAGTGACTATAACACTAGGGATTTAGTAATAGCTTCAGTAGATATAGGATATAGTAACTCTAAACTTACCATAATAAAAAATGGGAAAATAGAAGTAACTAGGGTTATTGATACTGGAGGTAAAGCAATGTATGACAATATATTTTCATTTTTTGATTACTCCATAGAAGATGTAGAAGAGAAATTAGTTGAGATAAAAAGTTTAAATAATTTTCAAGATGAGTTTTCAGATAATTATAGATTATCAAACATTGTAAGGACAAGCTTGATTGACCTTTGTGAAAAAATAGAAGTAGTATTTAGATATTATAATACTAGAGAAACAGGAAATATGATAAATTATATTTTACTTCAAGGGGGATTTTCAAACATTAAGGAGATAGACAATTTGTTTTCCACCTACTTTAATATTCCAACTATGCAGTTATCCACTTTAGATAAGATTAATTGGAGTGAAAATTTATCTAAATATGCCAATGCCATTGGTGGATTAATTAGGATTGATGAGGTGTAAGATGAGAGACTTAAACTTTTTTGAAAGTTATATAGAAAAAAGAGAATTCAAACTAGATAAAAAGCTAATATATTTTTCTTTATTAAGCCTTTTTTTCTTTTCTTTAATAGTATATACAGTTTATTATTCAATAATGATTAGCAAAGAAACTAAAATAGTAAATACTCTTAAACTTACTGTAGAAGACCCTAATATTTTAAAAAAAGTAGAGGAAATCAAGGAAAAAGAAATAGAAGTAAATGAATTTAAAATGTCAGTTGATAAAATTAAAGTATTAGATAAAATCATTCAAGAAAGAGATAAAATTGATGAAGTCCTTTTAAATAAGATCAATGATAATATACCAGAGGATTTGTTTCTTACTTCCCTTAGTATTCAAAATGGAGAAATTTATATAGTTGGTATATCCAGAGATAAATGGTCTATAGCAGAGTTTCAAAAAGGATTGGAATCTCTAGATGATTATGAAGAGATATTTGTATCTAATATTTCATTGCAAAATGATTATTATAATTTTAGTCTGAACATTACATTAGGGAGTGTTGATAATGGAGAAATTGGGGAAGAAGAAACTGAAAACTAGAGAACTAACTAAGAATGAAAAATTTCTTTTAAGTATTTTAGTCACTATTTTAGTAGTTTGGGGAAGTTACAGATTTGTTATTACACCACTGGACCATAAGTTATCAAGCCTTAATGCACAAAGAATAAGATATGAAGAAAAAATTGATGAAATAAACACTATTCTAAGAAATGAAGAGACTATTAACAATAATTGGGATATTTTACATAAAGAAAAAGAAAATATTATATCTAAATACTTTCCAAAATTAGACCAAGCTCAGATAATTTACTTATTAAATGATTTAGTGGAGAAAGAAACTGTATCTGTTGTAGATATGAATTTCAATAGACCAAATTATGAAGATATTGGAGAATTTCAAGTGAAAAATATGGATATATCTATTCCATATAAAGGTACTTATGATGGAATTGTAGATGTTATAAGAGCATTGAAAACCAGCCCTAGAAAAATATTATTAGACAGTGTAACTATGGATAGAGATAATGAGGGCAAACTAAACGGAAATATGTCTTTAAAGGTATATAGTTTAGATGGAATAACTAATACAGATAATGATGTGGTATATATAGATACTGAAAAATTGGAACAAAAGATTACTCCTTTTTCACCTTACAAAGATTATACTGATAGTATTATAGAAGTTGATACTCCATTAGAGGAGATAGTAGAAATAAAAGAAGTCAATCATTATATTGAAGAAACTCTATTGGATTTTGAAAATAGAAATATGTTTTTCTTACCTTCTCAAGAGTTGGTTAAAGGAAATGTAGAACAATCTACAAAATCAAAGTCTAAAAAATATTCCCTAAGATTTGAATATAATATTGTGGCAGTAGAAGAAGAAAATCGTGGATATATAGATCTTACTAGAAATAATATAAATATTAAATATCCACCACAGACCATAGGGTTATGGGTTTATTCTTATGATTATTCTCCTGCCACTGTTGGGTTAGCTTTTAGAGGACAAATGGGAGAGGAGATATTAGTTTCTATTACTGAAGGAATCAGTTGGACTGGATGGAAGTATATAGAAACTAATCCACCAGAAGATTTAAGTTTATATCCATTAAAATTAGAAAGTCTATATCTGGAAATACCTAAAAATAGGGAAGATTATGGCGTGATTTTAATAGATAAGTTACAGGCTGTATATGAAAGAAATCTTGATGAAAATGGCAAAGATGTAAGTGTTGGTGATTATATATTCCATGTGGTAAAAGAAGGAGATACTCCAGAGAAAATAAGCCAATTATATTATGGAACTAGTAACTATAAAAGTGAAATATTAAAATTAAATGAATTAAAATCAACTGATACATTACCCACTGGAAAAGTTCTGGTACTAAAAAAGAGATAAGAAGGTGAAACCATGAGAAAATATAGTCTAATAATCTATACATTAGTATTTGTCATATTATTTAGTTCTATAAATGTATTTGCGGATACTAATTCTGAAGATATTAAAAAAGCATTTGAAGAAGGTTTTAAAATAGGAGAGAAAATTGGCAAAAACCAAGCACTAAAAAATAATATAGATAATAAATTTCCTTTCTATAATGAGATTAAACCTACTAGATATGATGTAAAGGTAGAAAATAATGATTATTTAAAAGGTAAGGAAGAAGAATTTATAGATAGTTTCATAAATGGCTATTTAGAAGGACATGAGAAAGGTTATAAAGAAAACATAAAATCAAATGATGATGGAACTACAATAATTTATGGTTCGGAAGACTTTGGTACTATAATGGGTAGAATAGATGGGTATATTGCATACAAATCAGGAAGCAGGAATAATTGGGAAAGATATATTCCTAGTGATAGGGAATTAATTAATATGTTTGAGCTTAATAGGGAATCTAGAGAACATAGAAATTGTTTTATAGATGACTTTAAAAAATCTTATAGAATATCCTTTGAAGCTGCATTCCAAGTGGCTAAATTGGGAGAAAGAGATTATTCATATGAGGAGGGGCTAAAAGATGGAGATGAATATGCTAGAAATTTAGCTGATTTAAATGCTAGAAAAGATTATTTACTAGGTCTTAGGAATGATTATAAAAGAAATATGCCTTCCAATAAAGAAATAATTACTATGTTTAATCTAAATAAAGAATCCGGTGAATATAGAGATGCTTTTTTAGCAGGATTTGAATTTGGTAGAAGTACATCTGGAGGTAAAACTGAAGGTGGATATATACTTTATTATAACGATGCCTATAGAAAAGCCAATAGAGAAACTACAGAAACACCTGATTTAAATGGTGAAGAAGGCGGAAGAACCATAGGTAAAATGAAGGGCGAATATGCAGCAATTATGGATATTACCATGGATAAGACCAATTTATGGAGTAGTCATAAGGTAAATGATGAAATTATTATAAATGAATATGGACTTCAGTTTCAATCTGAAAATTATAGATTGGCTTTTATAATTGGATATTGGAATGAATTTATGAAATCTTATAATGAGACGTACAAGAAACTTCAACAGGATAGAAATAGAGTGAAAACCCATACTGAAAAGATTTCAATTGATGGCAAGGATAATATTGGTATACCAGATGATGATAAATTTTTAGTAGATATTGAGGCTGGAACTTATTATAATGATGCTATTGTAACCATAGATAGTATACCGATCACCTATGTAAATCCTAATTCTACAAGACATACACAAGCTTCAGGAGTCTATGGATTAAAGGTTATGAATCTAGCAAACACATTTGATAGAAATAAAAGGATTACCATTAAATTTAAGTCCTATGGTAATGATATTAAATATGGTATATACAAATATCATTATAATAAATGGATTTACATACCATCAAAACAAGAAGGAGATTACTTAGTTGCAGATATAAACTTAAATAATATAGACTTAACTGGAAATATTTATTCTGTAAGAGTTGATAATGAACTGCCAATATTTCATGAATCTAGAGGACATTGGGCTAGAGATGAAATCAATACTTATGTTAAGAGAGAAATCATATATGGATACCCTGATAAATCTTTTAAGCCAGATAAGGAAATTTCAAGAGGAGAGTTTGTGACGATGCTAAGTAGATTATATGATTGGTATCCCCCATATGACTCTACAAATATTATTAAGTTTAAGGACTATAAAGAATTTGGCTATGCAGAAAAGGCTATATCCTATGCAACTTACTATAAAATAGTAAATGGATATATTGATAATACTTTTAAGCCACATGATTCAATTACTTATAAAGAGGTTGAGATTATAATGTCGAGGGTATTAAAAAATAAAGATTTCAAATGGGATTATTTTGCTAATAAAATGATATATGAGAAAAAGGTTCGCTCAAGGAGTAAAGATAGTATGAATAATAAAATAACTAGAGCAGAATTCACATTCTTGCTGTATCAATTAAATGAGTGGCAATATTAATAATAAAGAATATAGTAGCAAATATGGATATACTCTAGTGGAATTACTAGTTGTACTAGCTATATTTGCCGTTGTTTTATCCATAGGAATACCTAGCATAAGGATTATATTTAATACAAATGAGAAAAAAGAACTTATGGAGTTTAAAAGGGATATTATATATGCTAGGAATAGTGCAATTGTAGAGAATTGTAACTACACTTTACTCCTAAATATTGAAAAGAATAGTTACATAATAAAACAAGAAAATAAAACCATAAAAAATATTGAATTTTCCAAGGGCATAGTATTAAAGTCAAGTAACTTTGGTACTTCTATTTATTTCACACCCACTGGAGCTCCAAGCAAAGCTGGAACTATCTCGCTTTTAAATAGAAAAAAACAAAAAATTGATATTACCATTAATGTAGCTACTGGAAAAGTAAATCTTTATATTAATAGTAAATAAAAGGAGAAGCATTATGAAAAGAAAGGGTTTTACCTTAGTAGAAGTCATAATGGGATTGTTTTTATTGGGTTTAATTTTTGCAACTATTTTGCCTATAATGAGTACTTCTTTTCTTAGATTAAATAATCAAAAAATGAGAATAGAAATGATCCATTTGGGAGAAATGGTTGTGGAAAGGATAAAAGCCTTTAAAGAGGAATGTTCTGAATCTATAACTATATATGATGTAAATGTGGAGGATTTAATAGAAGAATTTAAAAAAGACAAAATCGTAGAAATAATTTTACCAGAAGATAAAAGTAGTGAAAGATATTCTTTAAAGATAATTAAAGATGAAAAATTCAATAATTTATGGCTTTTATCGGTTTATGTATATCATAATAAAGAGGGAGAGATTTTAGATTATGTTGAATTTAAGGGATATATACCGAAAAAGTGATGGATTTACTTTAATAGAAGTAATTTTAGTTTTATTTATTTCGTCTATAATTATAATTCCTATTTTTAGTATTCTAGGTTTTTCTATTAAATCCTGTGCAAAAGGTGATGAAAAAGATCAAGTAATGATGAATGGCAGATATGCTATTGAATATATTAAAAATGATATAAAGTCTGCAGATAAAATTGTTTCCGTTGATAAAATAGAAGGACTAGACAAAAAATTCCCTAATAATATAGGATTTGTTATTTTAAAAATCAATGAGGAGAGTATTTCTGATAAGTATACATATATATTATACTACAAAAAAAATAGTAGTATAATCAGGATAGCCTATAATTTAGTAAATGAAAAGTATCCTACGGCAAGTTTCAATTACGGAAGTAATGAACTTTGTGAGTTTGCAGACTGTATAAATAATACTAAAATTGATATAGAAAATTCTATAATTTACTTAGAGTTGGATTTCAAGCATAATAGTGGAGAAAGACTAAGGCTAAAATCTGATATTTATATTAGATGTCCTATAGAATATTAATAGTAGGAGGATATATGAAAAATAGAAGGGGTTTTATATCTGTTATTGCTTTAATTGTAATGTCTGTACTTATGACAGTGATATTATACTTTGAAAGTACTACAAGATACGAACATCTTATTCTAAATTCAACTAAAAATAATATTCAATCCTATTATCTGGCAGAAGGAAAAATACTTATGGTCCTTAATGAAAATAGATATTATAAAAATCAGTTATTACCCATGATAAATGAATACTTTAGAAGTTTTCCTATTGTAAAATATCCAACTCATATTAAAATCTCCAAAGAAGATTTGATTCTTGGAGATACTAAAGACATTGTCAAAGTACGTATAGTAGACAAGGATAATAAAAAACAACTTAAACTCATTGCAGAAAGTGATTTTAATGGACTTAAAGTCACTGTAACTTCGTACTTAAATATGGTAAATCATCTATTTGATTTAGAGATACCTGTTTTAGATAGAAAATTAATAGATGATATTTATGAAAAGCAGTTAGAGGATTTATTGCTAAATATAGAAAAAAATATTGTTATAAGTAATGGAGATATTCCAAATACACTGTACCAAATGAATTCATCAATTTTTAGTGATATTGTTTTGGAAAAGAGTGGCAATAATTTTCAAATATCCTCTTTCAGAAAGAATATGACAGAGCCATATATTGAAAGATTTACGAATAAAAATGTAATAATTATATTAAAACATACAGGGGAAGATCCTATAAATTTTTTTATTCAAAATAGTGATGAAAATAAAGATACTATAAATCTTTCAGGAGTTATATATGTTGAAGGAAATATACTTATATCTAGTGATTTTGAGTTTAAAGGAATAATTATAATAAAAAATGGAGAAATAAACATAGATCCCATTATAAAACCTAAAATAAAGGGAATAATGATAACTGATAACTTGGTTAATTATAATTTTATAGAAAAAGCCGATATAGTTTATAATAGGGAGAATATTTATAAATATGGTACTTATATACCTAGATTTTTAGACTTAAATATGACTATAATAAAGAGTAATTAGCTAAGGGGGTAATAATAAAAATGGAACTTTATAATTTAATGGAAGATGAAGTAATTAAGGTTATAGAAAGTATGAAAAATGATATACCTGATATATGTTATTGTGATAAATGCAAATTGGATATGGCTGCCATTGCGTTAAATAACCTAAGTCCAAAATATGTTGTTACAGATACGGGATATGTATATGCTAAAGCAAATAATTTTAATACTCAATTTAACACAGATATATTAACAGCCATAACAAAAGCTATTGGGATTGTAGGTAAAAATCCTAGACATAAATAAGGTGATAACTTTGAAAAATATTATATTAATTGGTATGAGTGGTACGGGAAAGACAACTGTTGGAAAGAACTTATCTTCAAAATTGGGAATGGAGTTCTTAGATACTGATATTTTTATTGAGCAAATGGAAAAAAATAAAATAGAAGATATTTTTTCTTTATATGGAGAAGCATATTTTAGAAGATTAGAATCTTGTGCCATAGATAAATTATATGAAAAAGAAAATATAATAATATCTACAGGTGGTGGTATGATACTAAGTGATAAATTTATTAAATTAAAAGAAAAAGGAATAGCAATACTTTTGGAATCTTCAATAGATAATATAGTAAATAATATTAAAAACTCCACTACTGTTAGGCCATTGTTAAATAATCAAGAAAATCTTTATGAAAGAATAAATACATTATATAACAACAGAAAAAAAACATATAAATTTCTTGCAGATTTCACAATTTTTGTAGATAATAAGTCAATAGATTTAATTGTCTATGAAATATTGGAGAAATGTGTTAAAATTAATTCTTGAGGTAAATAATAGAGGCTGATATAATAAGATTGAAAGTAGAGGAGAATTCTCATGAAAGTACTTATTATTCATGGTCCAAATTTGAATCTTTTAGGGAAAAGAGACAGTTCTATATATGGGGAAAAAACTTTGGAAGAAATTAATAATCTCATTAAATCTAGAGCTTCCCAGTTAGATATGGAAGTTGAAATATTTCAATCGAACCATGAAGGACAGATTGTAGATAAAATTCAGGATATTGTAAGTAAGGACTATAAAGGACTTATTATTAATCCAGCTGCCTTTACACATTATAGTATAGCTATTAGAGATGCCATAGAAATCTTAGATGTACCCGTTATAGAAGTCCATCTATCTAATATTTATAAAAGGGAAAATTTTAGAAAAGAATCTGTTATTGTACCTGTATGTACAGGACAAATTTCAGGTTTAGGATATAACGGTTATTTAGTAGCTATAGATGCTTTAAAAATTATTGAGTAAGTAGATTATAGGAGGGTAAGAATATGATATCAGCAGGTGATTTTAGAAAAGGCATCACATTTGAAATGGATGGAGATGTTTTTCAAGTAATTGATTTTCAACACGTTAAACCTGGAAAAGGAGCAGCTTTTGTTAGAACAAAGATTAAATCTGTAATGTCTGGTGGAACTAAAGAAGTTACATTTAACCCAACTGAAAAGTTCCCTAAGGCTCAAATTGAAACTAAGGAAATGCAATACTTATATAATGATGGTGAATTATTTTACTTTATGGATACTGACACCTATGAACAACTTCCATTAGATAAGGAAGCTGTAGAGGATGCAATAGTATATTTAAAAGAAAATGACAATGCTACAATTAGATTTTTCCATGGTAAAGCTTTTGAAGTATTACCGCCAAACTTTGTTGAACTAGAAGTAACTGCTACTGAACCAGGAGTAAAAGGTGATACTGCTTCAGGTGCAACTAAACCAGCTACAGTTGAGACTGGGGCAATTATTCAAGTGCCTTTATTTGTCAATGTTGGTGATATACTAAAGATAGATACAAGAACTGGTGATTATTTATCAAGAAAATAGGTAATAATGTTTTAAAATATAAATTATGGAGGGATAAAAATGGATTATTTAATTCAAAAAGTATCTTACTTAAGAGGTTTAGCTGATGGTTTAGGTATTGATGAAAGCTCTAAAGAAGGAAAACTACTTCTTCATATAGTAGATATACTAGAAGAGTTTGCAGACGTACTAGATGAAACAATCGAAAACCAAGAAGATTTAGAAGAATATGTAACATTCATAGATGAAGACTTAGCAGATGTTGAAGATGATATCTATGGAGAAGATGATGAAGATGATGACTATTATTATGACGATGAAGAATTTGACTTTGATGATTTTTGTGACGATGATGACTGTTGTTGTCATTGTGAAGAAGATTTTGAAGAAGAATAATAAAATTAAAAAAGCTCTAAGGCTGAAAAAAGCCTTAGAGCTTTTTTTTATTTTTGTCATATATAGTTTGTACAATCATAGAATTTATATAAGGGAGGGACAGGTTGTGCTAAATAATATAAATTTATATGATTCTGTAATTGAAAATTTATGTGATGAATTAAATAAAATATTGATAAAAATACCTCATAACCATAAATTAAAAACTGAAGAAATAAGATTAAGAAATGGCAGACCTTTAAGCATTTCATATGGAGGAAAAGATTATTTTGTAAACATAAATGGGAATCTAAGTTCTAATCCATCTAATGCCGTAATAGTCAATGAAAGGCATATTATGGATACCTTTCAGCTAATAAGCAACTACTCTGTATATGCCTATACAGAAGAAATAAGAAACGGTTATATAACCATTAGAGGAGGTCATAGGGTAGGGATCGGAGGGAAGGTTATTTATGGATTAAATGGAGTTGAAAATATAAGAAACATTTCATCTCTAAATATAAGAATAGGCAGAGAGGTTCTAGGAGTTTCAAATAATATTCTTTCATATATAATCAAAAACACTAATGGTTTTTATAATACCTTAATTATATCTCCTCCTCAATGCGGTAAGACAACCTTACTTAGAGATATAGTTAGAAATTTAAGTAATGGAACTGAAGGGAATTTTAAAGGCTTTAAAGTAAGTCTTGTAGACGAAAGATCAGAGTTAGCAGGAATGTATAATGGCATGGCTCAAAAAGATGTGGGAATGAGAACAGATATATTAGATGGATGTTTAAAGTCAGATGGAATTATAATGGCCATCAGAGCCTTATCTCCAGATATAATAGCTGTTGATGAAATTGGTGGAAAAAAAGATGCAGAAGCAATTCATGAGGCTCTAAGGGCAGGAATAAAACTTATGGCAACTGTTCATGGAAGTAGTTTAGAAGAAGTAAGAAACAAATCTAGTATAAGGGAATTATTTACAGAAAATATATTTGAACGATTTATTATACTAGATAGGTCTGATGGAGTTGGAACTATAAAGGAAATAGTAGATGGATATAGCTATAAGCCTATTTTTTTTAGAAAGAGTGATTTAAATGGGAGTTCTTAAATCAATATTATTATTGTTAATTTTTTTGACTTGCAGTATTATAGGCTATCTTTATGGAAAGAGCTTCTCATTAAGGCTGGAAAACCTAATAATTCTGGAGCAATGTATTAAGATTTTAGAAACTGAGGTGGTATATGGATTGACCCCTCTTCCAGAGGCGCTGTCCAATGTTCATAAAAAGGGAAAAGTTAAAGTATCTTATATATTTTCGGAAATTAAAAACGATTTAATTCAAAACAAGAGAGGAGGCGTATACGATAGTTTTTTATCTGTTGAAGACAAATTATATAACAATCTTAATTTTAAGAAAGAAGATGTAGAAACTTTTTTATCATTAGGCAGGGTTTTAGGTACATCCGATAGGACAGATCAACAGAAAAATTTTATATTAGTATCAAATCAAATAGCCACTCAAATATTTGAGGCAAGAGAAGAAAAAAATAAGAATGAAAAGTTATATAGAAATTTAGGAGTCATAACTGGTACAGCAATAATAATTTTACTGATATAGAGGAGGATAATCATGGATGTGGATTTAATCTTTAAAATAGCAGGATTGGGAATTCTAGTAGCAATAATACATACTTTACTTGATAAGTTTGGTAAAGAAGAATATGCATATATTGTAACTTTAGTAGGATTGGTATTTGCTTTTGGCATGGTAGTTAATTTAGTAAGTAAACTTTTCGACAATCTAAAAATATTGTTTAGATTATAGTGAGGAGAATCGTTATGGATATTTTCAAAGTAGTTGGTATTGGTATAATAGCTACCATTGCAATAGTAATACTTAAAAATGTAAAATCGGAATTTGCCTTATATATAAGTTTAATTACTGGTGTTATTATATTTACCATGATTTTAGGTGAATTGTCCTATGTAATAGAGACCTTAAATACTTTAGCTAGAAGAGTAAATATAGAATTTGCATATTTTTCTACAATTCTCAGAATAATTGGAATGGCTTATATAGTAGAATTTGGAGCACAACTATCTAGAGATGCAGGAGAAGAAGGTATAGCTATGAAGATAGAATTAGGTGGTAAAGTCATGATTATGGTTCTAGCGATACCCATTCTTCTTGCACTTATGGAATTGATTATAAAAATACTTCCTTAAAAGGTGAAACTTATGAAAAAAATTTATATTTTATTTATTTTATGTATGTTGATGTTTGGAAGCAATGTATATGCAGAAGAGTTAGATTTATTTATTATAGACGAACAAATAGACGCTTTAAATATTGGAGAACTAGAAAAAATAGTAGAAGATACCATAAAAGAAAATGAAATACTACCTCAATTTAATGTAAGAGAATTTTTAATAAATCTCGTAAAAGGAAATGTATCTTTAAGTCTTAAGGATATAGGAAAAGGGCTTTATCAAATATTCTTTAAAGAAATAAGAACATCTTTGATATTATTGGCTAAAATTTTAGTGATTACACTTATTTCTTCAATACTTACAAATCTCCAATCTACTTTTGAAAATACTTCTGTTTCTGAGTTGGCTAACTATATATCCTATGTTCTAATAGCGATTTTAGTAATTAGTAGTTTCAATCAAGTTATGGACTTAGCAAAGGGTACTATTGATAAGATGGTTGGATTTATGCAAGCTATTCTTCCAGTTTTACTTACATTACTTACAGCGGCTTCTGGACCTAATACCAAGATTTTATTTCATCCTATGATAATAATGACAGTAAATCTTATCGGTATTTTGATAAAAACTATAATTTTACCTTTAATATTTTTTTCGTTTATTATAAGTATTATAAGCAATATATCTAGCAGAGCAGAGTTTAGTAAATTATCTGAATTAGGTAGACAAGTAATAACTTTAATAATAACTGGTGCCTTAACTTTGTTCATAGGAATCATTACTATATATGGATTAGGTACCAAAATAGATGGAATAACCATAAGGACAGCTAAGTTTGCTATAGATAAATTTATTCCCATAGTGGGAGGATTTCTATCAGATGCTGTTGATGCAGTGGTAGGATGTTCTGCTATTCTTAAAAATGGACTTGGATTTATTGGACTTTTAGTCCTATTGTTTATATGTATACTACCTGTAATTAAGATTATAGTGCTTTTGTTTACCTATAAAATAATTACAGTTGTTATTCAGCCTATTGGTTCACCAAACTTAGTTGAGTTTTTTAATCAAGTTGGAAAATCACTGTTGCTTATTTTAGTTAGTTTAATTTCAACAGGAACAATGTTTTTTATTACTATAACTATTATTGTGGAAGCAGGTAATAGTTTACTAATGTTAAGGTAGGTGAAAGGATGAATATAATAACTTTTTTATCCTCTTGGCTAAAGGATATTGTAATACTTTTTATACTTATATCTATTGCAGAACTTGCAATGCCTAATGGAAATATGAAAAAGTATATCAATATGGTAATCGGTTTACTTATTATATTTACCATAGTAAGTCCTTTTGCAAAACTAATTAAAATGGATTTTAATTTAGATAAGGCGGTATTTAATTATTCACGGTCAAGTAACTCAAATGGAGAACCTAAAAATAATTTCTATGCTGAACAGGAAAAGCAAATAGAAAAAGTTTATAAAGAAAAAATATGTAGAGAAGTTACAGCACTAATTGAGGATAATACAGACCATAAAGTCCTAGATATTAAAGTTGATATACTGAATACAGAAGAACATTATGGGGAAATAGACAATTTAAATATTATTCTAGGAAATAAAGAAAACTCATCTAAGGATAAGATTTCCATAGATAATATAGTTCCTGTTGAGATAAATAAAAATCAAAACCATAAAAAGACATCAGAAGATGATTTTGAAAGTTTAAAAGAATTAATAGGAAACAGTTATTCAGTTAATAAGGACAAGATAAACATAAAAAATAATGAAAAGAGGAAGGATGAGTAGGATGAAAGAAATTCTCAATAAGATCAAGGAATATCTAGAAAAAAATAATAATAAAAAATTTATTAATAATTTATTCATAATATTACTGGTATCTGTCATATTTTTAATTGTAACCAATAATTTTTTAAGACCTAAAGAAGAAGGTATTGAAAATCCAAAAGAAAATACTAAGGAGGTATATAAATATGAATCTGAAGAAGATTATAGCAGTTATTTAGAAAAAAAATTAACTAATATTCTTACCAAATTAAATGGAGTAGGCAAAGTAAGTGTTATGGTAACTTTGGAGAACAGTATTGAAAAGGTCGCCGCTTCAAATACAACAAAGACTACAGAAGAAACCATAGAGAATGATTCAGAAGGAGGGACAAGGGAAATACACAGGGAAGATATAACCACTCAAGTAATGACTAGAGGCAGTGATGGATCGTTATTAGTAGTAAAAGAAATAAAACCTACTGTACAAGGAGTTATTGTAGTTGCAGAGGGGGCAGATGATCCTATATTAAAAGAGATGCTCTATGAGGCTGTAAAGACTGTCTTAGGCATAAAGGGAAATAAAGTTCAAGTATACTCAAGTAAATAAGGGGGAATAGCTATGTTTAAAATTAAAAGACCAGCAATTATCGGTTTATTAGTAGTATTATTGGTATTTACAGGATACTTAAATCACGAATTGACACAACAAGCTCAACGTAAATCATCAAGAGATTATCAAAACCATGAGTTAGCAGAAATGGCCAAGATGAACAAAGAAAATGATTTAGAAGAAGATACGACAGAAGTGGATTTAGAGAACCTAGATACAGTTGATTCAGCTGAAGTATCTAGTGATAGTGTTGATGTAATAGATTCAGCTAAAAATGATGAAAATGAAGCTTTAGAAACCATGTATACAGAAGGAAGTAAAGGGATTAAGAACTACTTTGTTGAATATAGATTATCTAGAGATAAATTAAGGGCTACTTTAGTAGATAGATTAGATCAAATTGTAAATAATGAAAAAACAGCAGAAAATATAAGAACGGATGCTCAAAAAGAAATAATTAAATTAGGAAACAATTCAGAGCAGGAACTTCAAATTGAAGGATTAATAAAAGGGAAAGGTTTTGAAGATGCAATAGTATTTTTAACAGATAAAGATATTAAAATAGTTGTATCAAAAGATGATCTAAATGAACAAGATATGGTAAAGATCTTAGACATAGTAAAATCGGAGACAGAATATAATGCTAATAATATTAAAATAATGAAAAAGCAATAGGAAATGTTTGTAAATAGGATAATCCTTTGATATAATAACTTTAAGAACTATAGTAGCAATGGAGGTGTTTGTTTTGAATGAGTTTTCAAATAATGAAAGTATTGAAAATGGAACAGTAAAAATCGCAGATGACGTAGTTGCAATTATTGCTGGAATAGCAGCTACAGAAGTAGAAGGTGTAGCAGGTATGAGTGGCGGTATTACTGGTGGCATTACTGAAATGTTAGGAATGAAAAATTTATCTAAGGGTGTTAAAGTAGAAGTTGGAGATGAAGAAGCAGCCATAGATTTATATATCATAGTAGAATATGGCTCAAATATTTCAGAACTAGGAAAGAAAGTGCAAGAAAATGTTAAGAATACATTGGAAACTATGACGGGGTTAAATATCATAGAAGTAAATGTAAATATTTTAGGTGTAAACTTTCCAAAAGAGCCTAAGATAGAAGCAGAAGCAAGAGTAAAGTAGTATTTTACCCTCTGATTATCAGAGGGTAATTTTAAATACTAGAAAGGAGATACCAATGAAGATAATTGATAGGTTTATTATTGCTTTATTTTCTTTATTTGTATTAGCATTATCTGTATTTTTAATCATAATTCCATTCAATATAAATGGTTTTTTTTCAATTCAAAATATGAATTATTTTATTTTGAGTATGCACAGAAACTATTATTATACTTTGTTTGGAATTCTTTTATTTATTGCCAGTATAAGAATTATATTTTCAGGATTTTCTAGAAAAGGTGTGGAAAGTAAAGGTGGTTCATATTTAATTACTAGAAATGATTTAGGTGAGATAATGATTTATTCTGCTACAATAGTTTCTCTTGTGGAAACTGCAGTTGAAAAATTTTCAGGTGTAAGTAATATAAAGATTGATGTAGAACTTATAGAAGGACAAGTTGGAATTAATCTTACAGGAGATGTATCTCCGGGAGTTAGTATTCCAGAGGTAACTAAAGAGTTACAATCTGTAGTTAAGGGATATATTGAAAATGCAACAGGAGCTAAAGTAAGTGAGATAAATGTAAAAACAAATAATGTATCAGTACCTACTAGAGCAATACGATAAAAATGAGGTGTGATATGATTAAACAAATATTAAGAGAACTTCTAGAGATTATCAATAATAATAGAGGAAAATTTTTTGGAGCCTTGGCAGGATTCTTAGTAGCTGTTTCAATTCTTATTATTGGTTTTTTTAAAACCTTGTTTATTTTTCTATGTACTTGTATAGGATATATTCTAGGAAGCAAATCATATAAAAAAATAGACTTTAGGGAAATACTAGAAAAGATACTTCCTCTAGGTGGTAGAAGTTAATAATTATAGTTTGAATTAATTAGGAGGAAAACATGGGAAGAAAACAAGCAAGAGAAGGAACTATGAAATTGCTTTATCAAATGTCAGTAAATGAAGATTTTTCTGATGAGGCTTTGGATGTTTATTTTACGGAATATACTTTTGATGAATCAGAAAAAGAGTATATACTAGATGCTATAAATCAGATAAAACAAAATGTAGATTCCATTGATAATTATATTGAAAAACATTTGGAAGGCTGGAATATCCATAGAATAGCCAAAGTTGATTTGGCAGTTTTAAGAATAGCTGTATATGAAATTATATATAGAAAAGATATTCCAGTTCAGGTATCCATTAATGAAGCCATTGAAACAGTAAAAAGATACAGTACTGAAGAATCTTTTAAATTTATAAATGGAGTTCTGGGAGGGCTAGTTCGTTCTATTAATAAAGAATAATTCTTAGGAGGTAGGTCATGGGACCTCTAAAGGTAAGTGAAGTTAATAACTATATTAAAAGAGTATTTTTATCTGATATGATTTTATCTTCTTTAAGTATAGAAGGAGAAATTTCTAACTTTAAACATCATTATAGCGGACATATGTATTTTAATCTTAAAGATGAAAAGGGAAAGATTAAATCAGTTATGTTCAAAAGTGATAATGAGAATTTAAAGGTTAAATTAGAAGAAGGCATGAAGATAATAGCAACAGGATATATCTCCCTATATGAAAAAGAGGGAGATTATCAATTTTACATTAGACATATTAAAGAAAGTGGTTTAGGAGATCTTTATAGGGAGTTTGAAGAATTAAAAAAGAAGCTAGAATCTGAAGGGCTATTTTCAGAAAGCAATAAAAAGAAAATACCTACTATGCCTAAAAAGATAGGTATAGTAACATCATCTACTGGTGCTGCCATTAGAGATATTATTACGGTAATCAAGAGAAGATTTCCACCTTGTAACATATTAATATATCCATCCTTAGTCCAAGGACCACAAGCTCCCAAGGAGATTTGTAAAGGTCTTAAATATTTAGATAGCAGGCAAGATATAGATTTAATAATTACAGGAAGAGGTGGTGGTTCCATAGAAGAGTTATTTGCCTTTAACGATGAATATGTAGCTAGAACTATCTACGATCTAGAAACCCCTATTATATCTGCCGTAGGTCATGAAACGGATTTCACCATAGCAGATTTTGTTGCAGATTTAAGAGCTCCCACACCTTCAGCTGCTGCAGAACTTGCTGTACCCAATATATGTAGTTTAAATAATGATCTACAAAATAAATATAATAGATTAATCAAAGGGATTTTACAAATTCTTGGACAGCATAAAGTAAGGATAAATCATTTAAATAAAAATTTAAAGTTTTTTAATCCAGTGAATCAGTTAAAAGATAAAAGACAGGAATTAGACAATTTATTTAAAGACTTAAATTATCTAGTGGAAAAGAACTTTATGAACAGGAAAAGTCAACTAGGAACCTTAAAAAATAGCCTAGATTTATTAAATCCATTATTAGCTTTAGATAGGGGTTACGGTATTTTAATGAATAAAGATGGAAAACTTATTAAATCCGTTGAAAATATCGTATTAAATGAAGAAATCGATATATTGCTAAAGGATGGACAAATAAATACAATAGTAAAAGCTATTGATAAAGGAGGATTAGCAGATGAAGAATAAAAATTTAGCTTATGAAGATGCTATTTCAAAATTAGAATCTATTTTAGAAGAATTAGAAGAAGATGGCTGTACCTTAGATGAATCCATTGATAAATTTAAAAAAGGTATAGAATTATATAATTACTGTAATAATTTATTATATAAGGCAGAAGGAGAAGTAAAGATTTTACTAGAAGATAAGGAAGGCAATATGTTAGATATTGAATTCCCTATGGAGGGATAGTTATGGATTTAAATAATGAGCTAAAAAGAATTAATTCTGTAATTGACATGGAATTTAAAAATATATTTAAAGACAAAGATGTTTATCAAAAAAGGATTATCGAGACAATAGATTATAGTTTATTTACTGGTGGTAAAAGACTAAGACCTATAATGGCTATTAAAAGCTATGAACTTTTTAAAGATGATATAGAGGAAATATTGCCTTATGCAGTAGCTATCGAAATGATACATACATATTCTTTGATACATGATGACCTACCATCAATGGATGATGATGATTTTAGAAGAGGGAAACCTACTAGTCATAAAGTATTTGGTGAAGCTATGGCAATTTTAGCAGGAGACGGTCTTTTGAATTTAGCTTTTGAAACCATGGCAGATCATATAGATAAAAAAGCTAAGACTATTGAAGATTATAAAAAATATACTAAAGCTTTTAAGGAAATAAGCGGGTATTCCGGAATATACGGTATGATAGGAGGACAAGTAGTTGATCTTCTAGCAACTCATAATACTATGTCTGAAGAAAAACTTCTATTTATGTATAAGACTAAGACTGCTGCCTTAATCCAGTCCGCTTTAGTAACAGGTGCTATTATTGGTGAGGCTTCAGATATTGAGGTAGAAGCTATGAGGGAATTTGGATTAAACCTTGGGTTAGCATATCAGATTAGAGATGATATTCTAGATATAAATCAGGATAAAATTATAAAAAAATTGACCTATTTATCATTTCATGATTTAGATAGAGCAAAAATAGCAGTGGAGGAATATAGTAATAAGGCAATGAATTCTTTAAAAGGATTAAACAATAGAAATACTGACTTCTTTGTGGCTTTAACTGAAGAACTAATAAGTCGTGATAAATAAGATTTGTTGAATTTGAATATTATTTATGCTATAATATTTTTAGCTTGAGTGGTACAGTATTCTAGTCAGTACAACTATTCTAGAGGGCGGGGCTAAAAATCCGTCGAAGGGCATATCGATGAAGTTCCTTGTTTCGGCTTGCGACGCCCAGTCGTGGGCTGTTGCTGGGAGTAAGAGGGATGGGGCGATCTGCAATGGCATGCAGGCGTTGACCCTACTCTCGTGGAGACATGATAATTTAGAATAAATAATCATGATAAACCTGCTATGTCTTGGGACAAATAGCAGAGTAGCCTGCCTTGAGTGAAGTATGGCGGATGATAAGTTCAATTTAAATTGTTGAAGGGCCCGATACATTTTAAATTCTGTTATCGAAACCTATTTTGCAAAAGAGGCTAAGGAATAGAATGGCTGTAGAGGAAAACTCCTAGACTGTTCCAAAAGAAGTAAGCTGTGGATTACAGTGCGGACTAAGTGGCAATCCAGTTCTATCTTTGGTGACAAGATTGTAATAGAATTAAAGGGAAACCGCTGTTATGGCGACAGACAGTTTTTATTAGGGAAATCCTGCTGGACCTAAAGCCGTAAGATTTACACAGTTTACTACCACTCTTAAAGCTGATAGCTTATGGCTATCAGCTTTTTGTATATACAAATGTATTTACATATAAGTAATTGGAGGTAGCATATGAATAAAAAAGAAGATGAAAAAACCTTTAGTAGTAGATATAATATAAAATGGGTTTTTCTTATAAGTATATGGACTTTTTTCATGTCTGGTACTATTTCAATAATTACTGGAAATCTAGTAAATAATTTAGATATTTTAATGGCTTTTCTTGTTCTAATTATAATAATGCTAATAGGTATTATATTTGATATTATTGGTATAGCCGTAACAACAGCCGAAGAGAAACCTTTTCATGCTATGGCGGCAAATAAAGTAGAAGAAGCTAAATTTTGTATAAAACTTGTAAGAAGTGCAGGACAGGTTTCTAACTTTTGTAATGATGTTATAGGAGATATTTGTGGAATAGTCTCTGGAGCTGCTGGTACTACCATAATATATAAATTAATGTCAAGATATGATTTAATAGATGGAACAGTTTTTAGTATAATTATTACATCATTAGTTGCATCATTAACTGTAGGTGGTAAGGCATTTGGCAAGTCCATAGCCTTGTTTAATTATGAAAAGATTATTTATGGTATAGCTAAGATATTAAATTTTACCAATAAACACTTAGGCATAGATATATTGCCTAATAAAAGGAAAAATAAAAAGTGACTAATATGGAGAGATGATAAGTGAAAAAAAGAGCAGATATAATTCTTTATGAAAAGGGTTTAGTAGATTCACGAGAAAAGGGTAAAAGAGTAATAATGGAAGGCTCAGTTTTTGTTGGGAATCAGCGTATAGATAAACCAGGGGAAAAAATAGATGAAAATACAGAAATTACTATTAAAGAAAATCCGAATATATATGTAAGTCGTGGAGGATTGAAACTAGAAAAGGCTATAGCATCATTTGACCTAAATTTGGAAAACAAGGTTTGCATGGATATAGGGGCTTCTACTGGAGGATTTACGGACTGTATGTTAAAAAGCGGAGCATCTAAAAGCTTTGCTGTTGATGTAGGATATGGACAATTAGATTGGAAACTAAGAAATGACTCAAGAGTAATAGTTATGGAAAGAACTAATATAAGAAATGTAACTAAGGAAGATATTAAAGAGGAAATTGACTTTATATCCATTGATGTATCCTTTATTTCTTTACGCTTAGTTTTACCTGTAGCTAAGAGTTTATTAAGCGAAAATGGAGAAATTATTGCATTGATAAAACCACAATTTGAAGCTGGTAGAGATAAGGTGGGTAAAAAAGGAATAATTAGAGATAAGGATATTCACTTTGAGGTGATAAAAACTGTAGCTGAATTTTCTAATGAACTTGGGTTAGGAGTTTCGTGTCTTACTTATTCACCTATAACTGGAGCTACTGGAAATATTGAATTTCTAATATATTTAAAAAATGATATAAATGATTCTATTAAGGAAGAATTAATTGCCAAAGTTATTGAAGAAGCTCACAATACTCTTAGTTAAATATGATTTTAATCATTTGGGGGTTTTTATATGTTAGTTGAATTAAGTATTAAAAATTTTGCAATTATTGAGGACTTAAAAATAAATTTTACTAAGGGTTTAAATATTATTACAGGAGAAACAGGATCGGGAAAATCAATTTTAATTGAAGCCATAGGTATAATTTTAGGTTCAAGGTCCAGTCGAGATTTTATTCAATCTGGGAAGGAGAAAGCATTACTAGAAGGAGTATTCCATATAGAGAATCCATCTGTTATAAGACCTATATTAAACGAATACTCCATAGATATGGATGAGGACAATATATTGATTATCTCTAAAGAAATCTATTTGAATGGACCTAGTTTATCTAGAGTAAATGGAAGAAGTATTACTTTAACTATGTTAAAAAATATAACAACAAAATTAGTAGATATTTTTGGACAACACGAACATCAATCTCTTTTAGATTCATCTAATCATCAATTATTAGTTGATTCTTTCGGGGATAAAGAATTATTTGAATTAAAATTCCAAATTAAAAATTATTATGAAGAATGGTCAAATGAAAAAAATAAATTAAAAAATCTTTCCATAAGTGGAAGTGAAAGAGATAGAGAAATAGATATATTAAAGTTTCAAATAGAAGAAATAGTTGATATTGAATTAACTCCAGATGATGAAAGTAATATAGAAATAGAATATAAAAAACTATCAAATATCGAAGAGATAACTAAGCTTATGGAAGAAACATTACTTTGTATAAACAATGAAAACTTTGATTCTCCCAATATATCCACTTTAATAAATAGAAGTATTTCTGCTATGAATAGTGCAAAAAAATTAGATGAGGAAATCATAGATTTTTATAAAAGACTTGTAGATATAAATTATGAATTTCAAGATTTATATAGGGAAATGCAAAAATATTTTGAGAATATCTTTATAGACTCAGAAAGATTAAGTTTTTTATATGAAAGAATCAATATGGTAAATAAATTGAAAAAAAAATATGGAAATACCCTAGATGAAATTTTAGCTTTTAAAGATAAGTCTCAAGAAAGGTTAGATGAACTTTTAAACTTTGAAAAAGAATTCGAACAAACAAATGCTAAAATAATTGAACTGGAAAAAAAACTAAAACTTATTTCTGAAAAGTTAACTGAAAAAAGAAAAATAATATCTAGAAAATTGGAAACGGATATAAAAGATGAATTAAGGTTTTTAGGAATGACAAAAATAGATTTTAAAGTAAATTTTGAAAAAACTTCTACATTTACTTCTGAGGGAGCAGATAAAATAGAATTTCTTATATCTACAAATTTAGGAGAAGATTTAAAACCTTTATCAAAAATTGTATCTGGTGGAGAAATGTCTAGAATAATGTTAGCTTTCAAAAGCATTTTAGCTTTTTCTGATAATATACCTACTATGATATTTGATGAAATAGATACAGGAATTTCAGGAAGAACTGCTCAAATTGTAGGAGAAAAAATTCATCAAATTTCAAATAATCATCAAGTAATATGTATATCACATTTGCCACAAATTACTGCATTAGCAGATAGCCATTTTGTTATAAATAAAATTACTTTAGAAAACAAAACTAGAACCATAGTAAATAAACTTTCAGATGAGGATAGAGTAAAAGAAATGGCTAGATTATTAGGTGGCATTGATTTAACAGATACTACTCTTAAACATGCGTATGAAATGATAGAAATGTCTAAAAAAATTAAAAGATCTAATTAATTCATTAAATTTTATAACACAAGCTTCTATATAAAATTTATTTACAGAAAGTATGTTTTTATAAAAGATAAAAGGTAGAATTTCTTATTCATTATAAAAAAATTATACAAATAAGATTCTCTAAAGACTTCCTTATAATATTTTCAAGGTAGTCTTTTTTATATGGAAAAACTTAAGTTAGTTGACATTTAAAAATTTTTTATTAGAGAATAATTAGTTTGAAAAAAGGCTAAATTATATATGAATTTAAAAGTTGGAGGTGAAGACGACTAAGCAAAATAGGAGAGTGATAGTTCTTGGGGAGATTAAAATTTGGCCATAAAATTCTAATTTCGATTCTAATATTATTTATTCTAAGTTTAAGTGTAAAAACTAACAAAATTTTATTTTATCCTTCTAATATAAATGTGGTAAAAGGAGAAAATAAAAGCCTAGATATATCATTTCCATTTTTTTTAAGTATTAACCATGAAAAAGAAAATGTAGTAGAGGCTAGTTTAAGTGCAGCTGAAAATATTGGATTGAAAAAGTCCTATAAATTAAATGGCTTAGATTCAGGAGAAGCAGAAATTCAATTAAAACTTTTAGGTTTTATACCTATAAAAAACTATAATATAAATGTAATTAATAGGCCTCATCTAATACCTGGAGGAAATGCTATTGGTGTCAGACTAAATACAAAAGGTGTATTAGTAGTGGCTGTAACTGATGTAATTGATGTTAATGGAGAAAGAAAGAGTCCAGCTAAAGATGCAGGTTTAAAAGTAGGAGACAGTATTTTAGAGATAAATGGAACAAAAGTTACAGATGCACAGCATGTAGTTAATGTTCTAAATGATTTAAAAGATACTACAGTAGAAATACTTGTACAAAGAAATAAAGCAGAGTTTTTGACAAAATCAATACCTGTTAAAAGTATCCAAGATAATTGTTATAGATTAGGAATTTGGGTAAGAGATAAAACTTCAGGTATAGGAACATTGACTTACTATAACAAAGAAACTAATGAATTTGGAGCATTAGGTCATGGAATTGTAGATACAGATACAGGAGGTTTGCTATCTGTAGAAAAAGGTAAAATAATGAATGCTAAAATATCGAAGATTGAACAGGGTAAAAAAGGAACTCCTGGGGAAATTAGAGGAGTATTTTATGAAACCAAAAACCTGTTAGGAGATATATCAATAAATAGTCCTTATGGTATATATGGAACTATAAATGAAGAAAACTTAAATTTCAATCTTAGTGAACCTATACCAATTGGATTTAAAGAAGAAGTAAAAGAAGGAAAAGCATATATATTAAGTACAGTTGATGATAATAAAGTAGAAAAATTTGAAATTGAAATAACTAAAATACAGCAGCAATCAAAAGCTGATCAAAAAAGCATGATTGTTAAGATTACTGATTCAAGACTTTTAGATAAAACTGGTGGAATAGTACAGGGAATGAGTGGAAGTCCTATAATTCAAGATGATAAACTAATTGGAGCTATTACTCATGTTTTTGTAAATGATCCCACTAAAGGTTATGGAATATATATTGAATGGATGTTAGAACAAACAAATAAGCCTTAAAGGCTTATTTGTTTAAATTTTTTTGAAAAAAAGAAGGAGTTTTTGTAAATTTGTCGAATTAGTATATTATGTTGCTATAAATTTCACGAAACAGGGGGATAAAATATGAGCAAAATAAAAGTTGTAATAGCAGATGATAATAGGGAGTTTAGTGACATTTTAACTCGCTTTATATCATCCTATGATGATTTTCAAGTAGTGGGTACGGCAAAGGATGGAATAGAAGCTTTAGAGGTTATAGAGAGAGAAGAACCAGAGGTATTAATATTAGATATAATTATGCCTCATTTAGATGGGTTAGAGGTATTAGAGAGATTAAGAGAGTCCAGTTCATTTAATTCCAATAGGCAACCAAAGGTAATCGTATTATCAGCAGTAGGACAAGATAAAATAACTCAAAGGGCTATAGAATTAGGGGCACACTATTATGTAGTAAAGCCTTTTGATTTTCAGGTATTTATAAAGAGATTAAAACAAGTTGTAGGAATTGACAATACTATTATATATTCTAAAGAAACACCTGAATCCTATATGAGTAATGTACCCAATATACCTAGTAAAATTAATATTGCTGGTGAAAAAAACTTAGAAGCAAAAATAACTAAAATAATACATGAAATAGGAATTCCTGCACATATAAAGGGATATTTATATTTGAGAGAGGCTATCTTTATGGTAATTGAGGATATGGACTTTTTAGGTGCTATAACCAAGGAATTGTATCCTAACATTGCAATTAAATTTAATACAACTCCTTCTAGGGTAGAAAGGGCAATTAGACACGCTATTGAAGTAGCTTGGACTAGAGGGAAAATAGATACTATAAATAGGCTATTTGGTTATACTGTAAGCAATAACAAAGGGAAACCAACAAATAGTGAGTTTATAGCACTCATCGCCGATAAGTTAAGATTAGAACAAGAAGGATTATCCTCAAGCTTTTAATTAAAGACACTCTTCAAATTTTCTTTAGAAGAGTGTCTTTAAAATTAATTATAATTAAGCTAATAATATGATATAATATATTGTATTTTGTCAATAATAGTATATACATTGTTCGGAGGTAGTTTATGTATATAAAAGGAATTATAAAAAAAGATAAGAAAACGAAAAATCTAGTAAATAGATTAGAAAGTAAAGACATTGCAGTTATATCTCATAAAGATTTAGACGAAATAGCCGCTTTATCTTTAGTAGATAAGAAAGTTTCCTGTATAATTAATACAGAGAAAACCATAAGTGGAAAATATCCAAATAGGGGACCAGCAATTTTAATGGAAAAAGAAATACCAATATTTGAAGTTGAAAATGAATATATATTTGAAAAAGTTAAAGAAGGAGATTTTATTGAAATCATTGATGAATCCATAATTTTTATGGGAAAAGAAATAGGAAAGTGCACATATATTAGTCCTAGTATGATTGAAGAATTAACAAAATTAGGTTATGATAATATAGAAAGAGAATTAGATGCTTTTATTGAAAATACATTAGAATATGCAAAAAAGGAGAAAAGCTTAGTTACTGGTAATATTAAAATCCCTGAAGTTAATACTGATATAAATGAAAGACATGCATTAGTTGTAGTAAGAGGCAAGGATTATAAGGTAGATCTAATTACGATAAAATCTTATATAGAGGATGTAAAACCAGTTTTAATTGGTGTAGATGGTGGAGGAGATGCTTTACTTGAATTTGGATTTACTCCAGACATTATAATTGGTGATATGGATAGTGTATCAGATAAAGCCTTATTGATGGCCAAAGATGTAGTAGTACATGCCTATGCCAATGGAAAAGCTCCAGGTTTAGATAGAGTAAGGTCCATAGGCATAGAACCTAAAATCTTTACATTACCAGGAACCAGTGAGGATATAGCTTTGCTTTTAGCATATGAAAAAGGTGCTGATTTAATTGTAGCAGTAGGAACTCATACAAATATGATTGATTTTTTAGAAAAAGGAAGAAAAGGTATGTCTAGTACGTTTTTAGTAAGGCTTAAAGTTGGTGGAAAGTTGGTAGACGCTAGAGGTGTAAATAAACTTTATACTTCTACATTTAAACCTAAGTATCTCTGGTTCATTGTAGTGGCAGCTCTCATTCCTATATCTATCTTAATTCTTATAAATCCTATTACTAGAAGCTTTTTAACATTACTGAAAATTAAACTAAGACTATTTTTAGGTCACTAAGGAGGTAAGATATGTTACCTAGTATGCGATTTTATATAATCTCTATTGTTTCTATTTTTATAGCACTGGGTATAGGAATATTTATTGGATTTACCATTGATACTCAAGATTTTATAACTGAGCAAAAGGATATAATAGGAGAAATAGTAGAATCACAATTTGAAACTTTAATTATAGAAAACAAAGAACTTAAATTAAATGAAGAACAATTAGAATTAGAAATTGGATATAAAGATGAATATATTGATTCTAGTTATGGATATTTAATAAAAGATAAATTAAAAGGATTAAATATAGGAATCATAGGAACCAATGAAGATTACGTTACGTCTGGAATAGGTAGGGATTTGGAATTAGCAGGTGCTAAAGTAATAAATGTTACTACATTAAATAATATTATGACCAATAAAGAGGATTTAAATGATTTATATAAGAGTTTAGAACTAAATATATCTAAGAATCCAGTAGAATCTACAGCAACTATAATAGCAGAATCCATAATAACAGGAAAAACAAATCATATATTTGATGACTTGGAGAGATGGGGGTTCATAGAAACTATTGGTAATTATGAAGAAAGTGTAGATTATATTATTATATGTGGAGGAAGTTTAATTGAATCCCCTAAGAGGATAAATCAGCTAGACAGATATATTGTTGAAACAGCTAAAAAATACAATATACCAATATTAGGTGTAGAAAAATCTAATGTTAATTATTCCTATATGCCTGGATACAAAGACTTGGGAATTTCTACAGTAGATAATGTAGATATGACCATAGGCAAAGTAGCAATGATATTTGCCATAGATGGAATGGGCGGACATTATGGAATTAAAAACATTTCAGAAAGTATAATTCCTCATTTTCGTGATGCAGTTGAAGAATGAATAGGAGAGATAATATGGAGGAAAAAGGTAGACTCGTATGTGTAGTTCCTGTTTATAATGAGTCAGATTTAATTGTAAATACAATAGAAAGCTTAAAGAAAATAGACTTAATTGATGAAATTGTTGTGGTAAATGATGGTTCACAAGACAATACATTAGAAGTCATCAATTCTCTTGATGTATCTGTAATTAACTTAGAAAAAAATTGTGGCAAAGGCTATGCAATGAGAAAAGCAATAGAGACTTTAAAATATGATTATATTGCATTTATTGATGGAGATTTAGGGGAATCTAGTATTCAAACAGAAAAATTAATTTTACCCGTAATAAATGGGGAGGTGGATGTATCTATAGCTAAATTTTCAGATAGAAGTACAATGACTAATACTAAAGGTGGATTTGGTATAGTAAAGAGATTTGCAAAAAGTGGAATTTATTTTTTTACTAAAAAAGAAATAGATACATCTTTATCTGGACAAAGAGTATATAAAAAGCAAGTTATAGAGAAAATGAACTATATACCAGATAGATATGGTATAGAAGTGGCAATGACTATTCAAACTATAAATAACGGTTTTTCAATAATGGAAGTACCAGTAACTATGAATCATAGGTATAGTCAAAGAAATTTACAGGGCTTTATTCATAGGGGAAAACAATTTATAGATATATTAAAGACATTTATAGTAATGTATTTTAGAGGGTGATAATATGATGATAATTAGTTTTGCTATATCTATTATTTTATCTTGTATTGGACTGCCAATGATTAAGGATTTGCTATTGAATGCAAATGTGGTTTGTGAAAACTATGAATCAAAAACTATACCAATATCCATGGGTCTTTTATTTATATTTGTTCAAGTAGCCACATTGGGAACTATGGAAATATTATTTGATTTTAATAGTAATTTTAATTTAGTGTATCTTTTAGGAATAAGCTTTATTGGATTAATAGGATTATTAGACGATTTAATAGGAGAAAAAAAAATAAAGGGATTAAAAGGACATATAAAATCTTTTTTTAAAGGAGTTCTTACAACAGGGGCAATTAAAGCTTTTTTAGGATTTTTTATTGCCTTGGTAGTCAGTTCTTCTATTTCTCATACATTAGTTGACTTTATTATTAATTCATTATTAATTGGTTTATTTACTAATTTTATTAATTTATTTGATTTACGTCCTGGCAGGGCAACTAAGGTTTTTTTAATTATTTCCATATTATTATTTTTAACTAGCTTTAAAAATGAGAATACATATATTTTATTTTCATTTTGGGGCATACTTATACCTTATATAGGATTAGATTTAAAAGCTAAGGCAATGATGGGCGATGTAGGTTCTAATGCTTTAGGATTTACATTAGGTATATATACTGCATCATATTTCAATACTATGACTAGAGGAATAATTTTATTGATACTGATTATTTTTCATATTATGGCTGAAAAGGTATCTTTCTCTAAAGTTATTGACAGCAATAGATTTCTGAAGTTTTTAGACAATATAGGAAGGTAGTGAAATAGTTTGATTAATTATAGAAGTGGAATTGTAAAATCCATAATTAATGATGAAAAAGATATAACCATAGTTAATGTTAATGTTGAGGGTAAAGTATGTAAAGCTGTAAATTACAAGGCTTTTACAGGTGAAGTTAATGTAGAAGATGAAGTTGTATTAAATACTACAGCAGTCGATCTATGTCTAGGTACAGGGGGGTGCCACTTTATTATATATAATCATAGAAATAAAGTAATGGAATCTAAAGGGCCAGGACATATAATGAAATTAAGATATACTCCTTATCAAATGAGTTGTTTAGTAACAGAGGAGGAAGATAGTCCCTATCATAATATATTTAATGACTTTAAATCGTTAGATAATCATGTATTTGTTGTATCCACTCTACATAGCATGGTTGCACCTATTGCTGCTATGATTAAATATATAAATAAAGATTTGAATATTAACTACATTATGACAGATGGTGGAGCATTACCAATAGCATTTAGCAACACTGTCCGTGATTTAAAGCATAAGGAAATACTGAATAAGACAATAACTGTAGGACACGCATTTGGTGGAGATTTAGAGACTATAAATATATATACAGGTTTAATAGCTGCTAAGGAAATACTAAAAGGAGATATAACAATAATATCTATGGGTCCTGGAATTGTAGGAAGTGGTACGAAATATGGATTTACAGGTATGGAGCAAGGTTATATAGTTGATGCTATAAATAATCTAGGAGGATTAGCGGTTGCTGTACCTAGAATAAGCTTTAAAGATTTAAGAGAAAGACATAAAGGTATTAGTCATCATACTATTACAGTTTTGTCTCAGATTACTAATACTAGAGCAAATATAGTTTTACCTTATTTAGAAAAAGAAAAAGAAGATTATATTATAAATCAAATAAGCAAAGCAAAAATTCAGGAAAAACATAATATCATATTCCAAAATGGGGAAAAGATTCAGAAAGCAATGGATAAGTTTAATTTAAAAACAAGTTCTATGGGAAGAACAATAGAAGATGATAAAGATTATTTTATTAGTTTAGGTTCTGTAGGACAATATGTAACAAGTCTATTTTAATAGAGGAGGATATTTATGATATTTGAAGAAAAAACTATGAAATCAGACAAATTATATGAGGGGAAAATACTTAATTTAAGAGTAGATACCGTAGAAATACCAGATAAAAAATATTCTAAAAGAGAGATTATTGAGCATCCAGGGGGAGTAGCAATAGTAACTTTAACTGATGATAACTCTATTATTCTTGTAAAACAATATAGAAAAGCAGTTGAGAAATTTTTGCTTGAAATTCCTGCTGGTAAATTAGAAGTAAATGAAGAACCAAGGGAAACAGCCGTAAGAGAACTAAAAGAAGAAACAGGATTAGAGGCTCAAAAAATAGAATATATAACAGAATTCTATACATCTCCTGGTTTTTGTAATGAAAAAATATATTTATTTTTAGCTACAGATTTAATGGAAGGAGAACCTAATCCAGATACTGGTGAATTTATTGAAATTGTAAAGTATAGTATGGATGAAGTTGTTAAGATGGTTGATAGAGGTGAAATAATAGATAGTAAAACCATAATAGGTATTAACTTTGCAAAAAAATATTTAGACAAAAAACAATAAGTGATATTATTCTCCCTTTTAGCATAATAATGTATAAGGCTTGTATACAAAGGGGGAAAATAAATTGTTATCTGTAAGAATTAGAAATTTAAGCAAAAGACATTTTCAATCTAATTTTAGTGTATATTTTATTTTAACTATTTGTTTTATATTAGGTATAATTGCTGGGGCATTTTTAATTAACAGACTGAATTATGAAGAAAGTTTAAAGTTTGCTAACTATTTTAGCTGGATTTTTGAGTATATACAAGTAGGAAACTCTAAATCAATAAATATATTTAAATCATCTTTATTCTACAATACAAAGATGATATTAATCATTTGGTTTTCAAGTCTAATTAGCATAGGAGTATTAATTATACCATTAATTGTTTCTTTAAAAGGTATAACCATAGGAGTGACAGTTGGTTTTCTAGTTAAAAAATTTGGAATGAAAGGTTTTATATTTGCATCATCAGGTCTTTTGCCTCATTATTTAATAATTATACCTGGATTTTTGGCAATAGGTGCATTAGGAATAACTTATTCACTCTATAGTACAAAAAATAAAAAAGGTAAAGTCAATAATAATATGATAGACTATTCAATTTTAATTTTATTGTTTTTTATAATTATTATATTGGGAGTTTTAATAGAAGGATTCTTTACTCCTTATTTATTGAATTTAATTCAATTTAAATTATAGCTTTTAAAATCACTACAAAGGAGAAGTAAAATGTCAGACAGGATTATGATAGATTATTTAGATTATATAAAAGAAGAAAAGAAATTGAGAAAAAATACATTAGAAGCATATAGCAGAGATATTTTACAATTCAGGGAGTATCTATTAGAACATGAAATCAAAGGATATGAAGATACAAATAAAACCATTATTATTACATATCTAATGAGTTTACAGAAAGAAGGTAAAGCTACATCTACAATATCCAGAAGTTTAGCTTCCATTAGATGTTTCTTTCAATTTTTATTAAATAATAATATAGTCAAAGAGGATCCAACATTAAATTTAAAATCACCAAAGACAGAAAAAAAAATACCTTCTATTTTAACTATTGATGAAGTCAATCTTTTATTATCTCAGCCTAAGTCAAAGAATTTTAAAGAAACTAGGGACAAGGCAATGCTTGAATTGTTATATGCTACTGGTCTTAGGGTTTCAGAGATAATTTCTATTAATATTAATGATATAGATTTAGAGTTAGGACTACTTGCTGTAAAAGAAAATGATGATAATCATAGAGTAATACCTATTGGTACTTTGGCATTGGAGGCATTAAATAGCTACATTTCCATATATAGACCTAAAGATAAAAGTGATGAAGAACCACTTTTTATAAATTATAGCGGTAATAGATTGAGTAGACAAGGATTTTGGAAAATAATAAAACAATATACTAAAAAAGCTAATATAGATAAGATCATAACTCCTCATACCTTGAGACATTCCTTTGCAGTACATTTAATAGAGAACGGCGCAGATATTAAGACGGTTCAGGAAATTTTAGGACACTCTGATATATCTACAACACATATATATTCATTTGCATCTAATGATGAAGAGTTAAGAGAAGTATATAAAAAATCACATCCAAGAGCATAGGAGGAAAAGAAATGGAATACATAAATAAAATAAAAGAGGCAGTTACGTTTATAGCATCAAAAACTACAGATTTACCTAAAGTTGGATTAGTGTTAGGATCAGGACTAGGAAGTCTGGCAGATAAAATCGAAAATCCTACTATAATTAAATATACAGATATACCTAATTTTCCTAAGTCAACTGTAGAAGGCCATGCTGGACAGTTAGTAATAGGAAAACTATCAGGTAAAGTAGTTGTTGCCATGCAGGGCAGGTTTCACTATTATGAAGGCTATCCACTAAAAGATGTTACTTTTCCCATTAGAGTAATGACTAGCTTAGGTGTAGAAAGTCTTATAGTAACTAATGCAGCAGGTGGTGTAAATACAGAGTTTACTCCAGGAGACTTGATGATAATTACAGACCATATTAATTTTACAGGACAAAATCCATTAATCGGTGAAAATTTAAATGATTTAGGTCCTAGATTTGTTGATATGTCGAAACCATATAATAGAGAATATATTAAAATGACTAAAGAAATAGGAGAAAAACTAGGATTAAACTTAAAGGAAGGGGTTTATATGTGGTTTACAGGGCCTACATATGAAACACCGGCAGAAGTAAAACTGGCTAGAATTGTAGGTGCTGATGCAGTTGGTATGTCCACTGTTCCAGAAGTAATAATTGCTAATCACGAGAATATTAAAGTTTTAGGAATATCCTGTATAACTAATATGGCATCTGGAATATTAGACCAGCCCCTTAATCATGAAGAAGTAGTAGAGACTTCCAATAAAGTAAAGAACAATTTTGAAAGACTATTAATAGAAATAATTAATAATATATAATAGGAGTTGAGCTTATGAGAATCTATGATATTATTAAGAAAAAAAGAGATGGTTACTCTTTAAGTACTGAAGAAATTAATTATTTTGTTGAAAATTATACAAATGGAAATATTCCAGATTATCAGGCGTCAGCTTTATTAATGGCTATTTATTTTAACAAAATGGATAAAAGAGAAACTTTAGATTTAACAAAGGCTATGATTAATTCAGGAGATACATTTGATTTATCTAATATAAATGGTATAAAGGTAGATAAGCATTCTACTGGAGGAGTAGGAGATAGTGTAACATTGATATTAGGGCCTATGATTGCAGCCTGTGGTGTTCCCTTTGTAAAAATGTCTGGTAGAGGATTGGGGCATACTGGTGGTACTTTAGATAAATTAGAGTCTATTAAGAATTTTAAAGTTGAATTAAGTAATGATGAATTTGTGAGAAACACCAATGATATTAATATTTCTATTTGTAGCCAGACGGGAAATATTACTCCGGCAGATAAAAAATTATATGCTTTAAGAGATGTTACGGCTACAGTTGAAAATCTGTCTTTAATAGCTGGAAGTATTATGAGTAAAAAACTTGCTATAGAGTCAGATGCCATAATCTTAGATGTAAAAGTTGGTTCTGGAGCATTTATGAAAAATATAGATGATGCTATTTCTCTAGCAAATGAAATGGTTGATATTGGGAATTCTTATGGTAGAAAGACCATAGCCATAGTTACAAATATGGATGAGCCTTTAGGTAAAGCCATAGGAAATGCTTTGGAAGTAAAAGAGGCAATAGAAACTTTACAGGGTAATGGACCAAATGATTTGTACGAGCTTTGCTTAAAATTAGGTTCTAAACTCCTGCTTCTTGCTAAAAAAGTGGACAAAGAAGAAGATGGAAGAAATATGTTAATAAATGTTATAAAATCAGGTAAAGCCTATGAGAAATTAATAGAGCTAGTACAACATCAAGGAGGGGACATTTCCTATGTGAAAGATACTGATTTGCTTCCAAAGGCTAAGTATATAGTGGAAGTTAAATCGAAGGTGGAAGGATATGTTAAATCTATTGATGCAGAAGAAATTGGCAAAGCTGCCTTATATTTAGGAGCAGGAAGGGAAACCATAGAATCTAAACTGGATTTAGCTGTAGGTATTGTTTTAAATAAAAAGGTAGATGATAAGGTAGAGTTAGGTGAAGTCTTAGCTTATATTCATTTAAATAATATGGAGAAAGCCGAAGAAGTAGAGAGGAGGCTACATGAAATATATTTGATTGGTGATAAAAATAATGCTAAAAAACAATTAATTTATAAAGAAATAGAATAGATTATTTCCAATTAATGTAAAGAACTTAGACATTGCATAAGTAAAGATTTTGTGGTTAATATAAAAGCAAACATATGAAATGGAGGTAATAGCTTGAAAAAGAAACTTATATCCGCCATATTATTGCTTTTAATTTTAATCACTTCTATTCCATCAGAAATATA
Source organism: Tissierella pigra (assembly GCF_009695605.1). Lineage (GTDB taxonomy): Bacteria > Bacillota > Clostridia > Tissierellales > Tissierellaceae > Tissierella > Tissierella pigra. The sequence goes on from NZ_VUNQ01000001.1 coordinate 64,474, forward strand.
TGCAGTAGAGGATTTAAAGATTAATGCTAAATCAGCAGTACTTATGGACATTAATACTGGTGCTGTTCTTTATAAATTAAATGAAGATGAAAAATTGGCTCCAGCTAGTATAACTAAAATAATGACTATGGTACTGGGTATGGAAGCTTTAAGCAAAGGTAAAATTACTCTGGACGATAAAGTAATGGTAAGTGAGTATGCAGCAGGAATGGGTGGTTCTCAAGTATTTCTAGAAGCAGGAGAAACTCAAACTGTGGAAAATTTATTTAAGGCTATTGTAATAAGGTCTGCAAATGATGCTTCAGTAGCTTTAGCTGAACATATATCGGGTTCAGAAGATATATTTGTAAAGATGATGAACCAAAAAGCTAATGAATTAGGTATGCGAAATACTCAATTTTATAATTGTAGTGGATTACCTCATAATGAGCATCATACTTCTGCATATGATGTAGCTTTAATGTCTAAGGAATTGTTAAAGTACGAAAAAGTTCACGAATGGTTGACTATTTATATGGAAGATTTAACTGTAGGAAAAAATAAAAACAGTATACAGACCATGGTAAATACCAATAGATTAATTAAAGAATATGATGGAACTACTGGTGTAAAAACTGGTTCTACAAATGAAGCAGGTTTCTGTGTATCTGGATCTGCAAAGAAAGGTAATTTAGAATTAGTAGCAGTAGTTATGGGAGCTACTGATTCAAAGACTAGATTTAATGAAGCTAAAAGAATGTTAGATTATGGATTTGCAAACTATGATTCTGCTGAGATTGGTAAGAAGGGAGATATTTTGGCCACAATACCTGTAGAAAAAGGTAAGTTAGAAGAAGTGGATATAATGCTTTCCAAAGATTCTTATGTACTATTACCAAAAGGTAAGAAAGGTAATATTGAAAAGGAGACTGTCTTACCAGATATACTACATGCACCTATATTAGCAGGGGATGAAATAGGAGAATTAATAATCAAAATAGATGGAAAAGAAATGGATAGGATAAAATTAGTTTCTAAATCTGATGTAGAAAAGGCAAATTTAGTTAATATTTTAAATAAATTTATAAATAATTATTTAAAGGGAAGATAATTATTTGATATAAAGATTTTTTATACAACCTCGACTTTATTGAGTCGAGGTTGTATAATGTTATAATATAGATTAATAGAAAGAAAGGTGTTAATAATGGATATGATTTATAATTTACCAGGTCTTTTTACTGCTATTATATTCCATGAACTAGCTCATGGATTGATGGCTTATAAATTAGGGGATTCTACAGCAAAGGATGCAGGGAGATTAACCTTAAATCCTTTAAAACATCTTGATTTAACAGGATTCATTTTTCTACTTTTATTTAGATTTGGATGGGCCAAGCCTGTTCCTATAAATTCTTTTAATTTTAAGAATAGAAAACTAGGTACTATAATGGTTTCTTTAGTGGGTCCTATATCTAATTTTATAATAGCTTTTATTGTTGGATTTATTTTATCTTTAGATTTGATTACCAATGCCATAGTATTTGAAATATTATTTATAACTCTATGGTATAATATTATGCTAGGTGTGTTTAATTTACTTCCTTTTCCACCTTTAGACGGCTCAAAGATAGTTGCATCTTTACTTCCTAAAAAATTAGAATATTATTTCTATAAATATGAGAGATATTTCTATTTAATTCTTATTATTTTAATAGCTACTAATACTGTAGATAAGTTAATGAGACCTATTATAGATGCAGTATTAAATTTATTAATCTTTATAGTAGGATGGTAAAGTAGATGGATTACAAAATAGTAATAGATGCTTTTGAAGGTCCTATGGATTTATTAATTCATCTTATTGATAAGGCGGAAATAGATATATACGATATACCTATTAGTCTCATAGCAGAACAATTTGTAGAATATATTCGTCAAATGGAAGAATTGAATTTAGAAGTAACAGGCGAATTTTTAGTAATGGCAGCCACGCTTTTAGAAATAAAATCTAAATTATTACTTCCAAACAAAACTACTTCGGAAGATATGCAGTTAGAACTTGAAGAAGTAGATCCTAGGGTAGAGTTAGTCAGAAAGCTAGTAGAATATAAAAAATATAAAAATGCAGCAAATGAATTAAAAACTTTAGAAAATATATATTCTAAAGTTTATTATAAGCCAAAAGAAGATTTAATAGAGTTGGAAAGTGAAGACTTTCAACTGGAAGGTTTAAATATAGAAGTATTACTAAAATCCATAAATAATATTATTAAGAAAAGAAATAAGACTACATTAAGTCTAGACATTGGAGAGATTCAAAGGGAAGAATATACATTAGAAGAGTGCATGGAAAGTATAAAAAGTAATATAGTAGTAGGAGGAGTATTAAAATTTAGTTCTTTAATTGATGAAGATAGTACTAAAAATCAAATAATAACTTATTTTTTATCTGTACTGGAATTAATTAGACTTAAGTATATAAATGTATTTCAAGAGGAGGATTTTTCTGACTTAGTCATTAGTAGAAGAATAGAAAAGGAGTAATATGTATGGATTCTAAAGAGCTTAAATCAATTATTGAGGCATTATTATTTACTTGGGGTGATCCTCTGGAGATTAAAGACATAGCTTCAATTTTAGAATTAGATAAAGAAGAAGTGGGTACTATTATGAGTGAAATGATAGATGAATTCGATTATAATATGAGAGGGTTGAAAATAATAAAAGTAAATGATTCCTATCAGTTGGGAACAAGACCTGAACATTTTTCATGGATAAAAAAATTATCTAGTCCTAAGGTAGTAAAAAATTTATCTAACGCTGCCTTAGAAACATTATCTATTATAGCTTATAGACAGCCCATTATTAAATCCGATATAGAAGCCATAAGAGGTGTAAGATGTGATAAGGCAATAGAAACATTGACGGACAGGGAATTAATAGAAGAAATTGGAAGACTTGAACGAGTAGGACGTCCAATATTATATGGAACTACAGATGTTTTTTTAAGAACTTTTGGATTGGAAGGTTTGGAAAACTTACCACCATTAAATGAACTTATTGATGATTTTGATAGTAGAGAAGATGAAAAATAATACTAAAACTTAGTATTATTTTTCTTTTTTGGGAAATATTACATAGTGACCTTAAAAGGATGTGATTAAATGCTATATGTTATATTTTCATTGTTTTTATTTGTAATTTTATTTATTATGCCATTAAAAGTTAATATATACTATGAGTTTACTGATGAATCAAAATATAAAATAATTATTACATATTTATTCGGACTTATAAAAAAAGAAATTGATTCAACTAAAAAGGAGGAAACTAAATATAAAAATAGAAAAATCAAATTTAAAATAAATCCTAAAGATTATATATATTATATGATTCATGGTGGTAATGTAAAAAAAATACATTTTAAGATGAATATTGGATTTAAAGATCCCAGTTTACTAGGTATGTCTATTGGAATTATTTGGGCAATAGTCAATGGCTGTTTTGCTTATATCTTCAGAAATAAAAATATAGACAAAATTAAAGAAAAAAACATACAGGTAAATCCTATTTTTGATGCAGATGTATTTGAAATATTTTTTTTATGTATAATTAATGTAAAATTGGTTTATATTATTATTGCATACATTAGAATTTTAAAAGAAAGAAAAGAAGGTGGAGATAGTGTTGCCAGAACATCCAATAGAAGGCTTAATGAAAACTACAATGAATAATCTAAAAGAAATGGTAGATGTAAATACTATAGTAGGTGAAGCAGTCCATGCAGCAGATGGGTCTGTAATAATACCTGTATCTAAAATTTCCTTTGGATTCGCATCGGGTGGTAGTGAGTTTAATAGAGGAAAAAATAATGGACAGGAAGAAAAACTGCCCTTTGGTGGTGGAAGTGGAGCAGGAGTTGCAGTATCCCCTGTAGGATTTATTGTAGTTGGTAATGAACAAATAAAGTTGTTGACAGTAGATGAAGGTAGTAGTGCTTTAACAAATCTATTTGGATTTGTTGAAAAAATGACTGATAACTTACAGAAATCATTTACTAGTAAAAATGATACTATGAATACAGCGGAAACTGCCAATACTACTGAAATGAAGTAAAGGTTTATAAATAATTTTCCATAGGAGCAGGATGAATATCTTGCTTCTTTTAAATTATTTATATTTAAGGAGGGTATTATATGAAGAAAACAATATATCTTATTATAATTGTAATGATTATTTTAAGCTGGAATATAGCATATGGTGAGGACCTAAATTTAAGTGGAGAATCATATGTTTTAATAGATGCTGAAACAGGAAGAGTTTTATATGAAAGAAATGCACATAAAAAGATGCCTATGGCAAGTACTACAAAGATAATGACTGCTTTAGTTGCCTTAGAAAATGGGAAACTAGACGATAAAATAGCAGCTAAAGGAGAATGTATTGGAGTAGAAGGATCCAGTATATATTTAAGAGAAGGGGAAGTTCTTTCATTAAAAGACATGCTTTATGGTCTAATGTTAAGATCAGGTAATGATTCATCTGTGGCAATTGCTAATTATATTGGAGGTTCTTTAGAAGGTTTTGTATCTTTAATGAATAAAAAAGCACAATCCATAGGAGCAATAAATACTAATTTTGCTAACCCACATGGTTTACATGATGATTCACATTATTCCACAGCATATGATTTGGCATTAATAACAAAAGAAGCATTTTCTTATGAAGAATTTGGTAATATAGTAAAGTCTAAATCCTATACTGCAGATAGGGAGGAGAACAATTATTTTTACAATAAGAATAAAACTCTTTGGGAATATAATGGGGGGGATGGAGTAAAAACTGGATATACCATGAGATCAGGTAGGTGTTTAGTTTCATCTGCCACGAGAAATGGTATGCATCTTATAGCTGTATCTCTAAATGCAAGTAATTGGTTTAATGATAATTATAAACTATTAGATTATGGATTCAATAATTATAACAGACAATTTGTATATGATAGCAATCAATTCATTAAAAAAATTTATGTTTTAAATGGAAATAAGGAATATCTCAACTTAGTAACTGAAAACAGTTTGTTTTATCCTTTTAAAGAGGGAGAAAGAGAAAATATAAAACTTAGTATTGACGTACCTGATACTATAGAAGCACCTATAGAAAAGGGAGATAAAATAGGTTATATTTATACTTATCTTGATGGGAAATTAATACACGAAGGTAGTTTAATAGCAAAATCCACTATAAAAAGAATCAATAAATTTGAAAGTATAATTAATAAGTTTAAATTCAAATAAATATTTGATTTTACTTTTTAATGGAAAAAAGGTAATATAGTAGTACAAGATGGTGAGAGGGGTATTGAAATGAGACTGCAGAAATATATTGCATTATGTGGAATAAGCTCAAGAAGAAAAGCAGAACAATTAATAATAGAAGGTAAGGTAATGGTAAATAATAAAATAATTACAGCATTAGGAACTACAATAGATCCTAGTAAAGACGTAGTTAAGGTAAACGATAAAAAAATAAAGGAAGAAAAAAGCAAAGTTTATATTATGTTAAATAAACCCATAGGATTTGTAACTACTTTAAAAGATGAAAAGGATAGAAAAATAGTTACAGATTTAATAGAAGGAGTTAAAGAGAGAATCTACCCAGTAGGAAGGTTAGATGCTGATACTACTGGATTATTATTATTGACAAATGATGGAGATATGGCATATAAACTTACTCATCCAAGTAATGAAATAATGAAAAAATATATAGCCATAGTAGAAGGAGTTCCTAACAAAATGGAACTAGAAAAATTCAGACGTGGATTAATAATAGATGGGAAAAAAACATCTAAAGCATATATTAAAATAGCTAAAAGATATGATACTGAATCTATTCTTGAGATTGTAATCCATGAAGGTAGAAATAGACAGGTAAAAAAAATGTGTGAAGCAATAAATCACCCTGTTAAAAAACTTAAAAGAGTTTCCATAGGAGAAATCGAACTAGGCGGTTTAGATATTGGAAATTGGAGATATTTAAATGATGAGGAAGTTAAATATTTAAGAGGAATATAGTAGTGGAGGAAATATGTTATCATTAAGAAAATGTTTAGAAGAGGAAAAGCATAAAATTCAACAAATTCTAACTAAGGAAAATATCATAGACTTATGTTTAAAAGATATTGTATATGTAGGGCTAGAGAATGAAGAATTATTTGGAGTAATAAAGGCAGAAAAAGAAGGAAATAAATGGATATTAAAATATTTAGTAATTAATGATGATAAAAGGGGACAAAACTTAGGGGATGCACTTCTGAGATCAATACTTAATTATCTTTACAGCCAAGGAGTTCATAGGATTTATTTCAAATCTAAGGAAACCTATTTTCTTAAAAAAGGTTTTTCTGTAAATAATAATGATGAATTGGAGTTAAATATACCTGATTTCTTCAGTAAAGGATGTAATAGTTGCGGAGGATGTAATGAAGTACAATGAAATAGTAAATACTTTAAAAATAGCTAAAGATATAATTTTAAATTGCGTAAAAGATGGACAAGTTGTAGTAGACTGCACTGTAGGTAATGGAAATGACACTATATTATTAGCAAAATTAGTAGGAAAAACTGGAATAGTATATGGCTTTGATATTCAAAAAACAGCTTTAGAAATAACAAAAGAAAATTTAGCTTGTGAAAACATAGACAATGATGTAAGATTAATACATGACGGTCATGAAAATATTGATTTATATATTAAAGAAAAAGTTGATTTTATTATTTATAATTTAGGGTATCTACCTAAGGGTAATAAAAGTATAAAGACTAATAAGGATACTACTCTTAAATCTTTGCAAAAAGCAATAACTATACTAAATGATAGTGGTATAATATTGATTACTTGTTATATTGGGCATGAAGGTGGTTTAGAGGAAAAAGAAGAAGTAGAAGAATTTTTAAAAACTTTAAACCAGAAACAATTTAATGTAATAAAATATGATTTTATTAATCAAATAAATCATCCGCCTATTTTATATGGCGTAGAGAAATCCAAAACTAGGAGGGAGTAAAATGGCAGGTGTAAAAATTACAGATACAATTTTAAGAGATGCTCATCAGTCTTTAATAGCAACAAGAATGAGACTGGAGGATATGCTTCCTATAGCAGAAAAACTTGATAATGTTGGTTTTTATGCACTTGAAGTATGGGGAGGAGCTACTTTTGATTCCTGTTTAAGATTTTTAAATGAAGACCCTTGGGAAAGATTAAGGGCTTTAAGAAAGGCTTTTAAAAAGACTAAGCTTCAAATGCTGTTAAGGGGACAAAATCTTTTGGGGTACAGACATTATCCTGATGATGTTGTAGAGGAATTTGTTAAAAAATCTATAGAAAATGGTATAGATATTATTAGAGTTTTTGATGCGTTAAATGATTTAAGAAATATAAAGACGTCTATAGAAGCTACAAAAAAATATGGTGGACATGCACAGGCTGCTATTTCATATACTACTAGTCCTATACACAATATCGAATATTATGTAGAATTAGCTAAAGATATGGAAAAAATGGGTGTTGATTCAATATGTATTAAAGATATGTCAGGTATTTTACTGCCATATGTAGCTGAAGATTTAGTTAGAGAAATGAAAAAGAGTGTTAAAGTTCCTATAGAAATTCACTCACATTTTACTAGTGGATTAGCAAATCAAACATATATGAAGGCTATAGAGGCAGGAGCAGATATAATAGACACAGCAATATCTCCACTTGGAAACGGAACTTCTCAACCAGCTACTGAGCCAATGATTGCATCTTTAGAAGGTTCACCATATTATCCAAAGGATATTAATATGGAGTTATTACTAGAGGTTTCAGAATACTTTAAAAAACTTAGAGATAGATATTTAGAGGAAGGTCTCCTTAATACTAAGGTATTAAACGTAGATGTAAATACATTAGTATATCAAGTACCGGGTGGAATGCTTTCAAATTTAGTATCTCAATTAAAAACTCAAGGAAAAGAAGATAAATTTGATGAAGTATTACAAGAGGTACCTAGAGTAAGAGAGGATTTTGGTTATCCTCCTTTAGTAACTCCAATGAGTCAAATGGTAGGAACTCAAGCAGTATTTAATGTTATACTTGGAGAAAGATATAAAATGGTTCCAACAGAAGCTAAAAACTATGTAAAAGGTTTATATGGAAAATCTACTCTACCTATTTCTGAAGAAATTAGAAAGAAAATCATAGGAGATGAGGAAGTATTTACAGGGAGGCCTGCCGATTTAATGGAACCGCAATTAAATCAATTTAAAGATGAAATAAAACAATATATTGAACAAGATGAAGATATATTAACTTATGCCTTATTCCCACAGATTGCTATAGAATTTTTTAAGCAAAGACAGGCAGAAAAGTATAAAATAGAAAATGATTTATTAAATGAAGAGTATAAAACTCATCCAATATAAAAAATAAAAAGTAAGCTTATTCATAGGATACTTCCAAAGTAGATAGTTTAATTAATTTTTAATAGATTATCTACTTGGAGGTATTTTTTGATGGAGAAAATTAATAATTCTTTAGAAATATTTTTTATTATAGATTGTTATAAATATTATCAATATGAAGTGAAACTTGCAAAAAAATATTAATTGTTATAAAAATGAAATAAATCTTGCAATGAATATTTTATTTTGATATTATTATATTAACAAATAATGTATAAGGGGGAAATAGAATTGCCAACCAAAACTGATAAGACTCTCACAGTAGACAAAAAATGGTGTAAGGGTTGTGGAATATGTGTTGCATTTTGTCCGAAAAATGTACTCGAGATAAAAGAAGGCAAGGTTAATATTAAAGATTTAGAAGCATGTATACAATGTGGACAGTGTGAACTTAGATGTCCTGATTTTGCTATTTATTTGGGAGGTAAGTAATATGGCTGATAAAATAATCAAATTAATGCAGGGAAATGAGGCTTGTGTAGAAGGTGCTATAGCTGCTGGTATGAGATTTTATGCAGGATACCCTATTACCCCCTCTACTGAAATTGCAGAACTATCTGCAGAAAAACTACCGCAAGTAGGTGGTAGATTTATTCAAATGGAAGATGAGATAGCTGGAATTTCTGCTACTATAGGTGCTGCAATCGCTGGAGAAAAAGCTATGACGGCCACTAGTGGTCCAGGATTTTCTTTAAAGCAAGAAGGCTTAGGATATGCAGTTATAACTGAAACTCCTTGTGTAATAGTTAACGTACAAAGAGGAGGACCAAGTACAGGTCTACCTACTGCGCCAGCTCAAGGCGAGATTATGCAAGCAAGATGGGGAACACATGGAGATCATTCCATTATTGTCTTATATCCTTGGTCAGTTAAAGAAATATATAATACTACTATTAGAGCTTTTAATTTAGCAGAAAAGTATAGAACTCCAGTTATTCTCTTAATGGATGAAGTAATTGCTCATATGAGAGAGAAAATTGAACTATCTAATGATAATAAAGTAGAAATTTATAATAGAAAAAAACCAACTTGTTCACCAGAAAACTATAAGCCTTATGAAGTTAAAGAAGGTGATTTAGTTCCAGAAATGGCTGGATTTGGTGAAGGATATAGATTCCATGTAACGGGGTTAGTACATAGTGAATCAGGATTCCCATCTGGAAATGAAAAAGTGGCAGAAACATTAATTAATAGATTAATAGATAAAATAGAAGATAACAAAGATGATATAGTTGAAGTAAATGAATATCTTACTGATGATGCAGATATTGCCATAGTAGCTTTTGGTGCTACATCACGTTCCGCTAAGTCAGCTGTAGATACTTTGAGAGAATCTGGTATAAAAGCAGGACTATTTAGACCTATAACTATTTGGCCTCTTGCCGAAAAAGAATTACTTGAATTAGCAAAGAAAGTAAAACGTATAGTAGTTGTAGAGATGAATATGGGACAATATTTCTTAGAAGTTGATAGAATTGCTGGTAAGTTTACTAAAGTAGAGAAATACGGACGTCTAAATGGAGAACTAATAACTCCAGAAGAGATTATTTCTTTTGTTAAGGAGGGTTAATATGCCTAGTCAACTAGTTAATGAATATTTTAGAACGGAAAATTTACCACATATATGGTGTCCAGGCTGTGGTAATGGTATAGTTACAAGAGCGATAGTTAAGGCAATTGATAATTTAGGATTAGATAAAGATAATGTATGTGTAGTATCTGGAATAGGATGTTCTTCTAGAGCATCAGGATATTTGGATTTTAATACTATACATACCACTCATGGTAGAGCTCTTGCTTTTGCTACTGGAATTAAACTTGCAAAACCAGAACTAACAGTAATAGTTATAACAGGAGACGGAGATTGCTCTGCCATAGGCGGAAATCATTTAATTCATGCTGCTAGAAGAAATATAGATATAACAACTGTTGTATTCAACAATAATACTTATGGAATGACAGGAGGGCAATATTCTCCTACGACTCCTACTGGAGATAAAGGAACTACTGCGCCTTATGGAAATATTGATATGAATTTTGACCTATGTGAACTTGCTAAAGCAGCAGGTGCTACTTATGTAAGCAGAGGTACTATATTTACTGCAAATATGTTAATCAAACAAGTAGAAGAGGGAATAAAGAATAAAGGATTTTCTTTTGTAGAAGCAATTACAATTTGCCCTACTTATTATGGTAGAAAAAATAAAAAAGGCGAAGCTGTGGATATGATGACTTATTTAAAGGAAAATGCTATAAATATTGCCGCATATGATAAATTAACTGAAGAACAGAGATTAGGCAAATTTGTTGTTGGAGAATTATATAAAAATAATAGGGCGGAATACACAGAAGAATATCAAAAAATAATTGAATCTTTTCAAAAGGAGCGATAATATGATACGTCAAGAATTAAGATTAACTGGTTCAGGAGGTCAAGGACTTATACTGGCAGGAATTATATTGGCGGAAGCAGCTTTGTATGATGGCATGAACGTAGTTCAATCTCAATCTTATGGCCCTGAAGCTAGAGGTGGGGCAAGTAAAGCAGAAGTAATAATAAGTAAGGAAAAAATAAATTATCCAAAAGTCAATGAATGTGATATAATGCTTACTTTAACACAAGTTGCCTGTGATAAATATATAAACTCATTAAAATCAGGTGGAATATTAATAGTAGATAAATCTATAGAAAAATTGCCAGAAAGAGACGATATTAAAATATATAGAGTTCCTATATTAGAAACTGCTATAGATAAGCTAGGTAAGCCAATGGTGGCTAATATAATAGCTTTAGGAAGCATATATGAGTTGACTAAAATAGTATCAAAAGATTCTCTTGAAAGAGCTGTACTTGGGAGAGTACCAAGGGGAACAGAGGAACTTAATAAAAAAGCCTTAGAAGAAGGATTTAATCTAATAAGGGAACATAAGGAAGATTGCTATGGAGAAGTATGTTGATCTTCTAAAGAATATTCAAAACAGCTTTAATAACCTGAGTAAAGGTCAAAGACTCATAGCAGAGTTCATTATAAATAATTATGATAAAGCTGCTTTTATGACCGCTGCATCCCTTGGAGAAACTGTTAATGTAAGTGAGTCTACAGTTGTACGATTTGCTAATACATTAGGATATAATGGGTATAGAGAACTTCAAAAAGAACTTCAGGAACTAGTGAAAAACAAACTTACTACTGTTCAAAGACTTACAATGGTAAATAAATACTCAAGTAAAGAAAACGCATTAAAAGCAGTTATGGAAAAGGATATAGAGAATATAGGAAAAACCATACATGAAATGGAATATGGTGCATTTCAAGAGGCTATAGATTTAATATTGAATGCAGAAAATGTTTATATCCTTGGATTAAGATCATCCTCATTTTTATCAGGATATTTAGGTTTTTATCTTAATTTCCTAATTAAAAGAGTTACAGTAATTGCTTCTGGGCCTAATGATGTATTTGAACAGTTGCTAAAAGCAGATTCGCAAGATGTTATTATCGGCATTAGTTATCCTAGATATTCTAAGAGGACTCTTGAAGCATTGGAGTTTTGTAAAGACGAGGGATGTAAAATTATAAGTATAACAGACAGTTTAATTTCTCCTGCTTCGAAATACTCAGATATTGCCTTAATTGCTGGTAGCGATATGCTGTCATTTGTTGACTCATTAGTTGCTCCAATGAGCTTAATAAATGCTTTAATAGTATCTATTGCAATGGAGAGAAAGGATGATATTAAATCGTCATTTGAGGATTTAGAAAGTATATGGAACAAATTTAATGTATACAATATAAATGATAAAGAAAACAACAATTAAAACAACAAATAAAAACGATATTCTATATATCGTTTTTATTTGTTTCCATACTATCAAAACAAATCTTATCATAAATGATACATTTGTTTATAAATTAAATTTGTTATAATATAAATATAAGCAAAAAAACATAGAGGTGATATAATTGATAAAAATATTTTTAATCAGACATGGACAATCTGAATGGAATAAATTAAATAAAATACAAGGACAAAAAAATACTATATTAACAGAACTTGGGGAAAAACAAGCTCTATATATGGGAAATAGATTAATTAATGAAAAGATAGATATAATATATACTAGTGATTTAAAAAGAGCTTATGATACAGCAAAAATTATATCCAATGAAATAAATAAGCCTTTGATATCAAGTGATGCCATTAGGGAAATAAATTTTGGACCATGGGAAGGTTTAAATACAGAAGAATTATTAGATAAATATAAAGATGAGTATCTCACATGGAATAAAGAACCAGATAAATTAAATATGGATGGGGTAGAAACTCTAGAGGATTTAAAGAATAGAGGTATGAAATATATAAATAATATAATTAAAGAAAATCAAAATAAAAATATTGCAATTGTATCACATGGAGCCATGTTAAAGGTTATTATTCTAGGATTATTGGGTATGGAAATGTCATATTATAAAAATATTTCATTAAATAATGTATCTCTTAGTATCATAGAATGTAGAGATTATAACAATGTATTAACATTATTAAATGATACTTCACATTTAAAGGAGATAAGATAAATGGATGAAAAAGAGAAAATAGGAATCATAGGGGCAGGCCCAGCAGGAATAATTGCAGCAGGAATAGCAGGATCTAGGGGAAAAGACGTTACTTTAATTGAAAAAAATGAAAGAATAGGTAAGAAGCTTTTTATTACAGGAAAAGGTAGATGTAATATTACTAATAATTCTCCAATTGAAGATTTTTTTGATAATGTAATGAAAAATAAAAATTTCTTATATAGTAGTTTTTATAGCTTTAGCAATATAGATATATTAGATTTATTCCACAGTTATGGATTAAAAACAAAAGTGGAAAGAGGGAATAGGGTGTTTCCAGAAAGTGACAAGTCCTCTGATGTAATAAAAACTTTGCAGAAGTTCCTAAATTCTAATAATGTTAATCTAATTTTAAATACAAATATAACATCAATTTATTATGATGATTCTAAGTTTGTTGTAATAGCAAATGAAGATAAAATGGTTTTTGATAAATTAATAATTGCTACAGGTGGAGCATCTTATCCAGGAACTGGATCAACAGGAGATGGATATAAGCTTTCAAAAAGACTAGGACATAACATTACTGAATTAAAACCATCTTTAGTTCCTATTGAAGTCAATGAAGATTGGGTAAAGGACTTACAAGGTTTATCTCTTAAAAATGTAAATATATCAGCATATACAAAGAATAAACCTTTATATAATGAGTTTGGGGAAATGGTTTTTACCCATTATGGTATTTCGGGTCCTATTGTCTTATCCATGAGTAATTATTTGCATAATTATACTAATGGAAAAATTAACTTACAAATAGATTTAAAACCAGCTTTGGATGAAAAAACATTAGATGAAAGAATATTACGTGATTTTCAGATATACAATAACAAATATATACGAAATGCCTTAGATGATTTATTGCCTCAAAGACTGATACCAATTATAATATTTTCATCGGATATTGACCCAGAAAAAACAGTAAATCAAGTTACAAAAGAAGAAAGAATAAGATTATTAAATAATATAAAAGGGCTTACTTTTACATTTAAGTCTTTTAGACCAATAGAAGAAGCTATAATTACATCAGGTGGAGTATCTACTAAAGAAATAAATCCATCTACTATGGAGTCGAAATTAATAGAAGGATTATACTTTGCAGGAGAAGTTATTGATGTAGATGCTTTAACAGGAGGATATAATTTACAAATTGCTTATTCTACAGGCTATTTAGCTGGAATGAATGTATAGAAAATAGAAGGCAATAAAACTAAAATTGCTTGTCTACAAGGAGGATTTAATATATAATAATTAAGGAAGTGATATTATAAAGACTATATCTATTCGAGGTGCTATTACAGTACAGGAAAATTCAATCGAAAGTATATTAGATGGTACTAAGGAATTATTAACTGAAATAGAAAAACAAAATAATTTGGATAGGGAAAAGGTCATTAGTATAGTATTTTCTTGTACAAATGATTTGGATAAAGTATATCCTGCCAAGGCAGCCAGAGATTTAGGATATATTTATACTGGACTTATGTGTTTTAATGAAATGAATGTAGAAGGAAGTCTCAAAAAATGTATCAGAGTAATGATTATATATAATTCCGATATATCTCAAAAAGATGTTAAACATATTTATTTGCGGGATGCAAAAGTTTTAAGACCTGATTTATTAAACAATCCTTAAGCCACCCAAAGGTGGTTATTATTTTGTAGTGAAAGGATGACAGTTATAATGAATAAAAATATTACAGTGGCCATAGATGGTCCAGCAGGTGCAGGTAAAAGTACAGTTGCAAAGAAAATGGCAGAGATGTTATCTTTTGAATATATAGATACAGGTGCAATGTATAGAGCTTTAACTCTTAAAATATTAAAATTAGGATTAGATCCGATGTCTGTTGAGGATGTTGTGAATACTATGAATAGTACTTCAATTGATTTTAAGGATAATCATATTTATCTAGACAACATTCAAGTAGATAAGGAAATAAGAGAAAATATTATAAGTCAAAATGTTTCCTATATTGCTAAAATTAAAGAAGTTAGAGAAGGAATGGTAAGAATTCAGCAGGAATTAGCTAAAACTAAATCAGTGATTATGGATGGTAGGGATATAACTACAGTAGTTCTTCCCAATGCAGATTTTAAGTTCTTTATAACGGCAAGTGTTGAAGAAAGAGCAAATAGAAGATATAAAGAGCTTATTGAAAAAGGTGAAAATAATATATCATATGAAGATATAAAGAGAGAAATAGAAAATAGAGATAAAATAGATAGTACTAGGGAAATTGCTCCTTTAACACAGAGTAGGGATTCATATAAAATAGATACTACTAATAAAACCATAGATGAATGTATAGAAGAAATGATCTCTATGATCAATAGGAGGTAAGATATGAGCTTTTATACAGTAGTAAAAACGGCAGCAGGATTAGTATTTAGACTAATATATAGAATAGAAGTCCATGGAAAAGAAAATATCCCTACTGATGGCAAATTAGTATTATGTTCAAATCATATACATAATTTTGATCCAATCATTTTATCCATAGTGTTTCCAAGACAGATTTTCTGGATGGCAAAAAAACAAATATTTGAAAATAAGATATTATCATATTTGTTTAAAAATCTAGGTGCATTTCCTGTAGATAGGGAAGAATCTGATTTATCAGCCATTAAAAATTCTTTAAAGGTTTTAAAAAAGGAAGGGGTATTGGGCATATTTCCAGAAGGTACTCGAGTTAAAGAATTCAATTTAAAAAATGCTAAACCAGGAATCTCCTTAATAAGTATAAAAGCACATTCTATGGTTTTACCAGTTTATATTGAGGGAGATTATAGAATTTTTAGCAAAATAAAAGTCTATTTTGGCAAACCTATTGATTTTTCAAAATATTATAATGGAAAACTAAGTACAGATGAATATCGTCTATTAAGTCAGGAAATTTTGCAGTCAATATATTCAAATAAATATAAGGAGGAAGGCAAAATTGGAGATAATCATAGCTGATAATGCTGGTTTTTGTTTTGGTGTAAAAAGAGCTGTAGATATGACAAATACCGAATTGATAAATGCTAATAAAAACATCTATTCTCTTGGACCCTTAATTCATAATCAACAGGCTGTAGAAAGGTTTGAGAAGTCAGGATTAAAAACAGTTGATGATATAAAAGAAATTAACAATAGCAAAGTAATTATAAGATCCCATGGAGTAAGTAAAAATATTATTAATGAAATTAACCAAAAAGACTTAGAGATTGTTGATAGTACTTGTCCTTATGTAAAATCTGTACATAAGAGGGTTGAAGAATATGAAAATCAAGGATATAATATAATAATAATTGGGGATTCAAATCATCCTGAAATAATAGGTATAAATGGTTGGTGTAATAATAAGGCATTTATTGTAAATTCTTTAGAAGATGCAGAAAAGTTACCTATGATGGATAAAATATGCGTAGTTTCCCAAACTACAAATACACAAGAAAAGTTTGAAACTTTATGTGAAATTATTAAAGAAAAAGGTAATGAAGTTAAAATATTTAATACAATTTGCAATGCAACAAATTTAAGACAAGAATCATGTAAAAAATTATCATCACAGGTTGATGCAATGATAATAATAGGTGGGTATCATAGTTCAAATACAAAAAAATTAGTGGAAGTTAGTAAAAAATATTGTAAAAATGTATATCATATAGAAACTTCAAAAGAATTACCTTTACAAACACTATCAAAATTTAATAAAATAGGAATAACAGCAGGTGCTTCTACACCTGATTGGATAATTAAGGAGGTAGTTGAAACAATGGACAATATCAACAACAATGAAATGATGGAGGCAATCGAAAGTTCTTTTACAAAAATTCGTAGAGGAGATGTATTAAAAGGAGAAGTAATTTATGTTACTAATAACGAAGTTATGGTTAATATAAACTATAGATCAGATGGTATAGTTACTAGAGAAGAATTATCTAATGATCCAGAGGTAAAACCTAAGGATTTATATAAAGTTGGAGATGAAATAAATGTTTTTGTAGTTAAACTAGATGATGGTGAAGGAAATGTTGTGCTTTCTGCAAAAAGAGCTAATGATTTCAAAAATTGGGATGAAATTGAAGCAATATTTAACAATAAAGAAAGAGTTGAATGTAAGGTATTAAATAACATCAAAGGTGGTCTTTCTGTACTTGTAAATGGAGTAAATGGATTTATGCCAGCATCTCAGGTTTCTACTAATTTTGTAAGTGATTTAAATGTATATAAAGGTAAAGCCTTAATATCCAAAATCATTGATTTCGATAAAGAGAAAAGAAGAATTATATTATCAAGGAAAGAAGTAGAGAAAGAAGAATTAAACAATAAGAAAAAAGAATTATGGGCGAATATAGAACTAGATCAAGTAATAGAAGGCGTAGTACAAAGACTTACTGACTTTGGTGCATTTGTTGATTTAGGTGGAGTTGATGGGTTGATTCATATCTCGGATTTATCATGGAATAGAGTTAAACATCCTTCAAATGTAGTTAAAGAAGGACAGAAAGTTTTAGTTAAAGTATTAGCTCTTGACAAAGATAAAAATAGAATCTCTTTAGGATTAAAGCAAACTGTTGAGGAGCCATGGTCTTTATTCTCTAAAAATGTAAATGTAGGGGATATTGTTGAAGGAACTGTAGTAAATTTACTGGACTTTGGTGCTTTTGTTAGATTAAATGAAGGCGTAGACGGCTTGTTACATGTTTCTCAGATATCTAAAGATCATATAAATAAGCCATCTGATGTATTAAAAGTTGGACAGAAAATTAATGTAAAGGTTATTGATATAGATACAGAAGAAAAGAAAATAGGTTTAAGCATAAAAGAAGCTTTAGAATCAACTGAATCTGAAGAATCAGTAAGTAATGTAATAAATGAAGAACCAGAAATAACAATTGGGGATATGATAGATAAAAACTAATATTGGATAATTAAGGGTTTTGATGTACAGAAATACATTGAAGCCCTATATTGTATTTTTGTTTAAATAATTTCATGGAGGATAGATATGGATAAATATGAAATATTTAAAAAAGATGTAAATAGATTGATTAATATTGATTTGGATTATTATAAAGAAAAGCAAATGAAAAGAAGAATATCATCTCTTTTAACAAGAAATAACTTTAAAGATTTTGATGATTATTTTCTTGGATTAAAAGAAGATAAACTTCTTTTAGAGCAATTTATAAACTATTTAACAATCAATGTATCTGAATTTTACCGTAATCCTTCTCAGTGGACAGTTTTAGAAAATAACATTATTCCTGCTTTAATAGATAATAATAAAAGAGGATTAAAGATTTGGAGTTCTGCCTGTTCTACAGGAGAAGAACCCTATTCTCTAGTTATGATGTTATCCAATTTTTTCCCTTTAAAAGATATTAAAGTCTTGGCAACAGATATAGATGAAGAAGCTATGAATAAAGCTAAAGTAGGACTTTATAGTGAAAAGTCATTGGCCAACTTACCTAAAGGATTTAAGGAAAAATACTTCACTAGAATTGAAGGATCCTATAAAATTTCAGACGAAATAAAAAAATGTGTTGAGTATAAGAAAATGGACTTACTTAAGGATCGGTTTCCTACAAATATTGATTTAATAACCTGTAGAAATGTGATGATTTATTTTACTGAAGAAGCAAAAGAACTCTTATATTCAAAGTTTTATAATTCGCTAAATGATAAAGGAATATTATTCGTAGGAAGTACCGAACAAATAATTATGCCTGAAAAACATAAATTAAAGGCAGCTAAAACTTTTTTCTATGAAAAGATAGTTTAATTCTTTTAAATTTATAAAATGAGGAGGTATAAATTTGGATACAAAAGTACTTTTAGAGTTACTATGTAATGGTAATGGTGTTTCAGGGTATGAGCATAATTTACAAGATGCAATAAAATCAGCATTTAACAGGTATACTAATGATATTAAAGTAGACAAGCTAGGAAATATTATAGCCTTTAAGAAGGGAGTATCAAACTCAGATAATATTAGAATAATGCTTGCTGCCCATATAGACGAAATAGGTCTAATGGTAAAGGATATTGAAGAAAATGGTTTCATTAGGTTTACTAATATAGGTGGGATTGATCCTAGAACTATATTAGGTCAAGAAGTTATAGTACATGGTAAAGAGGATTTATTTGGCGTTATAGGTTCTAAGCCACCTCATTTACAAGAAGCATCTGAACATGATAAGGCCATAAAAATGGAAGATATGATTATAGATATTGGTTACTCAAAGGAAAAAGTCCATAGTCTTATAAACATAGGAGATACTATAACAATTAGAAGGTCTTTAACAAATCTTCAAGGTAGTAGAGTAACAGCAAAAGCATTAGATGACAGAGCAGGAGTAGCTGTTATTTATGAAACTATGAAAGAGCTAAATAAAATGAAACATGAAGCTGATGTATATTTTGTGTCTACAGTTCAAGAGGAAGTAGGAATGGCAGGAGCTATAGTCAGTACTTTTGGAATTAATCCTGATATTGGTATAGCTGTTGATGTTGGATTTGGAGCAACTCCAGAACTATCTAAGTCTGATTCTTTGGAATTGGGAAAAGGACCTGGAATTACTTTAGGAGGAAACATTCACCCAGGACTTAGAAAAAAACTTACAGAGGTAGCTGCTGAATATAATATTCCTTTCCAGATGGAAATTACTCCAGGTTTAACTGGAACAGATGCTAGAGCAATGATAATGACAAAAGAAGGTATTCCTTCTTTAGTATTATCTATACCATTGAGATATATGCACACATCAGTAGAGGTAGTTGATATGGTTGATATAAAGCATAGTGCTAAATTGTTGGCATTCTTTATTGCTTCTATTTCTAATGAGAATTTGGAGGGATTATTATGCTATTAAAACAATTAACAGAGGCTTCAGGAGTATCTGGAAATGAAAAAGAAGTTAGAGATTTGATAATAGCTGAAATAAAAGATCATGTGGATTCTTTTAAAATAGATAGAATAGGTAATATTATTGCATATAAAAAAGGTAAAGATACTAATAAAAAATTAATGATAACAGCCCATATGGACGAGGTAGGATTATTAGTTACAGATATTGATAAATTAGGATTACTTAAATTCACTACAGTAGGTGGAGTTGATAAAAGAATTTTAGTATCAAAGCCTGTTTTAGTTGGAAAAGAAAAAATTGATGGGGTAATAGGGGCAAAACCGATTCATTTACAAAAAAGACAGGAATGGACTAGAGCTCTTGGTATAGATGAATTATATATAGATATAGGTGCTAAATCTAAAGAGGAAGCTGAAAAGTTAGTTCAAATAGGTGACTATGTAATTTTCAAATCAGATTATATTGAATTTGGAGATAATTTAGTTAAGGCAAAGGCCCTCGATAATAGAGTGGGATGTTCAATTTTAATTAACTTAATTAAAGAAGTGACAGATGTAAGCTTCTATGGTGTATTTACTGTAATGGAAGAGGTAGGTTTAATAGGAGCTGGTCCTGCGGCTTATGAAGTTGATCCAGATATTTCATTGGTATTGGAAGGAACATTATGTTATGATATGCCAAAACTTGATACACATTTAATACCTACTTACCTAAATAAAGGTCCTGCCATATCTCTAATAGATAGAACTACAGTATTTGATCGTAAATTTAGAGAAAAGATTACTAGCATTGCTCAAAAGAATAATATTCCATATCAGTATAGAAAAACTTCTATGGGCGGAAATGATTCTGGAAGAATCCATACTACTAAAGAAGGTTCAGTAACCACTACTATTTCTGTACCTTGCAGATATATACATTCACCAACATCAGTAATGAGTAAAGACGATTACAATCATACTTATGATTTACTAAAGGCTATTTTATCTGAATTTAAAAGGGAGGAATTATAATGAATATAAACTTTAATCTATTAAAGGACATAGTTAGCGTATATGGACCAGCAAGTAATGAAGATTTAATTAGAGATTATATTACAAATGAAATTAAGGATTTTGTAGATGAGATAGAAGTAGATGCTCTAGGAAATCTAATTGCTAGAAAGAAAGGTAATGGAAAAAAAGTTATGATCTCTGCTCATATGGATCAAATAGGACTTATGGTAATCGATATAGATGAAAAAGGATTTTTAAGATTTACAAATGTTGGTGGAATATCTCCTATAATTTCTTTGAGTCAAAATGTCATTTTTGAAAATGGAACTATTGGAATTATCTATGCTGAACCTGTTGATGATATATCTAAATTAAAATTAGAAAATATGTATATAGATATTGGAGCATTTAGTAAAGAAGAAGCTGAGAAAAAAATAAGTATAGGTGACATTTGCATATATAAATCAGATTATGTAGAAAACGAAAATGTAGTATTCACTCCTTATTTAGATGATAGAGTAGGATGCTTTGTAGCAATTGAGGCTTTAAAATCTATAAAAAATCCAGCTAATGATTTATATTTTGTATTTTCAGTGCAAGAAGAAGTAGGACTTAGGGGAGCTAAGACTGCTGCATATAGGATTAACCCAGATGTTGGTATGGCTCTAGATGTGACGTCTCATGGTGACACTCCTAAGGCAAAGAGATTTGCTATTGGATTAAATAAAGGTGCTGCAATAAAAGTAAAAGACAATTCTATAATTTGTCATCCAAATGTAAAGAATTTACTTGTTAAATTAGCTAAAGATAATGATATACCTTATCAAATGGAAGTATTAGAATTTGGCGGTACAGACTCAGGTGCTATTCATGTGAATAAAGAAGGGGTTCCATCAGGTGTAATCTCTATACCAACTAGATATGTACATTCTACTGTAGAAATGGCTTCTAAAAATGATATAATTAACTGTACTAAACTTTTAGTAGAATTTTTGGAGGATAAACTAGAGATCTAGATTTATATAAATAAAAAAATCCAGTTTAGAATAGAAACTGGATTTTTTATTTATAACTAATATAATGTATAAAATAATTATGGTTTGACTGTTTATGTAATAATATAGTAGATTTTGTATTATTATAATATAAATTGTATGAAAAATTTTTCCTTAAAATAGAGGATTTTACTATTATATGGAGAACTATATAATAGTAGACTGGATTTGGAAGGGGAATATACTATGTTGGATTTAAATCACGAATACACTATATCTGAAGTATCTGAAATTACTGGATATGCTCCGCACGTTCTAAGATACTATGAAAAAGAATTTGAAATTGACGTTCCTAGAAATAATTCAAATCACAGATATTTTACATATAAAGAGATTGAGTTGATACAATATATAAAAACTCTGCAGGAAAAAGGTTTTACCAATAAACAAATAAAGCTAATTATACAATCTCCAGAAGTTATTATGAGTAATCAAGAAGAAGCTGGAATAGTATCAACTAGTGATAATATGTACTTTGATACATATCAATTAGCTAAAGAAATAAGTATGACTTTAGAAGAAGAGTTTTTCGAAAAATTATTTAGCCATATCAATGAAGGATCTGAAAAAAATATCAAAGTAATAGAAGAATTAAAAGATGAAGTAGCCATGCTTAGGAATGAGTTGAATTCAAAGGAAAGAGATGTATTAATATGTGAAAATGCAAAATTAAAAATGCAGGTTAAGGAAAAGGATTTTGAAAACATTGAACTAAAAAATAAATTAAAAGAAATAGAGGAAAAACAAATAGGATTTTTTAAGCGAATGTTTATGAAAAAATAAAAGGTCTACTAATTTTAGCAGACCTTTGTATTATATTATCTTTGTTCTTCATATTGTTTTAAAAGCTTAACAAAAAGCTCAGGTATTTTAGCCATATTTTCAGGTGATTCTACAAAAGAAATTCTAAATTGAGTTTTACCTGGGTTTTCATCATCATTTTTAACATCATAGAATCCCTTCATTGGTGCAACAAGAAGAGTTGTTTCTACTCCATCTATTACAGCAGAGCCTTCTCCTGCACAGTATAGAACAAATTCAATTGAATCAAATCCTGGTTTTACTACATTTCTTACATCAATTACTGAGTAAATTGATGCATCTGGACTTGATACAATCAGTTTTGGTTCTTGTTCTTTAAGTCCATTGTAAACTTTTATTATTTGGTCTTTATAGTAATCTCTTTGATTTTTACACCATCCAAGTATATCTTCTTTACTCTCATTTGCTAAGGCTCCAAAGATATATTGACCAATTACATTTGCGCATAGATTAGCTGTATATTCTGCAATTGAACGGTTATTAAAGTCTGCATTATCTGTAATCACTGCACCTATTCTTAATCCACAAGCATTCCATACTTTTGAAGCTGTTTCAATACTAATTCTTCTTCCTTCAATTCCTGGAACATCTGCATCTGTTAATCCCCAAATACTTACAAGTTTTTCATTGTCATCATAATATAATTCACGATAAGCTTCGTCACTTACCATCCACATATTATATTTAACACATAGATTTGCAAGGTCTTTTAAAATGTCATAGGTATAATATTGACCTGTTGGATTATCATAAGGTATAACTAAAAGTGCCCCTGGATTATTTGCTTTTATCATTTCTTCAACTTCGGCCATGTCGGGTAAATTGAATTTACCATCTTCATCCATATGACGTTTAATAGTTACAGTTTTACGTCCTAATCTTTCTGCAAATGAAATATAGTTTGTATAAGCAGGGTCAATCATCATAAGAGGTTTTTCCTCAGTTCCAGCTGGACCACAAACCCCTAAAATTAATAACTCCATACCAGATGAACCGCCATCTGTTATTTGAACATGAAGGTTACTTGTATCAAAACCTTCACTTTCTAAAATGTTTTTAAAAGCATTTTGTGCTTCAATAGTACCTGCTGTCCCTGAATATCTAATTATTCCATTTGCAAATGGGCTTTCCGGTGCATTAAGTTCAAACATCCTTTTTTGCATAGCTGGATTTGTTGGTAAAGATACATTTCCTATTCCCACGTTTATTACTGCTTCCGGTTTTACTGGACGCTCATCATATTTCATTTGAGCTAAACGAACATCTGAAGGTGTTCTTGATTCAAAATGTGCTGATAATATTGGTTTACTCATTACAGTCTCCCCCTCTTTTGATTTATAGAAGATTGTGCCAATAACTTTAATTAGCTACATATCTTTATTATACACTAATTTAAGATTATTTCACCTTAATAATCTTAAATTTAAAAACTTATTTATATTTACCTGGTTTTATAACGTAATCATTCCCGTTAGGTTAGCAACTCCAAGAAACATTACCAGTATACCAATAAATATATATAATATTGTAGTAGCCTTATCACCTATTAATCTTCTAAGTCTTATTGCTTTACGACTTTTCCAATAAAATGATGGTTTAAATATAGTACAAATTACTGCAAATATACCAACTATAATAAATACAACAGATAAAAACATAAGAACACCTCCAAATATAAATAATTAAAATCCAAATATATAGATATAGTGTAAAAGTACTATTATATGTAATGAAGTTATTTTTAAATAAAGGTAATATTAAATAAAATTTTAAATAGATTAGGTGAAAAAATATAATATAAATAAGATAAAATACTTTGATATTACTTCAATAATTGATATACTATTATGTGTAATCAATATGGCTATTAAACTATAATTATAAAAAGACTAGGCTTTAGTCATAGCCTAGTCTTTTTATAATTATATAAATTTGATATAATATAAAGTACTTATAAAATTTTGGAGGTTGCACAAATGAAAAATAACATTAATGATAGTAATGATATTTTGGAAATATATGATAATGAATATAAATATGATCAAGAAAACTTTTTAAACTATGCAGACAAAATTAAAACTATGAATCAGGAATTTGAACGTGTACATGGTAGGAAAAGAACTTTTATAACTAAAACCTATGGTTGTCAAATGAATGAGCATGATTCTGAGAAGATTTCTTGGATTTTAGGAAATATGGATTATGTTGAAACTGAAGATATAAATGAAGCTGATTTTATAATATATAATACTTGTTTAGTAAGAGAAAATGCAGAATTAAAAGTATATGGCAACTTGGGAGCATTGAAACAATTAAAAAGACAAAAGCCAGATTTGATGATTGCAGTATGCGGATGTATGATGCAGAGAGAAGACGTGAGAAATGTTATATTATCTAAACATAAACATGTTGATATAATATTCGGTACTCATAATATCCACAAACTACCTCAATTAATAAATAATAATATACAGAATAATGAGACAGTTGTAGATATATTTGAAGATGGAAGAGAAATAGTTGAGAATATAAATTCAAATAGAAAATATTCATATAAAGCATTTGTGAATATTATGTATGGTTGCAATAATTTTTGTACTTATTGTATAGTGCCTTATACTCGCGGTAGAGAAATGAGCAGAGAACCTGAAAACATAATTAAAGAAATTCAAGATTTAGCAAAGAGTGGATGTAAAGAGATAACTTTACTAGGTCAAAATGTAAATTCTTATGGAAAGTCTTTAAGAACAAATTATAGCTTTACAGATTTATTGAAGGATATAAATAAAATAGATGGAATAGAAAGAATAAGATTTATGACATCACATCCAAAGGATTTATCAGAGGATCTAATAGAATGTTATGCTACTTTAGATAAACTATGTGAACACTTACATTTACCTGTGCAATCAGGTAGTAATAGGATTTTAAAAGAGATGAATAGGAAATATTCTAAAGAAGATTATTTAGGAACTATTAATAAACTAAAAAAGGCAGTTCCAAACATATCAATTACTACAGATATAATAGTAGGGTTTCCTGGTGAATCAGATGATGACTTCAATCAAACACTTGAATTAGTAAAAGAAGTAAAATATGATTCAGCTTTTACTTTCTTATATTCCATTAGAGAAGGTACTAAGGCAGCTAATATGGAAAATCAAATAGATGATAAGATTAAGCATGATAGATTTCAAAAGTTAACAAACACATTAAATGAAATTGCATTAGAACTAAATCAAAAATTAGTAGGGGAGACCTTAGAAGTATTAGTAGAAGAAGTGAGCAAGAATAATCCTGATGTTTTAACAGGAAGATCAAGAACAAATAAACTTATACATTTTAAAGGTGATAAAAGTCTTATAGGTTCCATTGTTAATGTTAAAATAGAAAATGTTAAAACATTTACATTAGAAGGAGAATTAATCTAATACTTCTCTGTTAGGAGGAGAAATAATTTGGAAAATTTAACACCGATGATGAAACAATATCTAAGTATAAAAAAACAATATGATGATTGTATTCTATTTTTTAGATTAGGAGATTTTTATGAAATGTTCTTTGAAGATGCACTGAAAGCTTCAAAGGAATTAGAAATTACCTTAACACAAAGAGATTGTGGTATGGCTGAGAAGGCATCAATGTGTGGAATACCCCATCATGTTTCTGAAACCTATATATCTAGATTAGTAGAAAAAGGATATAAAGTTGCTATATGTGAACAAGTAGAGGATCCTAAGTTTGCTAAAGGTATTGTACAGCGGGATGTAATAAGAGTTGTTACCCCTGGTACTATAACAGATCAAACAGTACTAGATGAAAAAACTAATAATTATCTAGTATCTATATATTTAGATGATTCAGGTGTAGGAATTTCATATGTCGATAATTCTACAGGAGAAATGTATACAACTGAATTTTTAGGGGAATTAAGTGAAAACAACATGTTTTTAATAGATGAACTTGGGAAAATACTTCCATCAGAAATTATATGTAATGATAAAATCAATAATAATACAAAGCTTTTAAAGATTTTAGAAGGGACTATTAACCCTTATATAAATTCTTATAAAGAATCCGATATAGAGAAAGATAATCTAGCATCTTTAGTAACAGAACATTTTAATGGAAAATCATTAGATGAATTGGAAATCAATAACAAAATATACTCTATTATAGCTACTAGTAAGCTTATAGACTATTTATATAAGACACAGAAATCATCCTTAGAACATATCAATAACTTGTCTTATTATAAGCCGAATAATTATATGGTTTTAGACATAAATACTAGGGCCAACTTAGAGATACATGAAACTATTATAAAAAGAGATAGAAAAGGAGCATTAATTGGTCTATTAGATAAAACTTCAACTTCCATGGGTGGAAGACTTTTAAAAAAATGGCTGGAACAACCGTTAATTAATATTAAAGAAATTGAAAAAAGAAATAATGTTGTAGAATACTTTTTAAATAATATTGTAATTATGGATGATATAAAAACATATCTAAAACAAATTTATGATATTGAAAGACTAGCTAGTAAAATTTCTAATGGTAACTGTAACGCAAGAGACTTATTATCTTTAAGAAATTCTATTTCTGTCTTACCAGATATAAAGAAACTATTAAAGAATTTACAAAACCTTGAGTTAGTCAATATGAGTATAAATTTAGATAGTCTTGATGATATTTACTCATTATTATGCAAATCCATAAGTGAAAATCCTCCTATAACTTTGAAAGATGGAGGAATTATAAAAGAAGGTTATGATAAAGATTTAGACCAAGTTAAAGAGGCTTGTTCAAAAGGAAAAGAATGGCTTAGTACATTGGAGGCTAGAGAAAAAGAAAAAACAGGTATTAGAAATTTAAAGATTGGATTCAATAGGGTTTACGGATACTATTTAGAAGTAACTAAATCTAATATATCATTAGTTCCAGATTATTTTATTAGGAAACAGACATTGGCTAATTCAGAAAGATATTATACTGAAGAATTAAAAAATATGGAAGATAAGATACTAGGTTCAGAAGAAAAATCTTTAATATTAGAGTATGAAATATTTACAAGAATAAGAGATGAAATAAAAAAACATATAGATAGAATTCAAACTACAAGTAAAATAATATCCCAGCTTGATGTATTAAATGCTTTTGCACAAGTAGCATATAAATTAAATTTTGTAAAACCTAGTCTTAATACAAAAGGAGTCATTGAAATTATAGAAGGAAGGCATCCTGTTGTAGAAAATAATATTCAAAACAATTTATTTATACCAAATGATACTTATTTGAATACAAAGGACAGGATGGTTCAGATTATTACTGGACCCAATATGGCTGGTAAATCTACTTATATGAGACAAGTGGCTATTATAACTTTATTAGCTCATATAGGTTCCTTTGTACCGGCAAGTAAGGCAAATATATCTATAGTTGATAGGATATTTACTAGAATAGGTGCACAAGATAACCTTTCTCAAGGTGAGAGTACTTTTATGGTGGAAATGAATGAAGTATCCAATATCATAAAATCAGCTACTAAAGATAGTTTGATTATTTTAGATGAGGTAGGAAGAGGTACTAGTACCTATGATGGTTTAAGTATAGCTTGGGCAATTGTAGAGCATATTACCACAAATATAAAAGCTAAAACACTATTTGCTACTCATTATCATGAGCTAACTCAATTACAGAATGGAAATAATAATATAAAAAACTTAACTATTGTTGCTGAAGAAAGTGGGGAGCAAATTGTATTCTTGAGAAAAATCGTTGAAGGAAGTACAAATAAATCTTATGGAATAGAGGTTGCAAAACTAGCAGGTATAGATGAATCAGTGATTAATAGAGCAAATGAAATACTATCCCTTATTGAAGGAAATCATCAGATTAATATAAATAGCAAAGTAAAAGAAGAACCAAAACAATTGAATTTAATAGATTATAAAAAAGATTACTATGTAGATAAGATTTTAAACTTAGATATAGACAATATGACACCTAAAGAAGCATTAAATATTCTTTATAGTTTAAAAGAAGGTGCTAAAAATCTAAGGAGAGATAATAATGAGTAAAATCAGGATTTTAGATAATATCACTATACAAAAAATAGCAGCTGGAGAGGTTATAGAAAGGCCATCATCTATAGTGAAAGAATTGGTTGAGAACTCTTTAGATGCTGGTGCAGATAATATAACTATAGAAATAAAAGATGGTGGTAAGAGTTATATTAGGGTTACTGATAATGGAGATGGTATTGATGGTGATGATTTAAGCCTAGCGTTTATGAGACATTCAACTTCTAAATTATCTAAAGCTGAAGACTTATATAAAATTAAGTCTTTAGGCTTCAGAGGAGAAGCCTTAGCCAGTATATCTCATGTTTCTAGAGTAGAGGTTATGACGAAAACAAAAGATGCTTTGGGAGGAGTTAATGCCTTAATTGAAGAAGGTAAAATTTTATCACAGGAGTCAATTGGGTGTCCAAAAGGTACTACTATGATAGTAAGGGATCTATTTTACAATATACCAGTTAGAAAGGACTTTTTAAAATCCGACTTAACGGAGTCTAATCAAGTTTCTGATATAGTATATAAGGTAGCGTTAGGAAGTCTCAAAACTTCATTTAAATTTATAAAAGATAATAAAATTATCTTAAACACTTCAAAAAATAATAATATGAAATCTCATATTTATAGTATATTAGGAAAGGATTTCTCTAAAAATCTTACTGAAATTAATTTTGAAGAAAATGGAGTTCATGTATATGGATATATATCTAATAATAAATTATATAGGAGCAATAGGAGTCATCAATATATATATATTAATGGAAGATATGTAGTTGATAAAAGTCTATCTAGTGTTATTGAGAACCACTATAAATCTACTATTCCATTAAATAGATTTCCCTGCTTTATTATATTTCTTGATTTAGATCCTAGTAATATAGATGTAAATATTCACCCAACAAAACAAGAAATTAAATTTGCTAATGAGACTCAAGTAATGGAAGTAATGAATAAAGGTATAAAGGAAGTACTATATCCATCTTTATCTATACCTAGTATGGATTTCAAAATTAATAGTATAAAAGATAAACAACAAGAATTCACACCTTTGTTGGCGACAGATAATGATATGGACATTCATAAGGACATAATAGTTAGGGATTTTACTGATACAATACTATATAAAGAAAAAGATGAGCCTAAGATTATAGAAACCGATTTATTTGAAGAAAGTAAAATGATAAAAGAAGAATTTATATGTGAAGAAGATATATACGATGAAAAAACCAAGAATATCAGGAACGTACTTTCTAGAATTAGACCTATGGGTATAATTTTTAATACTTATATACTTGGAGAAGATGAATTAAATCAAAGTTTATATTTTATAGATCAGCATGCTGCTCATGAGAGAATTATGTATGAAAAATATCTAAAAGAATTTCGTACAGAAAGTATAGTTACTCAAAATCTTTTGGCACCAGAGATTATAGAATTAACCAATATGGAAAAAATAAAGCTAATGGAGAATATAAATATATTTAAAGATTTAGGTTTCGATGTTGAAGAATTTGGAAATAATAGTATAGCTATAAGAGCTGTTCCTCTTGTATTTGGAATACCTAGAATTAAAGATTTATTTTATGAAATACTTGATAATATTGATAGTGTTAAAAGTAATTATGATGCTAAATTAGAAAAAATAATGAAAATAGCCTGTACTAAAGCAGTTAAAGGTGGTGATCATATGGGAAAGATTGAAATTTATGCTTTGATACAACAACTAAAACTATGTGATAGCCCACATAGTTGCCCTCATGGAAGACCTACTGTTTTAGAAATGACTAAAAGAGATATAGAAAAGTCATTTTTAAGGATTGTTTAGAAGGATGATAATATGAAAGATAATTTATTTATTTTAATAGGACCTACAGCCATAGGAAAAACATCTATATCCATTGAATTAGCTAAGAAAATGAATGGTGAAATAATTTCAGCAGATTCCATGCAAATATATAAGTATATGAATATAGGATCTGCGAAAGTGTCTAAGGAAGAAATGCAGGGTATTCAGCATCATTTAATCGATGTAATTTATCCTGATCAAGAATTTACAGTTTCAGACTATAAAAAAAACGCTGAAGTATTAATCAAGGATATTAATAAAAATCATAAGCTTCCAATGGTTGTAGGGGGGACTGGATTATATATAAACTCTTTGGTATATAAGCTAAATTTCGCAGAAGTGCCACCAAATAATGAAACTAGAACTAAGTTGGAATTATTAGGAGAAAGGTATGGCAATAAATATTTACATGAAATGTTGAAAAACATAGATATAGAAAGTGCTGAGAGGATAAGTATTAATGATAGAAAGAGAATAATTAGAGCTATAGAGATATTTGAAATAACTGGTAAAACTATGACTGAATTTAATAAGAATTTTAGAGAACCCATTGAAAAGTATAATTTAGTTATGATTGGGTTAAATATGAATAGAGAGAAATTATATAACAGAATCAATCGTAGAGTAGATATAATGGTAGAAGAGGGTTTAATTGAAGAAGTAAAAAAACTTTTAGAAATGGGTTATAAGAAGGAACTTGTATCTATGCAGGGAATAGGTTATAAAGAAATAGTAATGTATTTAGAAGGTGAAATTTCTTTAGATGAGTCTATGGAAAAGATAAAACAAGGTTCGAGAAATTATGCCAAAAGACAGTTGACATGGTTTAGAAGAGATAATAGAATTAAATGGATTGATATAGATGAGTTTAATAATTTAGAAGATTTAAGTCAATGTATAATTGACTATTCTAAAGATAAGTTTATAATTAATAAATAAGGAGGGGACAAAATGAAACAGAATATAAACTTACAAGATGTTTTTTTAAACAGAGCACGTAAGGACAATATTAGTATTATAATATTCTTAGTTAATGGTTATCAGATAAAGGGACAGGTAAAGGGATTTGATAATTATACTTTAATATTAGAAAGTGAAGATAAGCAGCAGTTAATTTATAAACACGCTATTTCCACAATAATACCTACAAAGCAGATAAACTTAGATAATTAATTTTTACTTAAATAATTTAATTAGAAAAAGTCTCTGATATAATCAGAGGCTTTTTCTAATTAAACAGAAGCTTCTATAGAAGCTTCTGTTATTTTAAAGAAAAGGGTGATATAAATGAATAGGTTGACGGAAAATATATTATGTAAACAATTTGGAATAAAAGAGGAAGTTGTTAAATTTGTAATACAAAAAGAAAAACTAATTTTAGATAAATTTAAAGATATTGATGAAATTAAAGAGTACAATCAATATAAGGTTATAAAGGCTATGCAACAATGTAGATTGGCTTCTACAGACTTTAACTGGACTACAGGGTATGGATATGGTGATGTAGGAAGGGAGAAAGTAGAGGAGATATATGCCAATGTGTTTAATACTGAAGATGCTCTAGTAAGACCTGCAATTGCTTCAGGCACTCATGCCATTACATTAGCTCTATCTGGTATATTAAGACCTGGAGATGAACTCATAGCCATAACAGGTGCGCCTTATGATACCTTACAGAAAGTAATAGGTGTAAAGGGGAATATGTCTGGTACTTTAATGGACTATGGAGTAAAATATAGAGAAATTCCTTTAAAAGAAAATACTATTGATACAGATAAAGTAAGGGAATCCATATCAGAAAACACTAAAATGCTTATGATTCAAAGGTCCACTGGATATAGCGATAGGAGAGCACTGACAATTGAAGAAATAGAAAATGCAATCAACGCTATTAGAAAATACAATAAAGATGTAATTATTATGGTCGATAACTGCTATGGTGAATTTTTAGAGTTTCAAGAGCCTACAGATGTAGGAGCCGATGTTATGGCAGGATCGTTAATAAAAAATCCTGGTGGAGGAATTGCCTTATCTGGTGGATATATTGTAGGAAAATCCAACTTAATCGAACAAGTTTCAAATAGATTGACAGCGCCAGGACTAGGAAAGGAATGTGGGCTGACGTTTGGAACAACTAGAAGTACCTTACAAGGATTGTTTTTAGCGCCCCATATAGTGTCTGAGGCTGTTAAAGGTGCATTGCTGGTTGGGATTGTATATAAGGAACTTGGATTTAAAATAGTCCCAAATATAGATGACATAAGATCAGATATAATTCAAGGGGTAGAGTTGAAAAGTCCAGAAAGAGTCATAGAATTTTGTAGAGGAATTCAAGCAGCTTCAGTAGTAGATTCCTATGTTGTGCCAGAAGCATGGGATATGCCTGGGTATGAAGATAAGGTTATAATGGCAGCTGGTGGCTTTATAGAAGGTTCATCTATTGAACTTAGTGCAGATGGTCCCATAAGAGAACCTTATTTTGCATATTATCAAGGTGGTTTGACATATGAACATTGTAAATTAGGAGTTATGAAATCTTTAAACAATTTATATGAAAATAAATTAGTGGATATAAATCAAAACAAAAATTAAATGTAAAACGGTAGGATAAATCCTACCGTTTTACATTCTTCTAAATAAGCCTATTACTTTGCCCAATATAGATACATCTGTACTATATATTGGTTCCATAAATTGATTTTCAGGCTGTAATCTCACTTTATCTTTTTCTTTGAAAAATCTCTTCACAGTTGCTTCTTCTCCTAGTAATGCAACTACTATATCTCCGTTTAATGCAGATTTCTGCTCTTTAACTAAAACTAAATCTCCATCTAATATACCTGCATCAATCATACTTTCACCTTGAACTTTTAACATAAATACATCATAATCTTTTACAAATTCCACTGGAATGGGATAAGTATCTTCAATATTTTCTACAGCTAATATAGGAGCACCAGCGGTTACTCTTCCTACAATAGGCACATCTACTGTTTTTTTAGAAACAAGTAAAAAATCGTCATTCTTGTCGAGGATTTCAATAGCTCTTGGTTTTGTAGGGTCTTTCCTAATATAACCTTTAGATTCAAGTTTTTCTAAATGACTATGAACTGTAGAAGTTGACTTTAAATCAACACCTTTACAAATATCCCTAACTGATGGAGGATAGCCTTGTCTTTGAACCTCAGATTTTATATATAATAGTATTTCAATTTGTTTCTGAGTTAATTCTTCATACATAAAATACACCTCTCATATCATATAATATATCAACACAAATACTTTTATTTAATTAATTATAACATATTAATTAATTAAATTCAAACAAAGGTTCGATTTTTTTGTAAAAATCTATTGACACGGAACCTATGTTTGAGTAGAATATATTTAGAACGATTGTTCAGAACTAATGTGCGAGGTGCTATTATGAAGAAAAGGTATAAAATAATTAACAAAAACAGATTTTATTCATTTATTACTTCAAGTTTTATCATACTATCTTTAGTGATATTTAGTCTATTAACAACTAATAAAGTTCATAGTTCCATTTATAAAATTGATTATAAAGAAGTAAAAGTAGCTGAAGGTGATACTCTTTGGACTATTGCAATGAATCATTTACCAAGCAATATGGATATAAGAAGGATGGTATATGAGATTAAAGAATTTAATGATATGGATAGTGGCTACATATATCCTGGGAATATAATAAAAGTTCCTGTTATAAAATAAGAAGAGCCATTTAGCTCTTCTTATTTTTTCTATTTGATAAAGGATTGCTTTTAATTGCATCTCTAAGTCTATCGTCGTCTATATGAGTGTAAATTTGAGTAGTGGATACAGATTCATGTCCTAATATTTCCTGTAAAGCACGTATGTCTACATTTCCATATTTATACATTAAGGTAGCTGCAGTATGTCTTAACTTATGAGTAGAGTATATAGATGGATCTAAACCCGATTTCTCTAAATATCGATCAATCATGTGTTGAATAGCGCGATTACTCATTCTATTTTTTCTTTTACTTATAAACATAGCTTTGCTGTCTTTTGAATTTTGAGGTCGTATTTCAAGGTAATCTTTAATTGCAGATACACAGGCTTCATTTAAGAAAATTGTTCTTTCTTTATTTCCTTTTCCAATAACGGAGAGGGTATCATTATCCTTGATTTTATCAATGTCTATACTTGCTAATTCTGAAAGACGAAGTCCACAATTTAAAAACAACATAATAATTGCATAATCTCTTTTTCTATATTCTTCATTTTTATTTTCTAATACATTGTTTAGCAGTGATTCCGATTGTTCTAAAGTGAGATAAACAGGGTGTCTATTTTCTTTTTTGGGAAATTCTAAAGCTTCAGCAGGATTCTTATCTATTAGATTAACTTTGGAATATAGATAGTCGAAAAAAGACCTAAGGGAGGCAACTTTTCTAGATTTAGTATAATTGTTATTTTCTCTTTTTTTATCAGCATAAGATATATATGCGTGAAGGTCCTGAATTCCTAATTTACTTATTAAATCTAAATCTACATCTGAAATATTGATGTCGTCAAACTTTAAATCTTGTTCAACTAATTTATATCTTTGCTTAATGAATCTAAAAAAAGTTCGCAAGTCTAAAAAGTATTCTTTTACAGTGTTAGGAGACACACCTTTGATTGTTTCCATATAATTTAAGTAATCCTCTAGAAGCATTGGTATATCAGTCATTATAGCCCTCCATTTTCTTTATAACATTAGTCACAAAATAACTATTTTGTGACTAATGTTATTTTATACTAAAATTATCCAAAAAGCAATATTCAAAATAAATTTATTTAACATCAAATAGTATAAAATCTTACTTTAATAGCAAAATCGAATTTAACTAATATAACAAGCCTATAATTAAATTTTAAAGACTATCCATACAAATATATTCCTGTGAGAATTTGAAGTCCTTAAAGCCCATTTTAAAAGGTCAAAATTTAAGCATTTATCCATTATATAATAAGTAAGCTCTTAAATAGACTTGTAATATTATTATTTTATATAATCTATAAACTACTCTTTAGATTTATAAATTTAAAATCCTAAAATGAAGTTATTATCAATTCTGTTATAAGAAACCTAGTATCCATTGGTCATACTGTTGCTCTATTCCATTTTTTTAAAGTGATGTAAAATATTTTTTTAAAACTCAGTTCCACCAAAATAATTAACATAATTATATTATGTATACATTTATGAAGTTGTGCTTTAAAATGAAAGTAGTTGACATATTATATTTATGTGAACTACTTAAGTTCAATGATAAGTGTCAGATTTTACTAGGTATATCCTATTTTAATTTTTACTAATTACTTCACCAAATACTCTATATGCAAAAATCTTTAACCGTTTCTGTCGTTCCTTTCGTGAAGGAGTGATGATTCTACGGTGTAACCATTCTAACTTCATTTTTTTCCAAATCTCTGGTGTACGTTTAACTTTTCCTGTAATAACATCTAAACTTCCACCTACACCAAAAGTAACTTTCGCAGGAATTCTATCTTTATATGTATATATCCATTTGTCTGCCAATGGTGATCCTAATGCAACAATAAGGATATCTGGTTTTGAGTTTTCAATATCTTCAATTATCTGTGTCTCTTCTTGCTTATTGAAGAAACCATTATGCCTACCCGCAACTTTAACATTAGGATAATTTTCAACTACATATTCCTCCATCTTTTTGTTTACTGATTCCTCTGATCCAAAGAAATAAAAAGACCATCTTCTTTGGTTTCCCAATCTTAGTAATTCTAAAAGTAAATCAAAACCAGTAACACGTTCAGGTATTGGATTTCTTTTTAATTTTGATGCTAAAACAATGCCAACTCCATCAGGAGTAATTAAGTCAGATTCGAGTGATATTTTCTTTAATTCAGGGTCCTCCTGAATATCTATTGCAATTTCTGGATTCACAGTGATGATGTGAAACGTTTTATCTCTGTATTCCTTAATCTTATTATCAATTAAATCAACAGTATCCAATAAAGTTAATTTTGAAAATCAAATTCCTAAAATATTTACATAATTATTCATGTTTCATCTCCACCTTTTACGATTTAAATAAATTACAAAATTGTAAAAAAACTATTTACCTTTATCATAATCTTGAACATAAAAATATTCCAGAATGCTCTTTAGTCATTTTACTTCTTTCTCTAATTTCTTAATATGCTTGTTTTTTGACACAAACCGAACAATTCATATACACAATATACTATATATACTAATAATAATCAAATGGTTTTACAAAAGAAGAATGGTTGACATATTATATTTATGTCAACCATTCTTCTTTTGTAAATTATTTTTTATTCTTCTACTATTTCTTTAATTCTTCTTAATCCTTCTTTAATATTATCCATAGATGTAGCATAAGAAAGTCTTATATATTTATCATCACCAAAAGCTACTCCAGGAACTACTGCTACCTTAGCTTCATCTAATAATAAGTTAGCAAAATCCATAGAAGAGTTTATTTCTTTACCTTTAATAGTTTTGCCTAATAATTGTGTGAAGTTTATCATTATATAAAAAGCACCTTCAGGTTTTCTACAACTTAATCCCTTAATGGAATTTATTGTTTCTGCCATATAATCTCTTCTCTCAACAAAATGTCTTTTCATCTCTTCTACACTAGCTTGATCACCTTTAAGACCTTCAACACTTGCATATTGAGATATAGAACATGGATTAGATGTTGCATGACTTTGGATATTGCTCATTATCTTAACTATCTTTTCATGGGCTGCTGCATATCCAATTCTCCAACCTGTCATAGCATGGGATTTTGACATACCATTGATTACTATTGTTAAATTTTTTATATCTTCATTTAAAGAAGCTATACTGATATGCTTATTATTATCATAAATTAATTTTTCATAAATCTCATCAGAAA
This sequence comes from Tissierella pigra, assembly GCF_009695605.1. GTDB lineage: Bacteria > Bacillota > Clostridia > Tissierellales > Tissierellaceae > Tissierella > Tissierella pigra. The sequence goes on from NZ_VUNQ01000001.1 coordinate 102,173, forward strand.
TAATAAACACTTTGTTTTTTACTGCCCAATCAGCGATTGCTCTTAATTCTTCTTCAGTATAAATAGATCCTGTTGGATTGCTTGGACTATTTAAGATAATAGCTTTAGTTTTGTCAGTTAAAACTCTATTTAAATCCTCTACGTTAAATTTGAAATCATTTTCTTCTTTTGTTTCAATATAAACAGGAACTCCATCAGCTAATTTTACTAAGTCTGGATAGCTAACCCAGTATGGAGTACCAAATATAACTTCATCTCCAGGATTAAGTATTGCCAACAAAGCATTATGTATAGAATGCTTTGCACCACTTGATATTATAATATTACTTGGTTTATAATCTAGGTTATTATCTTCTTTAAATTTTTCGCATATAGCATTTTTAAGTTCAACTATTCCAGAAGCTGGAGTATATCTAGTCAAACCCTCTTTTATTGCTCTAATTCCTTCATTTTGAATATTCTCAGGTGTATTGAAGTCTGGCTCTCCTGCACCAAAACTTACAACATCTATTCCAGAGTCTTTCATAGCTTTTGCCTTTGCAGTAATTTCCAAAGTAATAGAAGGTTCAATTCTTAAACCTTTAGTTGATAAAATAAAATCCATGAATAATCATACCTCCATAATTATATTTATATTTTTTCCTTATATATATCTTTTAACACATTTTTAACAATAAGTAAAGAATCTTCGAAAGAAGATTTGTTTTGTAGCAATAATATTTTATAATGTTTTATTCCTTCATCTGTTATCCTATATCTTCTTATGGATCTTTTTTCAGGCTCATCCCATGAACCTTCAATATATCCCTCACTTTCCAACTCCCTAAGTAGTGGGTATATCATCCCAGGACTTGGCTCCCATTTGTTGTCTAATCTTTTTTTTATTTCATCTTTAATTTTATTACCATAATAAGATTTTTCATTTAACAAATGTAGTATATAAAGTTTTACAAAGGAAGTAGTACTTATTTTGGTTGGAAATTGTCTTTGTCTTTCACCTTTATATATACTCACTATATCCTCTCCTTAAATTTAGGATTATCATCAATATTGATGAAGTAGTTACCTAACAATTCTTTTCCATCCTTAGAGTCTCCATGAAAATCAGAACCTCCTGTAATAATAAGATTATTTCTTTTTGCAATGTTCATCAAAAGATTAGTATCTTCTTCACTATGTTTAGAATGTATACATTCTAGTCCATTTATATCTAATGAAATACAATAATCTATAATTTCTTTATTCTTCAATAGACCAGGATGAGCTAAAATAGAAATTCCACCAATATTTTTAATTAAGCTTATTATTTCACCAACACTTATTTTATATCTATCTACATAAGCTGGTTTACCTCTATCTAAGAATTTATCAAATCCTTCTGATACATTGGAGATATAGCCTTTCTTAATCATGGCTCTTGCAATATGTGGTCTGCCTATATACCCTTTTCCTGAAAACTCCATAACATCTTCTAGTGTAAGTGTCATACCTAGTTCATTTACTTTTTTAATCATATCTATTCCACGATTCCACCTAGATTTTCTCAAAGTATTTGTCAAATCTATGAGTTCTTTATTTTTATAATCTATAAAATACCCTAGTATATGTACTTCTTCATCCTCAAATATACAACTAAATTCAATACCAGGTATTATTATGAAATCATTATGTTTTTTACCATATTCCAATGCTATTTCTATTCCAGTTACTGTATCATGGTCTGTAATTGCTATGCCCTTTAGATTCTTTTCAATAGCTAAATCCACAACTTCATTTGGAGAATACAAACCATCTGAATGGTTTGTATGAATATGTAAATCGAAAAACATAGTTATCCTCCTTTAATCAAATTATACTTAATACAAAAAACCCGCCATATTGGCAGGTTTTTGTATTATCTTGGTTCAATAATTAGTTTAATAGCTGTTCTTTCTTCACCATCTATTATAATATCCGTGAAGGCTGGTACACAAATAAGATCGATTCCACTTGGAGCAACAAAACCTCTTGCAATAGCCACTGCTTTTATAGCTTGATTTAAAGCTCCTGCCCCTATTGCTTGGATTTCAGCAGCTCCTTTTTCTCTTAAAACACCTGCTAATGCTCCTGCAACAGAATTTGGACTTGATTTTGCTGATACTTTTAATACATCCATTAAAATATCCCCCTCTAACTAAATTTTTTAAATATAATTTTTACAATATTTAATTTTACATTTATTTAAAAAATCATTATTTAGCATATTCAATAGACCTAGTCTCACGTATTACATTTACTTTAATTTGGCCTGGATAATCTAATTCAGCTTCAATTTTCTTTACAATTTCCCTTGCTGTATGAATCATTTGGCTTTCAGAAACTTCTTCAGGCTTTACTAAAATCCTAATTTCACGACCAGCCTGGATTGCATAGGATCTTTCTATTCCTTCAAAAGAATTTGCTATCTCTTCAAGCTTCTGTAATCTTTTTATATATGTTTCAAGAGTTTCCCTTCTTGCACCTGGTCTTGCAGCTGATATAGCGTCAGCTGCTTGTACTAAAACTGCTTCAACAGTTTCAGGCTCACAATCTCCATGGTGAGCAGCAATTCCATGTAAAACTTCTTTAGATTCTTTATATCTTCTAGCTAAGTCTACTCCTATATCAACATGAGGACCTTCTACCTCATGATCCACTGCTTTACCTAAGTCATGAAGTAAACCTGCTCTTTTTGCAATTTTTATATCTGCTCCTAACTCTGCTGCCATTATTCCAGCAAGATGAGCAACTTCTATGGAGTGTTTCAATACATTCTGTCCATAGCTCGTTCTATATTTAAGTCTGCCTAGAAGTTTAATTAATTCTGGATGAATGCCATGAACACCTGCATCAAAAGCAGCTTGTTCACCTTCTTCTCTAATTATATTATCTACTTCTTTCTTAGCTTTCTCGACCATCTCTTCAATTCTAGCAGGATGGATTCTGCCATCAACTATGAGTTTTTCTAAAGCAATTCTAGCTATTTCTCTTCTTACAGGATCAAATCCTGATAAAACTACGGCTTCTGGAGTATCATCAATAATTAAATCAATTCCAGTTAATGTTTCTAAAGTCCTAATATTTCTACCTTCTCTACCAATAATTCTACCCTTCATTTCATCATTTGGAAGGGCCACAACTGTTACTGTAGTCTCAGCTACATGATCAGCTGCACATTTTTGTATTGCAGTAGATATAATTTCTCTTGCTTTCTTATCAGCCTCTTCTTTGGCTTTATTCTCGGTTTCTTTAATCATAATAGCAGATTCATGTACTACTTCTTTTCGAATTTCATCTAGTAATAATTCTCTTGCTTCATCTGAGGTTAAACTAGAAAGTCTTTCTAATTCTAAAACTTGACTTTTATAAATATCATCAATTTGAGTTTCTTTATCTTCTACTTCTTTAATCTTCTTAGATAGTAATTCTTCTTTTCTTTCAATAGCATCAGATTTTCTATCTATGCTTTCTTCCTTATTAATGATTCTTCGTTCAAGTTTTTGAAGTTCATTTCTACGCTCACGATTTTCCTTTTCAGCTTCACTTCTAAGCTTATGAATTTCTTCTTTAACTTCTAATAGAAGTTCTTTTTTACGAGCTTCTCCATCTCTTTCAGCATCTTCAACAATTCTTTTAGCTAACTCTTCAGCATTATTTATTTTACCTTCGCCAATATTTTTTCTTATTAAATAACCAGCGATAATTCCAATAATTGCTCCGAGAAGTCCTTTTAAAATGTCAATTATCAATAACTAAACACCTCCTATTGTATTAAATTTTCAAGTTTCAAACTACATTTCAAATTTCATTGATTATAAGCATAATAAAAGCTTAATAAATTGAAATAGTAAATATGTATAGGATATACATATAGTTTAATTCTATTACTTTTATAAGACAATGTCAAGACAATTAAGATGTAATCCTTGTTACAGTGCTTTCAGAGCCTTTTAACTCAACTCTATAAGCATCATTCCCAATAGAGGCTAAATGGTCATTGTGAGTTACCATAATAATTTGTCTGTTGAATAGTTCTGATGTTTGTTTTAAAAAATCTGCAACATTGAAAATATATTCATCACTAACATGTTTAGCAGGTTCGTCTAAAATTAAAGGTCCCTCTATCTTAGGTTTATGAGTTTGTAAAAATGCTATTCTAAGGGCTAAAGAAACAATATCCACAACTCCCCCACCTCTAGATAATTCAGGTTTAGTTTTGATTAAAATATCTTCAACTTCATTAACAACATAAAATTCTGCATTTGACTTTCCTCTTTGTTCTTCTATTTCAATTAAAAATTTAATGTCAGATTCAAATATAAACTGTAGGCATTTAGTTACTAAGGATTCAATCTGATTTTTAGATTGTTCCCTAGCAAATTCAGATGTTTTTTGAAATAAGATACAAACTTTAGATAATAAGTCTAGATTTTTTTCTATTTCAGCAAGGGAATAATTTGCTAATTCTAATTGCTCTTTAACTTTATCTTTTTTTCCAGATTCTCTAGCTAAATGTTCCTTGAGCTTAATTAAAGAATTATTCAATTCATCTATATTAGCTGTCATTTAATCACTTCTTTTCCAATAAATCTTTAGGTAATAATTTATTTGCTTCTTGAAATAATTTATCTATATCTAAAGTTAGTTTATTTATTTCATCTTCTAACTCTTCTGGCTTTATACCCAAAGCATTTAATTCTTTGATGATTTCCTCTTCTTGCTGATTTAGTTGTTCTAGTCTTGCCTCGGCTTTATATTTTAGGTTTTTGGCTTTTTCCAAATTTTCTTTTAAGTCATTAAGTTCTTTTTCATAATCCATCACAATACCTCCTAATTATAATGATCTATAATATGATTTATTTTTTCATCATCAATAACACTAAAGCATAAAGGACAAACTTCTTGCTTCAATAATATTTCTCTATATCGCATAATTTGAGTTTCAACTTGATTTTTATACTTATCTTGTAAGATTTTTGTTTGGATAATATCTTTTCTATTGGAAGTATATCTATCCTGTAATTTATTTAAGGTAAGAAGAAGTTTAATTTGTTTTTGTAGTTTTTCATAAACTACAGAGATTCTATCTACTTCCTGTAATCTTTCAACATATTTTATTCCAATGGCTAAACTTTTATTGAGAGAAGAAGTCTGTTTTTGAAATGATACTAGCCTAGTTAATTCTTTAATATCATTATCAATCCTACGAATATTATCTTGTAAAATATCAATAGAGTCTAGCTTATTCCAAATTATTTTTATATCTTTGATTTCTGAATTTAAGTTTTTAAATTTGAGATTATAGTTAACTAAATTAATTCTTAGGTTACATGATGAGGCTATATTTACCATATGATTTTCCGCTACTTCAATATCCTTCAAAGATTTTAAAACTAATTTAGTATTAGACTTATTTAATAATAATCTATTTAAGTTATCTTTTTGTTTTTTTAATTCCTTATACTTACTAGCATTTAACGAAATATTATTTAATATCTTATCTAAGGATTCTATACCACTAAGTTCTTTTATATAATAATTTACTTTATTTTTTTCTTGGTAAATAGATAAATGTTTTGTTAGTAAAACTTTATATCTATTAAGAGATATATTTTTATCCTCTATTTGCTTTTTGATATTATCAATATAGAAAATAGTATTACTTAATTCTTCTAAATAATTATACTCAAGTAATTCCTTCTCTAATTGATTTATATTATCCTCTACATTTCTTTTAGTATTAGATAAATTACGAGTATCCTTTAAGGCTTCTCTTAAGGCATCATCAATAATATTAACACCTACAAGTCTACCAATGGAACTTGCTCTAGTTGAAGTCTTTTCCGATAATAAGAAAGCTCCTTCTAACTGATCACTTAAATTTATTGCCTTAGAAAGATCACTATCTAATAATATTTTTTTTATTCCTGTTTTTTCTATAATCTCATAGGGAACAGAAGTGCCAAATCCCTCAAATTTAGTTTCATTATTATATATATCATAAAGAAAGTAGATATTTTTACTTTTACTCCTATATCTCTTTATCTTAGTTCCATCATTGAATATAACTGTAACACTACATTCACTTTCACCTTCCCTAATAAAATAATCTCCAGAAGGTTCATTATAAAGAGCCCACCTAATTCCCCTAAGAATTGCAGTCTTACCACTATCTGATGGCCCAAGGATAACATTTAGCTGATTATCGAATTCTAAAACTGAGTATTTATGAGATTGAAAGTTTTCTAAAATTACTTTTTGAATATATATCATACTAATCACCATTTAAACCCTTCATTTGAATAAGAGCAATTCTTTTAAGCGCTTCAATCTTTACATCTTCTTCTACATCTTCCGCAGTAGAAACTTCTATTAATACTTCATTTATATCCATTTTTTCAAAATCTAAAGCTGCATCTATAGTTTGTTTAAACTCTGTAATTCTTTCATTTTTAAATAAGTTTTTTTCTATTTCTTGTCTATCCAGCACATTTGCACCTGGAAAAGCAGTTTGTAGAGGAACTTCTCTTATTATAATATCTTCCTTTAATTCTATTATTACTACTTTTGGGATTCTTTCTATTTCTCTTAGACTATTTGTTACTCTAACTAAACTTCCTGGATTGATAAAGTATTTATTATTGATTTTACTGGTTTTAAAACCAGAATGATAATGACCACAAAGAGTAATATCTGCTAAAGTATCCTTTATATCATCAATTAAAGTATAAGGTATTCCTTTTATAAAAGGCTTATCGAGAAGCATACCATGTACCATATGGATAGAAAAGTTTACATCATCTTTTACATCTTTTAATATATAGTAATCTCTTTTATCTAAGGAATCAATATCATATACATAGGGCTGACCTGTTAGTTGAACTTTTACATTATCTTTTTCCAGAATGATTTTTTCATTAGATCTAATTAAATTAATTACTCCAAGTGCATCTAATAATCCCAACATAGTTCTATTAACAGTATCAGGGTTATGACCGTATATATCGTGATTTCCACTAATTAGATAAAATGGGACTTGTATTTTATCCAAAATCATTGCAAATTTACTAGCTATTGATATAGATACATCTGGTCTGTCAAATAAATCTCCACCGTGTAATACAAAGTCTATTTTATTTTTCTTAATTATATCATTGATTTCAATTAACTTCTTTTCCAAGGTATCTACAAATATATCTTTTCTGTTTTTAGGAGTATTCCCTCTTATATGAGTATCAGTAAAAAATAATAAATTCAAATATAACACCTCACAAATAAACCTCCTATAACATTAGGAGGTTTAGGTTTATTTATCTTTTTCATTCTCTGAATTGTTAGTCTCATGTATAGAACTTGTATTGTTGTCATTATTTTTATCTAAATCAAATTCAGCACGAATTCTATTTTCAACCTCTAAAGCTACCTCAGGATTATCTCTTAAGAAGTCTTTAGCATTTTCCCTTCCTTGTCCGAGCTTATGCTCATTATAACTATACCAAGAGCCAGATTTATTTATAATATTAGCAGCCACACCGGAATCCAAAATATTACCTTCTTTAGATATACCAGTACCATACATAATATCAAACTCAGCTTGTTTAAAAGGTGGTGCTAATTTGTTTTTTACTACTTTTACCCTAGTTCTATTTCCAATAATATCATCACCTTGTTTTAGAGATTCTATTCTTCTTATATCTAATCTTATACTTGCATAGAACTTCAGAGCTCTACCTCCCGTAGTGGTTTCAGGACTACCAAACATAACTCCAACTTTTTCTCTAAGTTGGTTAATAAACATTACAGTAGAATTAGATTTATTTATTGTACCTGCTAATTTTCTAAGAGCTTGGGACATAAGTCTGGCTTGAAGGCCTATATGACTGTCTCCCATTTCTCCATCTATTTCTGCCTTAGGAACTAAGGCGGCAACAGAGTCAATAATTACTATATCTACAGCTCCACTTCGAACTAGAGCTTCTGCTATTTCTAAACCTTGTTCTCCAGTATCAGGTTGAGATATTATTAAATTTTCAATATCTACTCCTAATCTCTTGGCATATGCAGGGTCTAAAGCGTGTTCTGCATCTATAAAGGCAGCTATACCACCAAGTTTTTGAGCTTCTGCAACTATATGAAGAGAAACTGTAGTTTTACCTGAAGATTCAGGACCAAAAATCTCAATAATTCTTCCTCGAGGAATTCCACCAATTCCTAAAGCAATATCAAGATCTAAAGAACCAGTTGGTATTACATCAATATTTAATTTTGCATCCTCTCCTAAACGCATAATTGATCCTTTTCCAAATTGTTTTTCAATTTGATTTAAGGCCAAGTCTAAAGCTTTTTTCTTTTCGCTATTATCCATATTAATACCCAGTTAAACTGGATTCACCCCTTTCACTTTTCGAACATTAGTTCCAACTATATATTATAACATAATCAGATTTAAGTCAATGATTTATTTAATAAAAAATTTCTTAATTCAGCAAAGGCTCTAGTGGTAGTTTTATTTTGTATAGTTTCCCTATTTCCACTGAAATTGCACTTAATAGATATAGTTTTTTCTTTACTAGAAATACCTAAATATACTAATCCAATAGGCTTATTTTCAGTAGCACCATTTGGACCGGCAATGCCTGTTACAGATAAAGTTATATCTAAGTTGGACTTAATTCTAAGTCCATTGGCCATTTCTATAGCTGTTTTTTCACTTACAGCTCCAAACTCTTCCAATGTACTAGATTCTACACTTAATTCCTCTATTTTAGAATTATTACTATATGAAACAATTGCCCTATCAAACACTTCAGACACTCCTGGTATTCGACCAAAACGACTACTTATTAACCCACTAGTACAAGATTCACAAAAACCGATTTTAAGCTTTCTTTCTCTTAGTATATTAAATACTACGACTTCTATAGGAATATTATCGAAACCATAGATGTATTTATGGAATCTATTTTGTAATATGTTGATTATATTATAGACTTTGTCTTTTATTAATTCCTCATTGTTTCCTTTACCGATTATTTTTATTTCTGTTTCACCTTCTTTAGCGAAGGTAGCAATCATAACAGAAGGTTCACTGTTTATTAAATCTTTAATATCCATCTCTAATTGCGATTCACCTATTCCAATTAAGTTAATAGACTTTTTTATAATAATAGAATCTTCATGAATACGAGGTATTACTTCATTATTAAACATTAACTCCATTTCATTAGGAGGTCCTGGAAGCATTATTATTTTTTTATTATCTTTAGATAAAAAAATTCCAGGAGCTGTACCTATAGAATTGTTTAAAAACTCACTGCCTTCTAATTTAAAAGCTTGTTTAATATTATTTGATGGCATGGATTTATCTAGTCTATTGAATATGCCTTCAATAGATTGTTCCATATCTTTATCTCTTACTAACTTTAAATTTAAAGACTCAGCAATGACTTCTTTTGTCATATCATCATCTGTAGGTCCTAATCCGCCAGTAGTAATTATAATATCTGATCTTTGTAATGCGATGTTCATAATATTTTTGACTCTTTCTCTATGGTCATCAACAGAAGTATGATAATAGGTTTCAATTCCTATATCTAATAATTTACTAGAAATATATTTACTATGGGTATTTAAAGTACTACCTGTAGTAATTTCAGTTCCTATTGTAATAATCTCTGCTATCATTTTATCACCTTTTACTTTATACCCATTTTTAGGGCTGATTTATTTCTATATATATAGTCTACTCCAGATACTATGGTAAAAAACAAGGAAATATATAACATAATCATATCAAAAGGAAAATTAATTAAATTAAAAGGAAAATTATTAATCAATAAAAATATTATTGCTATTAATTGAGTAATAGTCTTAATTTTCCCCAAGGGGCTTGCTGCTATAGTTATTCCTTCTGAAGCTGCAATTACTCTAAATCCAGTAATAGTAAATTCTCTGGCGATAATAGTGACTACTACCCAACCAGGAATGGCACCTAGATCAACAAGAGAGATAAGAGCAGCAGAAACTAAAACCTTGTCTGCTAAAGGATCGATAAATTTTCCAAAGTTAGTGATCATATTTCTGCTTCTAGCAATATATCCATCTAATGTATCAGTTAAAGATGCAAAAATAAAAACTCCAGCAGCTATATAAGTACTATACTTAATGTCAGAGTATAGTACTAACATAAAAATAGGAACTAAAAATACTCTAAAAATGGTTATTTTATTTGCTAAATTCATTTGATTGCCTCCCCTATTAAGTCATATTCTAAAGAATCAGTAATTTTAACTTTAATAAAACTACCTAACTCTATATCTTGAGAAGAATTAACATATACAACTCCATCAATATCAGGACTATCCATATATGTTCTGCCTATATAAAGGTTCTCTTCTGAAAGCTCTTCTATTAAAACATCAAATATCTTTCCAACTTTATTTGTCATAATTTTTTCTGATAACTCTTGTTGGAGTATCATAATTTTATCTTTTCTGATTTCTTTTATTTCATCTTCTATTTGATTTGGAAGATTATATGCAGGAGTATCTTCTTCTTTTGAATAAGTAAACACTCCCAGTCTATCAAACTCTATATCTTTAATAAAATTATAAAGTTCATCGAATTCTTCCTCAGTTTCTCCAGGGAATCCCACAATAAAAGTTGTTCTAATTACTATATCTGGTATTTCATGTCTTAATTTATTAATTAAAATTCCAATGTCTTCTTTACAAGTTCTTCTATTCATTCTTTTTAAAACATTATTATTTATATGCTGTAATGGAATATCTACATACTTAAGTACTTTCTCATTATCCTTCATAGATTGAATTAATTTATCATTAAAATTATCAGGATATAAATATAATACTCTAATCCATGAGATACCATTTATATTATTTAGCTGATTCAACAATTTATATAGAGAGTATTCACCATATAAGTCTATTCCATAATCAGAAGTATTTTGCCCAATTAAAATTATTTCTTTAGTTCCATTATTGGCAAGGCTTTTTACTTCTTTCACTATATCTTCTATTTTTCTACTACGATGTTTTCCTCTTAATTTGGGAATGATACAATAAGTACAGAAATTGTCACATCCTTCAGAAATTCTAACGTATTCAGTAGTATTAAAGTTAATTCTAGTTACTTCTTCTAAATAATTAGTATTAATACTTCCTATCTTTTTAATTCTTTCTTTTTTAATTTCTATTTCATCAATAATAGAGGATATTTCTTTTATATTTCCAGTTCCTATTATTGCATCAATATCTGTAATTTCATCCATCAATTCTTGAGAATATCTTTCTGCTAAACATCCTGCTAATATTAAATATTTACAATTACCCTCATCTTTATACTTAGTCATCTCCCAAATAGTTTCTATGGATTCTTCTTTAGCTTTATCTATAAATCCACAAGTATTTACAATAATAATTTCTGCTTCATCTAAAGACTCAGCTTTTATATAATTATTATCCTTTAATATGCTCATCATTAATTCTGAATCAATTTCGTTTTTGGAACATCCTAAAGTAACTATAGAAATCCTTTTTAACTTCATTTTATCTCTCCTTAAGTTTTAAGTCTAAATCATCTGGTGTTAATAATACTTTTCTCGGTTTACTTCCTTCATATCCTCCTATGACTCCTCTTTCTTCCATTTCATCTACTATTCTGGCAGCTCTAGCATATCCTATTTTTAATTTCCTTTGTAGTAATGATATAGAGGCCTGTCCTTCTGCTACTACTAATTCTATTGCTTTAGGCAACAAATCGTCACTATCATTAAGTTCTATTTCTTTGGGATTTTCTATTATTTCAATTATATCTTCATTATATTCTGTAATATCCTGGGATTTTAGGGAATTTACTACGGCTTCTACCTCTTCATCAGATATAAAAGCTCCTTGAAGTCTAGCAGGTTTAGAATAAAAAGAGGGGTAGAATAACATATCACCCTTACCTAATAGCTTTTCAGCTCCAGACATATCAAGTATAGTCCTAGAGTCAACTTGTGAGGATACAGCAAAAGATATTCTGGAAGGTATATTAGCCTTTATTGTCCCAGTTATAACATCTACAGAAGGTCTTTGAGTAGCTACAATTAAGTACATTCCTGCTGCTCTAGCCATTTGGGCTAATCTACATATATAGTCTTCAATTTCTTGTGCTGCAACCATCATTAAATCCGCTAGTTCATCAATGATTATAACTATCATAGGCAGCTTTTCTTCATTGTTTTCTTTGAGTTTATTATTATAGGAGTTAATATCTCTTACATTATTTTGTGCAAATAATTTATATCTTTTTTCCATTTCTTCTACAGCCCAATTCAATGCAAAAGAAGCCTTTTTAGCATCAGTTACAACTGGAATCAGTAAATGTGGTATACCATTATAAATATTTAACTCTACTACCTTAGGATCAATTAATAACAGCTTAACATCTGCAGGTGAAGATTTATATAAAATACTCATAATAATGGTATTGATACAAACAGATTTTCCTGAGCCAGTAGCACCAGCAATAAGTAAGTGCGGCATTTTATCAATTGTAGAAACTATAGAGTTTCCAGATACATCTTTGCCAAGAGCTAAAGGTATATGAGAGCCTATATTATTATAAGCTTCAGACATAAGAATTTCTTTTAATAATACACTACTTTTAGTTTTATTTGGAACTTCAATTCCTACAGCTGATTTACCTGGTATTGGTGCTTCAATTCTTATATCTGATGATGCCAAGCTTAATGCTATATTATCAGATAAGGAAACAATTTTACTCAACTTTATACCAGGAGATGGCTGTAATTCATAGCAAGTTATAGTAGGTCCTTTATTAATTTGATTAATAGTAGCATCAATACCAAAGTTTTTCATAGTTTCTTCAATTATCTTAGCATTATTTAATATCTCCTTTTTATCATTTCCATCTTGGTTATTTGTAGGTGAATTTAGTAATGATAATGATGGGATATTATATGTAGAAACTTGAGTTTTTTCCTTTTTACTTTCTATTTCTTCATTTATAGTATTTAATACTGTATTATTTGAATCATCTTTAAAACTTATTTCTTTGATTTCTTTAATTAAGTTTTTCTTCTCTTCCATAGAAGCATTTTCCAGAGATTCTTTAATGTGAATATCTTTTTTGATTTGTTTTAGCTCTATATCGTTAATTATCTTAGGTTTGCGTTTTTTATTCCTGTGATTTTTAGATTCCTTATCAATTAAGGTTATTATATCTTTAACTTTAATGTTTGTAATTATCAATAAGTTTATTATTACTACAATCATTAAAACTAAATAAGAACCAATAGCTCCAAAAAGTCTATAAAAGAAAAAACCAAAGAAACTTCCGAATAATCCACCACCTTTTCCAACTTTACTTAATTCTATTGCATTATTCATTCTATCAAGGAAAGAGTAATCAAAGGGATTTATTCCATCAAGTAATATTAACATACTTAGAAAAATAAATCCCATAGATAAAATAATTTTGTTCTCTTTAAAATTCAAATTGTCCAAAATAAAGATTATACCTGCCATTATTATAACTAGAGGAAAAAAGTAGCTACCAAATCCCATAAGTGAAAATGTAGTACTTTGAATTATGGATCCTATAATTCCCATTTTCGAACTAAACAAACTTACTATAGCAACTATTCCAAATCCAATAATAATTATACCTATAATGTCTCTGTTAAATTCCTTTTTTTCTTGTATTTTTTTTGTAGTTTTATTATTCTTTTTTTTCTTATTTCTTTCCAAATAAAATTCCCCCTTTTAAACTACATACTGTAGCTATTATAGCATAATTTGGAATTCTATTCTATTTATTTTTCCCTTCTATTAACTCCTCTAGCTTTTTTAAAGCTTGTGAAAATCCTCCTACTTCATCTATTAAATTATATTTAACAGCTTCTTCTCCAACTAATATAGTGCCAACATCATTTGCTATTTCATCTGTAGAATACATTAGTTCATTTAAAATTTCATCAGTTATATTAGAAGTTCTTAGAACAAAATTTATTATTCTTTGCTGCATCTTTTGAAAGTATCTGAATGTTTGTGGAACACCTATGACTAAACCTGTAGTTCTAATGGGATGTATAGTCATTGTCGCCGTAGGAACAATAAAAGAATAATCAGTCGATGTAGCTAAAGGAACCCCTATACTATGACCACCACCTAGTACTAAGGATACTTTTGGCTTATCTACTGAATTGATTAATTCTGATAAAGCTAATCCAGCTTCTACATCTCCGCCTACAGTATTTAAAATAATGAAAATGCCTTCAATTTTAGGATCCTGTTGTGCTGCTATTAATAATGGAATAATATGTTCATATTTTGTTGCCTTCTTATCATTAGGAGCAATAGAGTGGCCTTCTATTTCTCCTATTATAGATATGAATTGAATATTATTTTTTGCTTCTGGAACGTTTGATACTCCAATTTCCTTAATATTATCTATATTGTCCTTTTGCTCTTGTGTATTGTTTTCTTTATTTTCCTTATTTTTATTTATCATTTTTTTCCTCCTATTAAATAATATATATCTATAGGATTTACTTTAAAATCAATAATATTCAAAAGCAAAAAAATACATATATCTTGATAGATATATGTATTTAAATATATAAGTATTTTAGCTTTAATCTAATTCTATAATAATCATATCATAGCCTATTTTTCTAATGGTATCCCAAGGTATTTCAAATCCATTTGTATCAAGACCAAATAATCTAAAACCTAATCTTTTTTCGGGAACTAATAAAGATATGATCTTGCCTGTATCTTCATCAATTAAAAAATCACTATCTAATATTAAACCTAGCCTACCGCCATTATTTAGGTTAACTATTTCTTTTTCACCCAGTTCTGATAATCTCATATAATCTCCTCCTAGTTATTTATAGAACTTTTTATTTATGATTTTAAAAAAAATTTTATTGTTTGTATTTTAGTAGAAGTTTTCCTTATATTAAATAATATTCATAAGAAAAAAAAATATGAGTTATCAATTATGATAACATCTTATTAGACACTAGTATCCTGAATGACCAAATCCGCCATCATCTCTATATGTTTCATCTAGTTCAGAAACTATTTTAAGTTCAACTTTCTCATATTTAAGAAATACAATTTGTGCAATTCTATCTCCTGGGTTAATAGTATAAGTTTCTTTTCCAAGATTAATTAAGATTATTTTTATTTCACCTCTATAGTCACTATCAATAGTTCCTATGCCATTGGCCAATGTTATCCCATGCTTTAATGCTAATCCAGATCTACCTCTGATTTGTCCTTCATATCCCAGAGGTATAGATATAAATAAGCCTGTGGGAATCAAGGCTCTATCTAATGGTTCTAATACTATAGGTTCTATAATGTTAGCTTGTAAATCTAGACCTGCTGCACCTTCCGTTTCATATTTAGGTAATTTAAAATTACTTTTGTTTATTATATTGATATTCATAGTTCATCTCCTCTAAAATAGTATATTTTTAATTTCGTCTTCAGTTTTATCTTTATTTTTCATATTTCCAACATAGGCTATATTGACTTTTTTATTGTTAAATATTATATTAGCAACATTTTCTATACTATCCATATTCACATTATCAATTTTATTTAATATTTCATCTTGTGATTGAATTCTATTAAAAATAGATACGGATTTACCAATTTCATACATTCTGCTAAAAGTTCCTTCCATTCCAAGGACATAGCTTCCTTTAAGCTGCTCTTTAGATTTATTTAATTCATCTTTTGATATTAAATTCTTCTTAATATCTTCTATTTCTTTATCAATACAATTAATTGCTTTTAATAGCTGAGATGGATGTAATCCTGCATAAATATTAAATATTCCTGTGTCTTTATATGATGAAGGAAATGATTCAATAGCATAGGCTAACCCTAAATCTTCGCGTATTTTTTGAAATAGTCTTGAACTCATGCTTCCACCAAATACATTATTTAATACTAATAATGATTCTATTTCACTATGTGTTACAGGCAGTCCTTCCATTCCAATTGAAAGATGTAATTGCTCTGTATCTTTATCAATTCCTTGTAAATCATTTGTAAAGTTATATATAGTTCCATCATTTTTATCTCTTTGTCCAAATTTATTATAATATCCAAAATGATGGTTCAACATTTTTAAGACTTCTTTAGCATCTATATTCCCTGCCAGTGATATAACTATATCCTCAGGCCTATAGTTATTCTCAAAATAATATATAATCTTTTCTCTATTGAAACATTTAATGTTTCTTTCTGTACCAAGTATTGGATAAGCATAAGATGTATTCTTAAATATTATTTCATTAAGAAGTTCACTAACCATATCCTCTGGCGAATCTAAATACATATTTATTTCTTCTACTACTACTGTTTTTTCCTTTTCAATATCTGATTCTAGAAACTGAGAATTAAATAACATATCTCCAAGTACATCAATAGCAATATCTATATGATTATATAATACCTTTGCATAATAACAGGTGCTATCCTTACCAGTAAAGGCATTTAGATGTCCTCCTATATTATCTATTGATTCTGCTATATCTTTCGCTGTTCTCTTCTGAGTTCCCTTAAATAGCATATGCTCTATAAAATGAGATACACCATTATTTTCTTTATTCTCTTTTACTGAACCATTATTAATAATAATTCCAATAGAAACAGAGTTGACATGAGGTATATTCTCCATAACAACTCTTATACCATTATCTAATTTATCTATTAAGTACATACTTTCCTCCAATATTACTAGTTTTTTATTACATCACTTATTGTACCAATATTATAGCCATTTTCATATAGGTAATTTATTATATCTGGTAATGCTTTAACGGTTTCTGAAGTAGGGTGCATTAAAACTATGGCAGAATTATGAATTTTTTGAGTTACTCTTTTAAAAATTATATCTTTAGTACTATCTTCTCTCCAGTCTATTGTATCTACACTCCACATTATAAGTTCATAACCTAAATCTTTTACTGCCTTTACTGTATTATCATTATATGCTCCTGATGGTGGTCCAAAATACTTTGAATCAATTCCTAGTATATCTTTTATTATATCATGAGCCTTTTGAATTTCTTCTCTATTTCTATCATAATTTAATTTATCATAATCTATATGACTATATCCATGATTTCCGATTTCATGTTTAGCATTATAAATATCTTTTAGTATCTCTTTGTTTTTTTCTGCCCATTTACCTGTTACAAAATATGTAATTTTAATATTATTTTCCTCAAAGATTTTTAACATTTCAGGAATATATTCATTTCCCCAATCTACATTACAAGCAAATGCTACTACTTTATCATCTACATTTCCCTGATAATACACATCACTATTAAACGTTTCCTCTGATTTGTTATAAACTTTGAATATAATTAAACTTATAATTACTACTAATAATAGGATTGAAATAGTTAATAAACTTTTTTTACTTATAATAAATAATCTCATCTACATCCCTCCAATATACTTTATAATATATATATTCAAAGGATAATTTAATATACTAAAAAATAAAAACATGAACCTTAATATGGTTCATGCAATTAATATATTATTCTTCAGTTTTTGGTTCTTCAGGTAATAAAACTTTTCTAGAAAGATTTATTCTTCCTTGATTATCTATTTCCATTACCTTAACTAATACTTCATCTCCAACTGCTAATACATCTTCTACCTTATTGACTCTTTCTCTAGCTATATTGGATATATGAAGTAAACCTTCTTTACCATTTAGAACATCTATAAAAGCTCCAAAGTTAGTAATTCTAGTAACTTTTCCTAAATAGATTTCTCCTGGCTCTACTTCTTTAACGATTTTATTAATCATATCTATGGCTGTTTCGCCACCTTCTTGTGTTACTGAAGCAATGAAAATCTTACCAGTGTCATCAATATCTATTTTTACACCTGTTTCATCTATTATTTTATTAATTACTTTTCCGCCAGGTCCAATTATATCTCTTATTTTATCTGGATTTATTTGCATAGTATATATTTTAGGAGCATACTTAGATAAGTTTTCTCTAGGAGTAGAAATAGTTTCCATCATCTTACCTAATATATATAACCTACCTAGTCTTGCTTTTTCTAACGCTTCTTCTAATATTGGTTTATCTATACCTGCTATTTTTATATCCATTTGTATAGCAGTAATTCCATCCTTAGTTCCTGCTACCTTAAAATCCATATCTCCTAGATGATCTTCCATACCTTGAATATCAGATAAAATGGCTACATTGCCTTTTTCTTTTATAAGTCCCATGGCAATACCTGCAACTGGCGATTTTATAGGAACACCTGCATCTAATAATGCTAAAGTACTTCCACATACACTTCCCTGAGATGAAGAACCATTAGAACTAAGAACTTCTGATACTAATCTTATTGTATATGGGAATTTGTCTTCAGATGGTATAACAGGTTCAAGAGCCCTTTCAGCCAATGCTCCATGACCTATTTCTCTTCTTCCTGGTCCTCTTAGTGGTCTAGCATCTCCTACAGAATATGGTGGAAAATTATAATGATGCATATATCTTTTAGATTCTTCTTCTCCTAATCCATCAATAACTTGTGCATCACTAATTGCACCTAATGTAGCTATTGTAAGAACTTGAGTCTGACCTCTCTTAAATAATCCTGAACCATGAGTTCTAGGCAACAAACCTACATCTGTAGTAATAGGACGAATTTCATCTACTTTCCTATTATCTGGTCTTATCCCTTCTTCTACAATCAATCTTCTAACTTCTTCTTTTAGCATATCTTCAATTACTACATTTATATCTTGCTCTGATTCTGGATATTCTTCAATAAAAGTATCTTTTATTTCTTTGTTTACTTTATCTATATTATCTAATCTTTCTTGTTTCTCAAAAGTATTTATAGCTTCTATTAGTTTTTGTCTACCAAAAGCAACTATCTTTTCTTTTATTTCTTCATTAGGTTTAAATAGATTATATTCCTTTTTTTCTTTGCCCATTTCATTTTTGATTTCTTCAATAAAGCCACATAGATTTTTAATTTCATCATGAGCTTTTAGAATTCCATCTAACATAACTTTTTCTGTTACTTCATTTGCTCCTGCTTCAACCATCATTACAGCACTTTTAGTTCCAGCTACCACTAAGTGAATTTCTGATTTTTCTCTTTCTTCACTATTTGGGTTTACGATAAATTTACCATCTATTAATCCAATAATAACTGACCCTGTAGGTCCATCAAATGGAATATCTGATATAGATAGTGCAATAGATGATCCAATCATTGCTACAATCTCTGGAGAATTATCTTGATCTGCTGATAAAACAGTGGCTATAACTTGTACATCATTTCTGTATCCTTCCGGGAATAATGGTCTAAGTGGTCTATCTATAAGTCTTGATGTTAAAATAGCCTTTTCACTTGGTCTACCTTCTCTTTTAATAAATCCACCTGGTATCTTCCCTACTGAATATAATTTTTCCTCATAATCTACACTAAGAGGGAAAAAATCTATTCCTTCTCTTGGCTCTTTAGATGCTGTGGCAGTTGCTAAGATTACTGTATCTCCATATTGAACCATACAAGCACCATTAGCCTGTTCTGCTACTTTGCCAATAGTTACAATTAGGTCTCTGCCAGCCAAATTATACTGGAATTTCCTTTCCATGCAATACCTCCTTAATTTTATTATATTTATTATATCCATATTCATAAAAAATATCTAATATAAATCAATAGAGCGGGAAATCCCGCTCTTATTAACCTCTGATTCCTAGTTTTTCAATTAAAGAACGATATCTTTCAATATCATTGTTTTGCAGATATTTTAAAAGACCTCTTCTTTGACCTACCATTTTAAGTAATCCTCTTCTTGAATGGTGATCTTTCTTGTGAGCTTTTAAATGCTCGTTTACAGAATTTATCCTATGAGTCAAAATCGCAATTTGTACCTCTGGTGAACCTGTATCACCTTCGTGTAATTTGTACTCATTAATAATCTGTTCTTTAATTTCTTTTGTTAACATAATTAATACACCTCCAAAATTTTTAAATACTCCAGAAGCTGCGTAAAACGCTGAGGATACGCTAAACGAAGCTTTTGGTAACCTTGCAATATAATATTATCATAATAAATAGCAAATGTAAATATTAATGTTTCAATTTAACCATTTCTATATCTAAATTCATTTGATTTATTAGCTCTTCTTTACTCTGGAATTTAATATCTTCTCTTAAAAAATCTATAAATTCTACTTCTATTATTTGACCATATATATCTTCACTGAAATCTAATATATAAGTTTCAATCTTTAATATATTTTCATCAAAAGTAGGATTAAATCCTATATTTGTAGCAGATAAATATCGTTTATTATTTATTATAGTATTTGTAATATATACTCCATTTTTAGGGATTACATAGTTATCTATAGGTTCAGTATTAGCAGTAGGAAAACCTAATTTATTACCTCTGTTTTTTCCTGTAACTACCTTGCCTAAAATAGAATATGGATGTCCTAACATTTTAGTAACTTCATTTATATGTCCAAATACTATTAATTTTCTTATGGCAGAACTGCTTATAATTTCATTATTTTTATAAACTGGATCTAATACTATTACATCTATATTATACTTTTCTCCAAGTTCTAATAAATAACTTGAGTCACCTGAAGCTTTATATCCAAATTTATAGTCAAATCCAACTACTAATAGTTTACCATTCATCTTATTCATAATGATATTTTTAATAAAATCTTCTCCTGACAATTTCATTAAGCTATCATCAAAGTCTAAAAGATAAATAATATCAATTCCTAATTCTTCACATATTTTAAACTTTTGTTCGTTACTTGTTATTATATTGGGTTTATTATTGTCTATAATAGTCTTTGTATGATTTTTAAATAATAAAAGAGAAGACTTAATGCCCAATTCCTTAGCCTTAGAAATCATAGCATTAATTAACTGTTGATGTCCAATATGAATACCATCAAAGTTTCCTAAGGCAATGGCAGTATCAAATCTTGTCTCTTTATAATTGGATAAATCAATTATTTCCATATATATCACCTTATATCATTAAAACTTTCTCCATTTTCAAATAGAATTTGGAATCACTAAGCATTATTTTTCCTATTCCTATAAATGTTTCTTTACAGTAGACTCGATATAACTTATTGACCATATTCTCATCAACATCAACATGTAAAACAACGCCATTAATTAATTTAAAATATAAATCGTCTGATATAACAAATCTATCTATATGTTCCAATGCTTTATCCATAGGGGTAATTATTTGTAGAATTTCATCATAATTTAACTTTTGAATATATTCAATACTATAGGAATTTTCAATCTTAAAATTTCCTGCAGCTACTCTTAGTAGATATGACATATATCCATAAGTTCCTAAATCCATTCCTATATCATCACATAAAGTTCTAATATAAGTTCCTCTAGAACAACTAGTATGAAATATAATCTTAGTACAATCTTCTATATTCAATATATTTTGACTATATATTTTTATATTTCTAGGAGTACGTTCTACAGTTTTTCCTTCTCTGGCTAACTCATAAAGTTTCTTTCCCTTATGCTTTAAGGCAGAATACATAGGTGGCAATTGAGATATATCACCTATATATTTTGACATAGCAGATATTATCTCGTTTTCTGTTACTAACTTGTTAGAGGAAGATATTACTTTTCCATCTCCATCTTGAGTATCAGTTCTATAACCTAAAGTTAGCTCACCTATATATTCTTTATTACTATCTAAAAGATATTCTGCAATTCTAGTACCTTTACCTATACATAATGGTAATACTCCAGATGCATTAGGATCTAATGTTCCAGTATGTCCTATTTTTTTTGTTTTAAGTGTTCTCCTCAATAAATTTACTGCATCGTGGGAAGTCATTCCCCTTGGTTTAAAAAAATTAATTACACCATTCATAGTACCACCTAAAATACCTTTTTCATTTGTTCTAATACTAAATGTTCAGCTGTGGCTATTGGCTCATTAATAGTACAGCCTGCTGCTCTAATATGTCCTCCGCCATTGAAATTAGCACAAATTTCAGCAACATCTGCATATCTTTTGCTTCTCATACTGACTTTTATTTCTTCTTCTTCAATTTCCTTTAGTAAAATTGCTACTTCTATTGAGGATATTTCTCTTATAAAGGAAATTATTCCTTCCGTATCCTCCATTTTAGCATTTGAATTATTTAGCATTTCTTGAGTTACTTTTATTATTCCTACTTGATTATCATAGTGAAATTTCAAAGTCTCTAATATTTTTATAAATAGTTTTGTTTTCTCAATACTTCTACTTTGATATAGATTGATATTAATATTACTTTTATCAATACCTGTTTTTATTAACTCAGCTGCTATTTCATGAGTTTCAGATGTGGTATTATCATACATAAAACTTCCAGTATCTGAACTTATTGAAGTATATATACAAGAAGCAATATCCTTATCAATAATAATTCCTATCTTCTTTATTAATTCATATACTAATTCTCCAGTAGCGGCTGCATTACTATTTACTATATTGATATCTCCAAAGTTAGTATTGCTAATATGATGGTCTATATTAACAACATTTTCTATTTTATCTAAAAGTATTCTATTTTTCCCAAGTCTATCTTCATCACTTGTGTCTAAAGTTATAAATAAATCTATTTCCATATTATCTTCATAGTCTATTATTTTGCTTATACCTGGAAGAAATAAAAAATCTTTAGGTATATCATCAGTTTTAAGTATAAAAACTTTCTTATTGATTTTTTCAAGTGCATTCCCCAAGGCAAGAATAGATCCTATATTATCTCCATCAGGACTAACATGAGAAGCAATTCCAATATTTTTGCTATTTTTAATTAAATCAATTGCTAAATCAAATTGACTTTCAATACTATTTTTCATCACTATTATCTCCAGAATTTTTTGAGTCTTTATTAACATCATCAATTAATTTAGACATATAAATACCATGTTCTATAGACTCATCTAAAACAAATATTGGTTCAGGAGTATATCTTAAATCTATTTTACCGCTGATTTCTTTTCTTATGAATCCCTTAGCACTTTCTAAGCCTTTAATTGTATTTTCTTTTTCTTCTTTATTTCCAAATACAGATATATATATTTTCGCATAACGCAAATCTCTAGTTACTTCTACTTTTGTTACAGTAGTAAGGGAATTAACCCTTGGATCTTTAAGACCATTATATATCAATTCAGAAACAACCTTTTTTACTTCTTCTGAAATTCTACTAACTCTTTTCTCGTTCATTTAGTCACCTCTATTTCTCAATTTCCTTAACCTTTCAAAATGTTTATTTATCTTGAACCTCTTTAAGAATATATGATTCTAATAAATCTCCATCTTTAATATTATTATAGTTTTCTAATCCTAGTCCACCTTCATATCCAGATAATACTTCTCTAACATCATCTTTAAATCTTTTTAATGATGAAACATTACCTTCAAATATAACAATATCATCTCTTAGAAGTCTTATTTTTGAATTTCTAGTTATTTTTCCATCTAATATATATATACCAGCTATAGTATTTCCATTTGGTAATCTAAAGGTAGCTCTTACTTCAGCTCTTCCTATTACTTCCTCAACTATTTTAGGTGCATGCATACCTTTAATTGCTGCCTGAATATCTTCTATAGCCTCATATATTACTCTATAAGTTCTTATGTCAACTTTCTCTCTTTTAGCTACTTCAATAGCATTTAGATTTGGTCTAACATTAAATCCTACAACTATAGCATTAGATGCTGAAGCTAATATTACATCTGATTCAGTAATTCCACCTACACCACCGTGTATAATATTGGTTTTAACTTCATCTGTATCAAGCTTTTCCAGCGATTGTTTTAAAGCCTCAATAGAACCTCTTACATCACCTTTTATAATAATATTTAAATCTTTAATTTCACCAAGCTTTATTCTTTCAAACAAATCATCTAATGATATTTTTTGATCTGATCTCATTTGTTCAGCTCTAATAATTTCCTTATTTTTTTCACCTATGATTCTAGCAGTTTTTTCATCATCCACTGCATACAATAATTCTCCTGCATTTGGTACTTCAGATAATCCTAGAATAACTACTGGAGTAGATGGGCCTGCCTTTTTAACTCTTTTACCTTTGTCATCAAGCATGGCTCTAACTCTACCAAAAGAAGACCCTGAAACAACCATATCTCCTACTTGTAGTGTTCCTTTTTGAACCAATACAGTAGCCAATGGGCCTTTACCTTTATCAAGCTGAGCTTCTATTATTGTTCCTACAGCATTTCTATTTGGATTTGCTTTTAATTCCTGTATTTCTGCAACAAGTAAAATCATTTCTAGTATATCTTCTATTCCTTCACGATTTTTAGCTGACACAGGTACTGTTATGGTTTCTCCACCCCAGTCCTCAGGTACTAAGCCATTTTCTACTAATTCCTGTTTAATTCTATCTACATTGGCTGTAGGTTTATCCATTTTATTTATAGCTACGATTATTGGAACATTGGCAGCTTTTGCGTGATTTATAGCTTCAATGGTTTGTGGCATAACTCCATCGTCAGCTGCAACTACTAATATTGCAATATCTGTTATCTGTGCTCCTCTAGCACGCATCGATGTGAAAGCCTCATGGCCTGGAGTATCTAAAAAGCATATCTTTTTATTATTGATATTAACAGCATAAGCTCCTATGTGTTGAGTGATTCCTCCTGCTTCTGATTTAGTTACGCTAGTTTCTTTAATTGCATCTAATAGAGATGTTTTACCATGGTCAACGTGGCCCATTACAGTTACTATAGGTGCTCTTGCTTTTAAATCTTTAGGATCATCTTCATAATCCAAACTAAATTTTTCTTCTATTGATTCAACACTTTCTTCTACAGTTTCTTGTATTGTAAGTTCTACACCAAATTCTTCTGCAACTATTACTGCCATGTCTGAATCTATAGATTGATTTTGATTAACCATTACTCCTAAACCTATTAATTTAGAAATGATTTGTGAAGGGCTTACTCCTATTTTATCTGCTAAGTCTTTTACGATTATATTATTTCCTATTTCTATAACAACCTCATTCCTTTCTGTGCTAATTATAGTATTTTCTTTATCTATACTATTATTCTTTTCTTTATGTTTGTTATTTTTCTGTTTTTTGTTATTTTTATTACTTTTAATGTGTTCACTGTTTTTATCATCTTCAAATTCTTCTCGTTCCTCTTCCATATGAGGATTTTCTCTTTCATCTTCCTCAGTTAATAATGATCTTATTATATTCGCTTCTTCATCTTCTAAAGTACTCATATGATTACCTACTGTTATCTGTAGATCTACAATTTTTTCAATTAAGTCTTTACTGCTAATTCCTAATTCCCTAGCTAATTCATATACTCTAATTTTTTTCATATTATATACCCCCTATTATCTTTGAAGGTGATATTTCCTACTTCTTCTTAAGATTTAACCATGTTTTTTAAATCTTCATATATATCATTTGATACTTCTACCTCTAAAGCTCTAGATAATTTCTTGCTTTTTTGTGCAATTTCAATACACTCAATATTTGAACAAATATATGCTCCACGGCCATTTGCCTTTCCTGTTAAGTCAATAACTGCCTCTTGTTCACCATTTCTTACTACTCTTATTAATTCTTTTTTAGGTTTACCTTCAGCACAAGCAATACATTTTCTTAGAGGAATCTTTTTCTTTTTCAAATAATCACCTCTTATTCACATTCTTCTTTATATTGAGATTCTGATTTAATGTCTATTTTCCAATTTGTTAATTTAGCTGCTAATCGAGCATTTTGCCCTTCTTTTCCTATAGCTAATGAAAGCTGATAATCTGGTACGACTACAACGGCAGACTTTTCTTTTTCATTAGCCATTACTTTTAGTACCTTAGATGGACTCAAACTATTTGCTATAAATTCTTCTATATCTTTACTCCATATTACAATATCTATTTTTTCGCCTTTTAATTCATCTACTATTACTTTTACCCTACTACCTTTAAATCCTACACATGATCCAAGAGGATCTACATTAGGATCTTTAGAAAAAACTGCAATTTTTGTTCTAGAACCAGCTTCTCTCGATATTGAAAATATTTCTACTATACCATCGTTTATTTCTGGAACTTCTAGTTCAAATAATCTTTTAACTAGATTGGGATGAGATCTTGATAGTATTATTTGGGGACCCTTTGTAGTTTTCTTAACTTCCAAGATAAGTAATTTAAATCTATCACCTTGATTATATTCTTCTCCATCTATTTGTTCCACAGGTGGTAATATAGCCTCTGTTTTACCTAAATCTATATATACATTGCTTTTACTAATTCTTTGAACTTGACCAGTTATTATTTCATTTTCTCTGTTTATAAATTCATCGAAAATAACATCTCTTTCTGCATCTCTTATTCTTTGTATAACTACTTGCTTAGCAGTTTGAGCAGCTATTCTGCCAAAATCCTTCGGTGTAATTTCTATTTTGATGAAATCTCCAATTTGGAATTTATCATCTATTTGTTTTGCTTCATCTAAACTTATTTCTAAATATTCGTTATCTATTTCTTCTACCACTTCTTTCAAAGCTATTACTTTAACTTTTCCAGTAGTTCTATCCATTTCTACTTCGACATTCTGTGATGCACCAAAATTTTTTTTATAACTAGAGATTAGTGCAGACTCAAGGGCATCAAATATTACTTCTTCTGAAATACCCTTTTCTTTTTGAATTTCACGAAGAGCATTGATAAAATCTCCATTCATTCATTAAACCTCCCTTAAAATTTAACAGATAATTTAATTACAGCGACTAATTCTCTAGGTATCTCTATAATAGTATTAGTTTCTGTTTTTAGTATAATTGAACTTTCATTATAATTATCCAAAGTTCCCTCTATTAGTTTTTTACCATCTAATGCTTCATAAAGCTTTACTTCAATATCTTTTCCTATATTTCTTTTTAAGTCTTTATCAGTTTTTAAAGGTCTGTCTAATCCTGGAGATGAAACCTCTAAATAATATGCTACTTTAATTGGATCTTTTTCATCTAATATATCACTTAATAACTGACTCATTTTTTGACAATCGTCTAAATTTATTCCACCTGGTTTATCTAAATATACTCTAAGAAAATAGCTCGGACCTTCTTTTACAAACTCTATATCCACTAATTCATACTTTAATTCTTCTACTAATGGTTCGCATATTTCCTTAATAATTCCTAAAACACCTTTTTTATTCAATTAATTCACCTCCATAGATATTTAGAGTAATCTAAAACAATTTTAAAAGTAGAACTTTCTTATTCTTTATAAAAAATCAAGAGTGGGCTACCCCACTCTTTTTCAGAAAAAAAATTTACTTTTGCCAAATTAATTATATCATAGTTTAAGGAAAAATCAAATATTAAAAAGACTTATTTGATTACTTAGTGGCAAATCTCCTAGACAACCATGGTTATTTAAGACTTCTAAAACAGGTTTACTTACTTTACCACGGTTAATCAAATCTTCTCTAGAGATAAATCTAGATATATTTCTTTCTTCTACAATTTTTCTGGCAACATTTTCTCCTAACCCTTCTAAACTTTTAAGTGGTGGTAAAATTCCATTTTCATCAATAGTGAATTTATCACTATCAGATTTATAAAGATCTACATTTTGAATCTTATAACCTCTAGCATACATTTCCAGTACTACTTCCAAGACAGTCAAAAGATTCTTCTCCTTTGCTGTCATATCATTACCTAGTTTTTCTAGTTCCTCAATCTTAGTCTTAACCGTTTCCTTACCTTTTATAACTAAATCTGCATCAAAATCACTTGCTTTAATTGTAAAATAAGTTGCATAGAATGCTTCTGGATAATAGACTTTAAAATATGCTATTCTAAAGGACATCATTACATATGCTGCAGCGTGAGCTTTAGGAAACATATATTTTATTTTTTTACAAGAGTCTATATACCATTCTGGAACTTTTAACTCTCTCATTTGGTCTTCTTCTTCCTGAGTTAAACCTTTTCCTTTTCTTACATTCTCCATAATTTTAAATGATTTCTTGTTATCCATTCCCCAATTAATTAAATTTAACATGATATCTTCTCTTGTAGAGATTACTTTACTAAGAGGAGCAATATTATTTTTAACAAGGTCTTGAGCATTATTAATCCATACATCTGTTCCATGAGACAGACCACTAATTCTTACTAGTTCTGAAAATGTTTTTGGCTGAGTTTCAATGAGCATTTGTCTTACAAATTTAGTACCAAACTCTGGAATACCTAATGTACCTACTTCACAATTTATATCTTCCTTAGTTATTCCTAAAGATTCAGTACTAGTAAACAACTTCATGGTATTAGGTTCATCCAATGGGATATTTGTAGGATCTACTCCAGTAATATCTTCAAGCATACGTATAATAGTAGGAACATCGTGTCCTAGAATATCTAGTTTTAGTATTCGACCACTAATTGCATTATAGTCAAAATGAGTAGTTATTACTCCTGACTTTTTATCGTCAGCTGGATATTGTATTGGTGTAAAGTCTAAAATATCTTTATATTTTGGAACAATCATTACTCCACCAGGATGTTGTCCTGAAGTTCTCTTTATTCCAGTACAGCCTTGAACTAACCTATTAATTTCAATTGGATTAACATTTATATCTCTTTCCTCAAAATACTTTTTGACAAATCCATAGGCTGTTTTATCCGCTATAGTTCCAATAGTTCCTGCCCTAAAAACATAGCCTTCCCCAAATAACTCCTCTGTGTATTTATGGGCTACAGCTTGATATTCTCCAGCAAAGTTTAAGTCAATATCTGGCTCTTTATCTCCTTCAAATCCTAAAAAAACCTCAAATGGAATATATTGTCCATCTTTATTTAACTCATTATCACATTGTGGACATATTTTATCTGGAAGATCAGCCCCTGAAGCTATAGACCCATCATCAAAGAACTCGTTATATTTACATTTTGGACACACATAATGAGGTGCCAATGGATTTACTTCTGTAATTCCACTCATAGTAGCTACAAAAGACGAACCTACAGACCCTCTAGAACCAACTAAATATCCATCCTCTAATGACTTCCAAACAAGTTTTTGAGCAATTATATACATAACTGCATATCCATTCTTAATTATAGAGCCTAATTCTCTTTCCAGTCTTTTCTCTACAATATCTGGTAAAGGTTCTCCATATACTTCTATTGCTTTTTCATATGTGATTTTTCTTAATTCTTCTTCTGCACCATCTATAATAGGTGGAAAAGTACCTTCTGGTATAGGAATTATTTCTTCTACCATATCATTTATTAAATTTGTATTATCTATAACAACTTCTTTTGCAATATCTGATCCCAAATATGAAAATTCTTCTAACATTTCATCTGTTGATTTAAAATATAAAGGGGGTTGAATGTCAGCATCTTGAAATTTTTGTCCTGACATTATTATCCTTCTATATATTTCATCTTCTGGATCTAAAAAGTGAACATCTCCTGTAGCAACTACAGGCTTATTATTTTCTTTACCTAGTTTATATATCCTTTTATTTATATCTCTTAATTGTTCTTTATCTTTTAAAATTCCTTCTCTGACTAGGTACATATTATTTTCTATAGGTTGAATTTCCAAATAGTCATAAAACTTTACAATATCTATTATCTCATTGTTACTTCTATTTTTTATTATTGCCTTATATAATTCTCCTGCTTCACAAGCACTTCCTATTATTAGTCCATCTCTATTGGCTTCTATAAGAGATTTTGGAATTCTAGGTCTCCTATGAAAATAATTTATATGTGATTCGGAAACTAATTTATATAAATTTTTAAGTCCAATTAAATTTTTAGCAATTATTATTATATGAAATGTCTCTTCTTTAGATATATCCTTATTGGAACCTAAGCTATTAATTTGATTAAAATTTATTATATTTTTTTCTTCCAACATATTTAAAATTTTAAGAAATATTTCTGCAGTAGCAGTAGCATCATCTACAGCTCTATGGTGATTTAACAAACTTACATCTAGATGTTTAGCTATGATATTTAGCTTGTGACTTCTTAAAGAAGGAAAAACAGCCCTAGATAATTCCAGTGTATCTAGTACTGGATTATCTAAATCAATATTATATTTCTTCATTTTTTCTCTAATAAATCCAATATCAAAAGACGCATTATGAGCAACTAAAACATCTTCTCCTATAAAGTTTTTAAAATCTTTAATTACTTCACCTATAGTTGGTTTATCTCTTACCATATCATCTGTAATTCCAGTAAGATTTGTAATAAACTCTGGTATAGGTCTTTCAGGATTTATTAACTGACTATAAGTATCTATAATTTCTCCATTTATAATTTTAACAGCACCAATTTCAGTTATCATATCATTTATAGGAGACAAACCTGTGGTCTCTATATCAAATACTATATATGTGGAATATTCCTTACTTTCATCATAGTTAGTCACTATTCCTTTTTTATCATTTATTAAATAACCTTCCATACCATAAATCATCTTTATTCCTAAAGACTTACTTAAACTCATGGCCTCTGGAAATCCTTGGACTACTCCATGGTCAGTTATGGCCAATGCTTTGTGACCCCACTCCTTAGCACGAGTAGCAAGTTTCTTTAAAGAGGAAATTCCATCCATTGAACTCATTTGAGTGTGAAGATGTAGTTCTACTCTTTTTTCATCAGAAATATCTTTTCTTTCTTCCTTGTCAACTTTATTAAGTGATTTTAACATTATAACTATACTTTTAGAGTAATTATCAAATATCACATCTCCTGATAGTCTTACATAGGAGTTACTATTTACGTTGCCAAGAAAATCTCCAGCCTGATCTTCTGATAAAAATACTTTGGCAGTAATGGAATCTGTTGAATCAGATATATGAAATGTGACTAATGTTTTATTACCTTTTATATCTCTACTTTCTATATGAAAAATTTGACCTTCTATAGTACATGAACCTGTCTGCATATTTATAGATTTTATTTTCATAGGTAAATCTTTTATTTGTTTACCGTATATATAATACTTATTGGAAACAACTGCTGCTTTATTTGGGGAACTATTTTTGGGAGATTCAATAGTATTACTAATTATACTAATAGCCATTTCTTTTTCTTCAGCAATTATCGTATCCATAAAATCCTCTTCTTCTATAAAACTATTATCTAAAATTCTTATAGATATATCTAGATTTAATTCTTCTTTAAGTTTAGTCTTTATATTTTCAACTAAACCATTTTTCTCCATAGAATAACCTGCCATTTTATTTGGTGGACAAATTGTAAGGGAGTCATTACTGATCTCCCATTTTAAATCATCAATCCAAGAACTACTGGATTGAATTTCTTTTTTTATAATTTCTAAAAGATTTTCTTCATAAAATTTTATTTTATCTGTAATGCTACCTGTAATATTATAATTGAATTTTAATGTAGTATTAAAATCAACAAATTTTTTACTAATTATACTTTGAAGTTTATGAAATAAATTATCATTAACTAAACTAGAAGATTCCATAGAAATAATTAAATCCATGGTGGATTTAATTATTTCTACTTTATTAATAGTTATACCTATAGA
Organism: Tissierella pigra; assembly: GCF_009695605.1. Taxonomy (GTDB): domain Bacteria; phylum Bacillota; class Clostridia; order Tissierellales; family Tissierellaceae; genus Tissierella; species Tissierella pigra. Next base: position 133,890 of record NZ_VUNQ01000001.1, read on the forward strand.
ATCTATTTCATTTACTTCCTCTTTTTTTATTAATTGAGAAATATATATTTTATTTTTTTCCATTTGTAATTTATACCCCCTTATCCTTATTGGGATATTTGAATATTATAGCTTTTCTATTTCTTTCAATAATTCATTTAACAATTCTTCTTCCTTAACTTTTTTTATTATCTCACCTTTTCTAAATATCAATCCTTCACCTTTTCCACCAGCTATACCTATATCCGCTTCTCTAGCTTCACCAGGACCATTTACAGCACAGCCCATTATAGCAACTTTTATATGTTTATTGATTCCTTCAAGTCTCTTTTCTGCTTCTTCAACTATATTTATTAAGTCTATATTTGTTCTACCACAAGTTGGACAAGAAATTATCTCCAAACCTTCATTTAGCAAATTAAGTGATTTAAGAATTTCTCTCCCTACTTTCACCTCTTCTACAGGATCTCCAGTTAGAGAGATTCTTATGGTATCACCTATACCCATAGACAGTAATGTGCCTATTCCAACAGATGATTTAATAGTTCCTCTCCACAACGGACCTGCCTCAGTAATTCCTAAATGAAGTGGATAATCGACTATATTAGACATCTTTTCATAGGCCCTAACAGTTAACGGCACGTTACTTGCTTTTAATGAAATTTTTATATCATAAAAGTCCATTTCTTCTAATAATCTAATTTGTTCCAATGCACTATAGACCATAGAGTTTTCATTTACTCCCTGGTATTTGTCTAAGAACTCTTGTTTAAGTGAACCTGCATTTACTCCTACTCTTATGGATATATCTTTTTCTTTACAAGCTTTCACTACTTCTCTAACTCTATCTAATGAACCTATATTACCTGGATTCAATCTAAGACCATCAATTCCATATTTTATGGATTCTAAAGCTAGTCTATAATCATATTGAATATCTGCAATCATAGGGATATTAATCTGTTTTTTTATTTCTGCTATTGCCTTAGCATCTTCTAAGTCTGTAATGGCAGATCTGATAATATCGCAACCTGCATTTTCTAGTCTCTTTATTTGTGCCACAGTTGAAGTTATATCTTTTGTTAAAGTATTTGTCATTGATTGAATGGAAATAGGATTATCTCCACCAATCAATATATCTCCAACTTTTATTACTTTAGTCTTTTTTCTATTCATTTTTATCACCTATTAAAAAATATTGAATTTAATTATATCTTTGTAAGTTACTAATATCATTAAGGAAATCAATAAAACAAAGCCAATAAAATGGATAAAGCCTTCTTTCTGTGGATCTATAGGTTTACCTCTAACTAGTTCTATTAATAAAAATACTACTCTGCTACCATCTAAAGCTGGTATTGGTAATAGGTTAAAGAACCCTAAGTTTATACTAATAAATCCCAGAAAATATAATAAATTGTAAATTCCTTGTTTCGCAACAACTCCCACCTCGTGTATTACACCTACAGGGCCGGATAAATGCTTCAGCCCTACTTCTCCTTTAAAAATCATAGAAACAGTAGTAAACATTAGTTTTAAAAACATACCTGTTTTTTCAAATCCACCTTTTATTGCAGATCCTATGGATTTTTCTGACCTTGGAACTATACCTATTATAGTTCTATCATCTTCTACAGTAGGCTTGACTTCGATTATTTTAGTTTCATTGTCTCTTTGTACTTCTATTTCCATTTCCTCATTGGAGTCAGCAGAATTTATGGAGTTAACAACGCTATCCCAATTCGGGGTAGATTTATTATTTATCCTAATAATAGTATCTCCTGATAATAAACCACTTTTTTCTGCTGGTGAGTTTGCTATTGTATCTTCTATTGTAGTCGTAGGAGTACCTTGACCATACGATACAATGGCTAATATTACAATGGAAAGAACAAAGTTCATAATGGCTCCAGCTACTACAACAGCTATCCTTGATAGTGCTGGTACTTTATTGAATCCTCTAGGATCGTTAGACTCTTCATCTTCACCTTCCATTTTTACATATCCACCAATTGGTAAAGCCCTTAGTGTATATTCTGTTTCTCCTTTTTTCTTTTGAATCAGCTTTGGTCCCATACCTATGGAAAATTCATTTACTTTGATTCCTACCATTTTAGCCACAGCAAAATGACCAAATTCATGTACTAATATTACTACTAAAAAGACGAATATGGCTGATACTGCCGTTAACATTTGACCACCACCTATATTAAATTAAAAAAATACTAATATAATAGTATATTACAGGAGCTGTTAATATTATACTATCAAATCTATCTAATACACCACCATGACCTGGCATAATAAATCCATAATCTTTGATTCCGCATAATCTTTTTATCCTTGAAGCAACTAAATCACCTATTTGTGCTATTATAGAACCAAGTACTGCAAGTAATATTAATTTCCACATAGGAGCTAATCTAAAGGATATAGAATATATTATTGTTAAAATAATACTTCCAATGATTCCACCTATAGATCCTTCTACAGTTTTATTTGGACTAATTTTAGGACATAATTTCATTTTTCCAAATAGATTTCCTGCAATATATGCGAATGTATCTGTTCCAAAAGCTATAATAAAAATCAACCAAATATACTTTGTTTTATCTAAATATGCAATATGAAACATTAGAAAAGGAATATATAATATCCCTAAAAAAGTTACAGATATGTCTTTTATTGATATATTCTTATTCATCATAATCAAAATAAGTAAGATAATAATAATAAAAGTAAATACAAGACCCAAATATTTGTTCAATAAAATCGCATTTATAAATAATCCTGTTGCTCCTAAATAACCTACAATATAGACAGGCATAATATCAATCTTTTCTAAGGCTTTATATAATTCCCTTAAACCAACGATTGAAACTATGTAAATAGCAAAAGATAATAAATTTTCACCTTTTGAGACAATAAAGATCAATAGGATTAAACCAATTAAACCACTAACAAACCTCTTACTTAAATCTTTCACTTATATTCCTCCAAATCGTCTATTTCTCTTTTGATAATCAATAATTGATAACAGTAAATGTTTTTCTGTAAAATCGGGCCATAGTACATCAGATAACCAAAATTCTGTATAAGCTATTTGATATAGCATAAAATTACTAATTCTTAGTTCTCCACTTGGTCGAATAAGCAAATCAGGATCTGGTTGCCCTTTAGTATAAAGATAATCGGAAAATTTATCTGCATTTAAATCATTTATATCTATTTTACCCATTTCTACATCATTTAAAAGATTTTTAATTCCAAATATAATTTCATCTCTGCCACCATAATTTAAAGCAATATTTAAAATCATTCCAGTATTTAGGGAGGTTTTTTCTATGGTTTTTATTACTTCTTTTCTTGCAAATTCAGGCAATTTATTAATGTCACCCATTATTTGTACCTTAACATTATTTTTATGCAGTTTATCTAATTCTTTTGCTATGTATTGAACTAAAATTTTCATCAATCCTTGAACTTCTTCCATTGGTCTTTTCCAATTTTCAGTAGAAAAGGCATAAAGAGATAAATACTTTATCCCTAAATTAGAAGCTGCACTAACAATCTCAATTACTCTTTCCATTCCTTCCTGATGTCCAAAATTTCTCGGTAAAAATCTTTTTTTTGCCCATCTACCATTTCCATCCATTATTATCGCAATATGTTTAGGAAGTTTTTCTATATTAATTTGGCTTTTTAATTCCTCTATAGTTTGATTTATAACATTCATAATATCACCTCATTACCAAAAACCCCTTCCTATTGAGAAGGGGTTTTTTACTATATTTCCATTAATTCATCTTCTTTTTTCTTTGTAATAAGATCAAGTTCTTCAATGAATTTATCTGTTATCTTTTGAATTTCATCTTCAGCTAATTTCTTATCATCTTCACTGATTTCCTTGTTTTTTTCCATTTTCTTTAGCTGTTCGTTTAAATCTCTTCTTATGTTTCTAATTGCAATTTTAGCATTTTCACCATTTTTCTTAACAACCTTAGTTAAGTCTTTTCTTCTTTCTTCAGTTAAAGTAGGAATAACTAATCTTATTAATTTTCCATCATTTGTAGGAGTTATTCCTAAATCAGATTTTTGTATCTCCTTTTCAATTACAGGAATTAATTTTACATCCCAAGGTTGAATAACCAACAATCTTGGTTCTGGAGCAGAAACGCTTCCTACTTGTTTTAGTGGTGTAATTTGTCCATAGTAATCCACCGTAATCTTGTCAAGTAATGCAGGATTTGCTCTTCCAGCTCTAATGCTTTGTAATTCTTCTTTGTAAACTGAAATAGTTTTGTTCATTCTTTCTTCAGCTTCTGTGTAAAGTTTAGTATACATAATTAATCCTCCTTTACATGTGTTCCAATTTTTTTTCCTAAAACAACATTAATAATATTATTTGGTTCATCAATGCCAAATACAATTAAGGGAATCTTATTATCCATACATAGAGAAGTTGCAGTAGAATCCATTATACCAAGACCTAAGTTTAATATATCTATATACTTTAAAGTATCAAACTTTTTCGCATTATTATTTATTTTAGGGTCTGAATCATACACACCATCTACACCTTTTTTTGCCAATAATATTACTTCTGCCTCTATTTCAGCAGCCCTTAAAGCTGCAGTGGTATCTGTTGAAAAGTAAGGATTACCAGTTCCTGCAGCAAAAATAACAACCCTACCCTTTTCTAAATGTCTAACAGCTTTTCTTCTTATGTAAGGTTCGGAAATTTGTCTCATTTCTATAGCAGATTGAACTCTAGTATCAACTCCTATATTTTCAAGAGAGTCTTGCAGAGCAAGAGAATTCATTACTGTCCCCAACATGCCTATATAATCAGAGGTGGTTCTGTCCATATCATTAGTTGACCTACCTCGCCAAAAATTTCCGCCACCTACTACTATAGATACTTGTACACCTAGGTTGTGTAATTCTTTAACCTCTTTAGAAATTTGATTAATAGTATCTACGTCAATTCCAGCTCCCTTATGACCCGCTAAGGCCTCGCCACTTATTTTTAAGACTACCCTTTTAAATATCGGGTCCATTGCACTCACTCCTAATGTTAAGTATATTGTTATTTAAATGGAGAACAATTATCTGTTCTCCATTTAATTACATATTCATTTGTTTTGCAACTTCATCAGCAAAGTTTTCTTCTTTTTTCTCGATTCCTTCTCCAACTTCAAATCTAACAAATCTTCTTATTTTTATATTTTCACCTATTTTAGCAATTTTCTCATTTAATAAATCTTTAATCTTAACATCTGAATCTTTAATAAAGTTTTGATCTAATAAGCATATTTGCTCAAAGAATTTTTCTAATCTACCTTCAACCATTTTAGCTGCAACATGTTCTGGTTTACCTTCATTCATAGCTTGCTGAGTAAGTACTTCTCTTTCTCTTTCAATCTCTTCTTCACTAACTTCTTCCCTTGATACATATTTTGGATTTGAAGCTGCAATTTGCATAGCTATATCTTTAACAAATTGTTGGAATTCCTCAGTTTTAGAAACGAAATCTGTTTCAGAGTTTATCTCAACTAAAACACCTATTCTTCCACCATGGATATATGATTCTACTAATCCTTCTGCTGCTATTCTACCTGATTTTTTCGCAGCTTTAGATAGTCCTTTTTCTCTTAGTAAATCTATAGCTTTCTCTATATCGCCGTTGGTTTCTACCAAAGCCTTTTTACAATCCATCATTCCAGCGCCTGTTCTTTCTCTTAACTCTTTTACTGTTGAAGCACTAATATTCATTTTATCCCTCCTATATTGTTAAAAATGGTAAGAGCATAAGAGGATTTACCCCTTTTAACTCTTACCCCACTTTTACTCTTCTACTATTTCTATTTGTTCTCCTTGTTTAGCCTCTAAAACTGCATTTGCTATGGTTTCAGTTAATAATTTAACTGCTCTTATAGCATCATCATTACCAGGAATAACATAATCCACTTCATCTGGATCACAGTTAGTATCTACTATAGCAACAACAGGTATTCCAAGAATATGAGCTTCTTTTACTGCTATTCTTTCTTTTCTTGGATCAACAACAAATAGAACATCTGGTATTCTATTCATATTTTTAATTCCACCAAGGAACTTTTCTAATCTTTCTTCTTCATGTTTTAATTTGATAACTTCTTTTTTAGGTAATAAGTCAAATATTCCTTCTTCTTCCATCTTACCTAGTTCATGAAGTCTATCCACTCTATTTCTAATAGTTTTATAGTTTGTTAGCATACCACCAAGCCATCTTTGATTAACAAAGTGCATATTACATCTTTGTGCTTCACTTTCAATTGCTTCTTGGGCTTGTTTCTTAGTACCTACAAATAATACTTCCCCACCATTAGCCACGATTTCTTTAACGAAATCATAAGATTCTTCTACCTTCTTAACTGTTTTTTGTAAGTCAATAATGTAGATTCCATTTCTTTCAGTAAAAATATACTGCGCCATTTTAGGATTCCATCTTCTAGTTTGATGTCCAAAATGAACTCCTGCTTCTAGTAAACCTTTCATTGTAATTACTGACATACTATTCACCTCCAAGTTTTTTTCCTCCATTCCTTTCATATAATAAAGGAACCCTTAGGCACTACCTTTATTATCATGGAATGTGTGTAATCACTATAGTAGTATAACATATGGTAAATTGTAAAGCAATGTTTTTTGTATAAATATGTCTATTTTTTTATTTCGTAAATTTTTAGTATAATCTCAATTTCTCTAATTCCCTTATTTAGCTTTTTTGCTATTTCTTCTTTTGTTAATCCAATTTCCTTCAATTCAATTACTTTTTTATGAATAGGTATTATATTTGAAATTTCATTTGATTCATTATCTTCAACTTTTATATTTTTATCTTCTATATCTTTATTCTTTATATCTTTTAAAATTTTATTGTTTATTTTATTATCTATTGCGTCCAGTTTATATTCAATTATATCATCAAAGTTTCCAGCAATTTCTTCTGTAAGTTTATAATATTCTTTTAGCTTATTTTCTATTGAGTCTAAATTATTTACTAATTTATTTTGTTTTCTAATATCCTTGAATATAAGGTAAATTGAAAAAATAACTAAAATTAACCCAATTATATTTAAAATAATGTTTAACATCTGGCACCCCTATTATATACGTATATCAATATTACTTCCTATATTTTTATATTTAATTTGTTCTTTTTCTTCTTCTGTAGATTCAGACATGGATTGTGATCTGTTTTTTTTATTATGTGGAGTTTCTTGATTTTTGTCTCGTTTCTCATCTGTAATTCTCGTATTACTGCTTTTATTTGTATCTATAATCTTCTTTTGATTTTTTTTTATATTCTTTTCTTGTTGTATGAATCCACTTTCTACAATGTTTCGATTTTTCATATTTTCTATATGCTTATTACTTGATAACTCTTGAGTTCTTGGAAGCATTACATTATGATCAATAGGTTTAATAGACATACTATCACTCCTTAATATGTTCCTACTCTTATATCACCATTCTCTCTATAAAATCTACACCTTTTCATTTCATCCCTTATGTACATATAACTGTTTCCTATTATAATTTTAACTCCAGGATAAACAGTGTCTGCAACCATAATTTGTCCTCTAGATAAGTCATTTACTTGGTCCTTAAGCTGATTTAATTCCCTTTCTATCTTACTAGTTTCCATACTTAAAGTAAGCTGTCCTTTTATAAGGTTATTATATAATTGAGCTTTACTATCATCTAGTTTATTGGAACGCTTTAAGGTTTCTAAGACTTTTAAAGATTGATTTATTTTTTCCAAATTTTCCTTAGATACTTTTAGTTTGCTGCTTAACTCTTCATACCTATATTTAATATCAGGATCAACACCTACTTCTAACACAGTAGTAGTAGCCATAGATGATCCTATAATTCTAGCTCTGATTTCATTTTTCGCTTTACAGGTTCCACCTACAATTAAACCTTTTTTCCCTAAAACAAGGATATTAGATTTTGATGTAACAGTACTATGCATAATAGCTTCAGCTGTTATATTTTTTCCACAACTAATTACAGCATTTTCAATAAATTTAGTAGAGATATTTCCCTTGGTATTTATAGTTAATCTACTATAACCTTGGATTCCTTGACGTATTAGAATATCACCTTCTGATTCAATATAACCACCCTCTAATGCTCCTTTTACTTCAACAGAACCAGTAGATTTTAAAATAAATCCATTTAGTATATCCTTGTTTACAATTACATTACCATTAAAGTTTATATTACCTGTGCTACTGTCTATATTATCTATACTTAATACAGAAGACACCATAACTCTACCATCATTTAATTCTACTAATCCATCTGATTCCGATTTTAAAAAGAGACCATCAAAAGAAACACCTACATTTTTACCATATTTAAATTTAGGTACCTTTCCCTTAACATGTGGGATTGAATCACCATCTACCCTTATTCCATCTACTCCCTCTACTGGTGATATAATTTCAGCTAAAATATCATCCTTAGATACAGTATTTACAGAATCTAATTCTTTGTAATTTACAGTGCCATCCGGATTTAGTTTAGGTAATAAGGGTTTTTCTAAGTCAAAATAATATTTTATACTACCATCTTGACCACTAATAGGTGGTGTACCCTCAGCAATACAAACTTTCTCATTAACTATATTGCTTTTTAATGCTCTTTTTAAGTCTTCTTCATTTAAACCATGTTTAATATATTGTTTTATATTATTTAATATTTCAATATAATTTAATTTTATATCTTCCTGATCATTTTCTTCTTTTAAAGTAATATAACCAAGTAATCCGTCCCTGCTAATCTCTAGAATTATGTTGTTATATATATTATACATACTCCACCTCCTATAGACCTCTAACTATACCTCTTTTTTCCAATGAACTCTTAATTTTCAAAATAGCTTTACTGTGTATTTGGGAAATTCTAGATTCTGAAAGCTCCATAATATGTCCTATTTCTTTATAAGTTAATTCCTCATAGTAATATAAAGAAATTACCGTTTTTTCACTCTCATTTAAGGAATCTATGGAGTTTGCCAATATTTCCTTTAACTCTTTTGTTTCATAGACTAATTCTGGCGTTACCGTATCATGTTCAATTTCTAAAGGATAACCTTCTTTTGTTAATAATATTTCTTCTAAGGAAGAAATATTAAATGTAGCTATGTCAGATAATAACAATTCTAATTCATTTAAGGAAATTTGTAAATGTTGGGCAATTTCATCATTAGTCGGACTTCTTCCTAGTTCATTTTCAAGATATGAAATTGAGTTTTGAACATCCTTTGACTTTTTTCTCAAGGACCTCGGTATCCAGTCTAATTTTCTAATATTATCAATAATAGATCCTTTTATTCTAATTTGTGCATAGGTTTCAAACTTAATGTTTTTAGTTATATCAAATTTATCAATACTATCTATTAATCCTAATATACCATATCCTAATAAGTCATCATACTCTATCTTACTGCCATAAAAATTATACATTCTTCCTGCAACAATTTTCACTAAAGATACATAATTTTCTATTAGGATTTTTTTTACTTCTTTATCTTTGGTATCATTGTATTTTATCCATAAATTGTTTATATCCATCTTATTTCCCCCCATGGAAATTATATTGTTTTTTCTCCATGGCCAATAGTCTTAACTTGTAATGAACCATCTGTGGAATTTAATATTATAGTTCTACCAAAATTTCCTCCTGTATCCTCTGAAACTATTTTAATATTCAATTCTTTTAGCTTTGTCTTAGTAGCAAGTACATTTCTTTCGCCAATTTTTAAGATATCATTATTAGAATTAAAATTAAACATCTGAGACCCACCAGCTATTTTAGCTATTAAATTGTTTTTATTGGCACCTATTCTAATCATTGAGTCTAATAATTCTTCAATACCTGTGTCTGCAAACTTAGCTTTATTTTCATTATTTTTTATGTCCCTACTGGAAGGTAGCATAATATGAGCTAGTCCAGCAATCTTATTTGTTTTGTCATATAATACAATTCCTACACAAGAGCCCAAGCCTAGTGTAGTCAAATTATTAGGGCATTTAGTCACATTCAAATCAGCCATTCCAACTTTTATAGTTTTTATATCCATTCTATTTTACTCCCAGTGCAACTAATATTTTATCAAAAGATTCTAAGTCTGGAAGGAAGAATAGATTTCCAGACACTAGGTTTCTTTCTTCTTCAAAAACAGTCTCTACCATCAAGGCATGATCTGATACATGTCCGTATTGAATAGCTGGCACACTAAGAATAGCGCCTGCCATATCTATAGAAATTGATGGAACAGATATAAAGACCTTTAGCCCCGTAAGAGAAGATAAGGAGTTAGCATAAGATGATGCTATAATATTTCCTACTTCTGATAAAGCTGATATATCCATATCATCAAGCTCCTGACCTTCTTTTTCTCTATTATAAAGTAAATTTGTTAAGTTGATGGCAGAATTTAAATCTAATGCAAACATCATATTGCCTACTACATCTTCTTGAAGTTCAAAATAAATTCCAATTACTAGATTCTCTTCTCCTCCTAATATTTCCGCAACCTCTTTAAACTCCATAATACGTACATTAGGAACTCTCATATCTATTTTTTTAGCTATCATACTTGCCAAAGCAGTAGCAGCATTTCCTGCACCTATATTTCCTAACTCTTTAAGCACATCTATCATAAAATTATTCAAATTTTCTACATTAATAGTCATATTAGACACCCCTAATACTCTAGTATTTTTGATAACTCTAATAATATTATTAATCTATCAGTTAATTTACCAATTCCATATACATAAGATAAATATTCATTATCAGAAGAAACAGGGGTATTGTCGATGACTTCCTTGTCTATCTCTATAACTTCAGAAGATGAATCAACTATTAGTCCTGCTAATACTTCATCATCTGAAACTATAATTATACGAGTATTATTGTTTATCTCCTTTGGCTTAAGATTAAGTTTTAATCTTAAATCTATTAACGAAATAACTTCTCCTCTTAGATTAATAACTCCCTTAACATGACTTGGAGCATTGGGAATTCTAGTGGATTCTTCCATTTTTTCTATAGAAATAACTTTACTAATAGGGATTCCATAATATTCCTTTTCTAATTTAAATACTACATATTTATTATCTATTGTATCAGTCATATTGTCTCCCTCCTATATTAGTGAATTAACATCTAATATTAATGAAATTTTTCCATTACCCAAGATTGTAGCACCAGATAAGTATTTTACACCACTTAAATATTTACCTAAGCTTTTAATAACAATTTCTTGTTGTCCGATTAAATTATCTACTATTAACCCAGCTTGTTTTTCACCTTTTTTAACTACTACAACTATTAAATCTTCTTTTTCATCATTATCTGAAATATCAAGTACATCTTTTAATCTTATGATTGGTAAAGTCATACCTCTATAAAGTACGATTTCTTGACCTTGTACATCTCTAATTTGGCTCTTTGATATATTTACTATTTCAGTAATAGAACTTAATGGAATAGCATATATCTCATGACTTAATTTTATAAGCAACGCTTGAATTATCGCTAATGTTAAAGGAATTCGAATTATAAACTTTGTACCTTTACCTTGAACACTGACAACTTCTATATTACCATTTATTGCTTCAATTTTACTTCTAACAACATCAAGCCCTACTCCTCTTCCTGAAACATCTGATATAACTTCTGATGTACTGAAACCTGCTTCAAATAATAGATTAATACTATCCTCCACTGATAAATTTTCAGCTTCTTTTTCATCTAAAATTCCTTTTTCAATAGCTTTTTTTCTAATAGCATTATGATCTAGACCTTTACCATCATCTTCAACCTCAATCACGACATTATTTCCATCAGGATAAGATTTAAGAACAACAATACCTTTTTCTTCTTTTCCGTTTTTTAGTCTATCAGCAGGTAATTCAATTCCATGGTCAATAGAATTCCTAATTAAGTGAATCAATGGATCTCCTATTTCATCTATTACAGTTCTATCAACTTCAGTCTCTTCTCCACTCATCTCCAATGATATTTCTTTGCCAAGCTCTTTAGACAAATCTCTTACTAACCTTGGAAATCTATTAAATACTCTTTCTATAGGAACCATTCTAACTTTCATTACAGCATCATGTAAACTAGTGGTTATTCTTTCTAAATATTCTATGGTCTCTGATATACCTTCACCAGTAGTTTTTTCACTTAAATCATCCATTCGAGTTTTAATTATTATTAACTCGCTGACTAAATTCATCAAATTATCTAATCTTTCAATATCTACCCTAACAGTTTTTCCAACTTTTCCTTGATTACCTTGGGAAGCCTTTTCACTTTTATCATTTTTGGGTAATTTCGTATCAATGGTTTTTGTTTCATTTACAATGATTTCTTCTCTATAATCTTCAATTTCAAAGTCTGATAAATCAATTTTTTCCACCTCTGAAATTTGATTTAGCTCCTTTAATATATCAGATTTTTTATTAGCACTTACTATAATAACAGAAAATCTAAAGTCAAATTTCTCGTCTTCAATATCTTCTACAGAAGGATTAGAATAGATAATTTCTCCAAAAGTTTCTAAAGTACTGAATACAATAAAAGCTCGTGCTGACTTTAACATACAAGACTCACTTAAAGTAAAATCTATTTTATATATAAACAGACCTTCATTTTTAGCTTTATTTACAGCCTCCATAATAAATCCATCAATTTTATCTTTTGTTTCTACTTCAGTATTTCTTTCAATTTCATTTTCATCATTTAAAATATTTCTTAATTTACTTATTAGGGGTTCATTTGTATCACTACTTTCTACTCCAGTATTGATAATTGTACCTACTGAGGAATCTAAAGCATCAAAACATTCAAATAAAATATCAATTATATTCTCTGAAATTTTTACTTCATTACTCCTTACTGCTTGTAAAACATTTTCCATTTCATGAGTTAAATTAGCCATATTATGAAATCCCATTGTACCTGACATTCCTTTTAGAGTATGAGCTACTCTAAAAATTTCATTTATACTTTCTATATGAGAAAAATCCTTTTCTAACTCCAGTAAAACATCATTCATATTTTGTAAATGCTCTTTTGCTTCTTCAACGAATATATTTATATATTGACCAATATCCAAATCCATCTTTTACACCTCCAATTTATTGATTATTTCTCTTCCTATGTCTTCCAAAGGCAAAACCTTATCTATAGATTTTGTAGCAATGGCAGATTTAGGCATACCAAAGACAACTGATGTAGATTCATCTTGAGCTATGGTATAGCTGTTGTTTTTTTTCATTTCTATTATACCTTTTGTTCCATCAGAACCCATTCCTGTTAAAATAACTCCTATTTTAGAATAACCTTTTATTCTAGATACTGATTCCATCATTCTATCAACTGTAGGTCTTAGTCCCATTACCTTAGGCTCTTGATTTAATTTTATTACAAGACTATCACCCACCTTTACTACTTCCATATGATAATCTCCTGGTGCAATATATCCATGTCCTCTTAAAAGTATATCACCATCTTCCGCTTCCTTTATCTTAATATTTGAAATAGAATTTAATCTTTCTGCTAAAGATTTAGTAAATTTAGGCGGCATATGCTGCACTATGACAATACTAGCATTAATATCTTTAGGAATTTCTGGAAGTAATGACTGTAATGCTCTAGGTCCTCCCGTTGATGTCCCAATAGCTATTATATTACTAAATTTTTTACTTTCTAGAATTGAATTCTCAAAAGATGGCTTTGGAATACTCTTAATTTTAACTGATTGCTCAATGTGAACCTTCGATTTTGCACCTGCTTTAATTTTTTCAATAATTTCATTTTTGATTTCATTTTGACTTAAACTAAATATATTAGTAGGTTTAGATAAAAAGTCAATTGCTCCTTCATCTAATGCTTTCAGTGTTAATTCTGCACCTTCTATTGTTAAAGAACTAATCATAATAACAGGCAAATCATACTTAGATATAATATGCTTCAATGTTGTCAATCCATCCATTAAAGGCATTTCAATGTCTAAGGTTATTATATCCGGCTTTAATATCTCTATTTTTTCCAAAGCTTCTTTTCCATTTTTTGCAGTACCTACTACAGATATTTCACTATCTAATTTCAAAATATCTGTTAATATTTTTCTAATTAAAGCAGAATCATCCACTATTAAAACTTTAATCATCTATATCAGCCCTTTTAACCTTAAAATTCTCTGTTGCTCAAAAATATACCTAATAATTTCATCTCTCATCTCATTTTCAATTTCTAAGAATTTGACACCTATACTATACTTATAGTTAAGACTATTTGACTCCTCTATACGCACAACTTTACATTTGACATTTATATGCCTTATATTTAATTTAAAGAAGCATGTTATTTCATCCCCTTCTTTATGCTTATAATTGCAGTTAAGTTTCATTCCACCGCCTGAGATGTCCTTAGTTTCACAGGGCTCAGAATACTTCTCTACATCATCACCTTGAACTATTAAATGTTCTTTTGAAACTTCAAGAGTTGCTAGAAGCCTATAGTAATTTCTAAGTTGAATTTTTCCTACTTTAGATGCCCTTGTTATTGTCAAAGTATACATAGGAGAAATAGCCCTATCTAGTATTTGAGCTGTAAAAAAGTATTTTCCTTTATTCTCAACATTATAAGAAACATATATTTTATCATTTTTATGTAACAAAATTAAATTATTTTGTTTAATTGGTCCACTAATTATTATTTCACTTGATTCCAGTATATCTAAAACTTGTGATGGATATATTAAACTTTCATCATAGGGTTTAATAATATCTACCTTTGTACCTATGGTTAAATAATCAGCTCCAGAACTCACTTATTCACCCCTTCCTAAAAAAATATCTAATATCCTTTTACTAAAGCTTTTCTTCGTATTTTCATCCTTTACAGATTTAGTACCCAGAAAGTTCATTGCCATTACATTTATTTTTCTAGAAATAGAATTATTTGGATTAGATATTGTAAATGGTATTTGATTTCTTACAGCATTATTCACTAAATCACTTTTTTCTATATACCCTAAATAATTAATATCTCTCTGCAAAAATTTATTTGTAGTATTATACAGTTTATTAAATATTTCAGTCCCTTCACTCTTACTATTTACCAAATTACAAACTATGTTTATAGGTCCTGGGAATCCCGTATAAAATATAGATTTTATTAATGTATAAGAATCCATAAGAGATGTTGGATCTGGAGTACAAATTATAATAGTTTCATCGGAGGTCATTATAAAATCTGTTACAGCTTTTGAAATTCCAGCCCCTGTATCTATTATAATATAATCTGTGGAAGACTGTAACTTTTCAATTTCCTTTAATAGTTTTGGAAAATTATCGTCTTTCAATAGACTTAACTCTTTTAAACCAGAACCACCAGAAATAATCTTTATACCTTCAGGACCAATAGACATTATTTCAAATATATCTTTATTGGAAAATATTATATCAGATATGGTAAAATTCATATTAACTCCAGCTAATATTTCGATATTACTTAGTCCTATATCTGCATCAATTATAGCAACTTCATATCCTAACCTTTTTAAAGTTATAGCAAAGTTTATAGCAAAATTAGTCTTACCTACTCCACCTTTACCACTTGATATGGAAATAACCTTAGCCTTATTATTTACTACTGTTATTTCCTCTTGATTCACAGACTTAAATTCCATGATTTTCCTTAAGTTTTTTGCTTGATCATTCATTGTCTTTCTCCTCAATAAGCTTATCAGCAATATGATCAACATCTATTATTTGGATGTCATCTGGTACATTTTGTCCTGTTGTTAAATATGAAAGTTCTTTATTGGTAATATACCTTATATTAAATATATTACCATAATTTTCTGCCTCATCAATTTTAGTAATTATTAATCTATAATTATCTAAAAAGTTATACTTTGATATTAAGGTATTTAATACATTCCAATCTATATTTGCATTAATCAATAAAAATATATCCTTAACTTTAGTTGTATCTATAGTATGTTTTAACTCTTGTATTTGTTCTATATCGTTATGATTTCTTCCAGCAGTATCTATAAAAATAATATCTTTATCCTTAAAATTATAAATCGCTTTTTCCATGTCAGTTTTATCATATGCAATCTCCAAGGGTAACTGTAAAATGTCACTATAGGTTTTTAATTGTTCTACAGCAGCAATTCTATAAGTATCAGATGTTATCAATCCAATTTTATACTCATCTTTAAGTACAAAACTTGCTGCTACTTTAGCCAAGGTAGTTGTCTTACCAACACCTGTAGGTCCAACGAAAAAAACAATCTTTTGCGATTCATCCACTTCAATTGGTTGGGGTTTTCCTAGAACTTCAACTAAACTAAATTTCAATATTTTTTTAATTGTATTTCTATCTTTTCCACTTAGATTGACTTCTTCCTCCATCTTTTTTAATAGATTTATTGCTATTTCAGAGTTCACTCCATTTTCAACCATGATTTTGTAAAACTCCTCTAAAATTGGTGGAATTTCTTCTTTTCTATCTTCCATTTTGCTTAAAGAACTATTCATTATCATATTTTTCAATTGAGCTAATTCTTTATTGATATTATTTAACTCTTTTGCATATGGATGAACAGCACTTTTGCTTCTTAGTAAATCTTTTTCTTCAAAGGCAGCTGTAATTTCTACTAAAGGTTTTTTAAAATAACTGAATATACCTTTAGCCCTGATAGTTTTAGTACTCAGTACTACTGCATCAGGGCCTAATTCCATCTTTAACTTTAACATCGCTTCATGGGTTGTTTTACCTATATATTTTTTAATCTTCATTATATAACTACCACCCCGACTGATTGAACCTCAACAGAGGATTCAAGTTCATTATAAGATATGACAATTATATCACGAGTCATCTGTTCTGTTAATTTTTTAAAATATATTCTAACGATAGGTGCTGTAAGTATTATGGGTTGTTCGCCTATTGATGTAAGCTTCTGAATAATTTTCAATGTATTATTAAGTATTAGTTGTACCTTACTAGGATCTATAGATAAATATGAGCCTGTCTCAGTTTTATTAATGGAATTCATGATTAATTCTTCTATTCCATTATCTAAAGTTACAACATTTAAACTATTGTTCTCCACATATTTATTTGTAATATATCCTGACATTCTTTGTCTAACATATTCTGTAAGTAAATCAGTATCACTTGTAATGCTTCCATAATCTGCCAAGGTCTCCAAAATGCTGACCATATCTCTTATACTAATCTGCTCTCTAAGTAAATTAGATAAAACCTTTTGAACTTCTCCAAGAGATAATACTTTTGGAACTACTTCTTCAACGACTGCTGGATATTCTTCTCTAACATTTTCAATCAATGTCTTTACATCTTGTCTGCCAATAAGTTCATAGGCTTTTTCTTTAATTACCTCAGTTAAATGAGTGGCTATTACAGAAGGTGGGTCTACTACAGTATATCCGAAAATTTCAGCTTTTTCTCTTTCCTTTTCCGTAATCCATTTTGCTGGTAGACCAAAAGCTGGTTCTATGGTCTCTATACCTTCAATACTCCCTTCACCTACTCCTGAATCCATAGCTAAATAATGATCAAAATATACTTCTCCTTTTGAAACCTTGACACCTTTAACTTTTATTATGTATTCATTAGGGTTTAATTGAATATTATCTCTAAGTCTTACTATGGGCACTACTAAACCCAGTTCCATAGCAATTTGACGTCTAATCATTACTATTCTATCTAGTAAATCTCCACCTTGATCTATATCCGCTAAAGGTAGCAAACCATATCCAAATTCCAATTCAATATCATCTACTTTTAATAATCCTAGTACATTTTCTGGTCTTCTTAATTCTTCTGCTTCTGATGTTGATGCAATTTCTGGTTCTGCCATTTCCAGCTTATCTGAAACTTTAGCTCTTAACCCCAGGAATATAAATATAGCACCTAAAAGAATGTTTGCAAATTTTGGTAGTGGTGTTAGTATACCTAATGCGATCATTACTCCACCTATAATAAGTAATATCATTCTGTTGGAGAATAACTGCTTAATCAAATCTTGTCCTAAATTTGCTTCAGATGCCGCTCTGGTAACTACTAGACCTGTTGCCGTGGAAATAAGTAAAGCTGGAATTTGTCCCACTAGTCCATCCCCTACCGTTAATACAGTATATCTCTGTAGAGCTTGTTGAAATGGCATACCTTTACCTATAATTCCAATAAGAAATCCAGCCCCAATGTTAATTATAGTAATGATTATACCTGCAATAGCATCACCTTTTACGAATTTACTGGCCCCATCCATTGCACCATAAAAATCTGCATACTTCTGTACATCTTTTCTTCTTTGCCTTGCTTCATCTTCTGTAATTAATCCAGCATTTAAATCAGCATCTATAGCCATTTGCTTACCTGGCATTGCATCTAATGTAAATCTAGCTGCAACTTCAGATACTCTTTCAGCACCTTTTGTAATTACTAGAAAGTTTATAAGCACGATTATAAGGAATATTATAAAACCAACAACTGCATCATTTCCAATTACAAAGTTTCCAAAGGCTTCTACTACTCCTCCTGCATCTGCATCTTTAAGAATACCTCTTGTGGTTGAGACATTTAATGTTAGTCTAAATAAAGTAGTTAAAAGTAGTAGTGATGGAAATATGGTTATCTGTAATGCGTCCTCTGCATACATGGATAATAACAAAATCAATAAGGATAGTGAAATATTTAGACTTAATAAAAAGTCCAGTATCCCCTTCGGTACTGGGATTATGATCATAAGAATTATTCCAATTATTGCTAAAGCTACAAATGTATCTCCTCTCTTCATTTACTATCCTCCTAATTTTCATCTTTTAAACTATAAACATATGCCAATACTTCAGCAACTGCTTCGTATAGGTCTTCAGTAATTATATCACCAATATCTATTGAATCATAAATAGCTCTTGCCAAAGGCTTATTTTCCACTATGGGTATCATATTTTCTTTAGCTATTTTCTTTATATTTTCAGCTATTAAATCAACACCCTTTCCCAATATGTAAGGAGCAAGAAATTTATCCTTATCATATTTTATTGCAATTGCATAGTGTGTAGGGTTTGTGATTATTACATCTGCTTTAGGTATATCTTGCATCATTCGACTCATAGCCATTCTTCTTTGTCTCTCTTTGATTTTTCCCTTAATAAATGGATCCCCTTCAGTCTGTTTGTACTCTTCCTTTATTTCTTGTTTACTCATCATAAGATTCTTTTCATGTTGACGCCATTGAAAAATATAATCCATAATTGCTAAAACAAAAAGAACACTTAAAATCCTGATAATAAAACCATAGAGTAGATTAGAGAAGTTTATAAAGGACTCAATAGGTTCCATACTTGATAACTCTACTATTCTCGCTATTTGATCTTTTCCATAATTTATAGTAACGTATCCTACTAACCATAGCTTTAAAACAGATTTAACTAGTTCCATTAAAGCACGTTTAGAAAATATCTTTTTGAAGCCTTCTATGGGGTTTAATCTGTTTAATTTTATTTTTAATGTTTTATTAGTAAATAAAAACCCCACTTGAAAATAATTAATAATCAAAGAAGATAAAAAAGCAACCGCTAAAATAGGAGCCGATACTATTATAAAAACAGTTAATATTTTTAAAAAGTTAATCATTAAATTATTATAATTTAGGAATACATCTGTATTATTTATTTCACTAAAAATATCAATCATAAACTTTTTTAACTGTTCACTCATAAAACCGCCAAATACCTTCAGCCCTATAAAACAACTAAAAAGAATTACAACAGTATTTATTTCTTTACTTTGAAGAATTTGTCCCTCTTCCCTGGCATCTCTTCTCTTTTTCGGTGTAGGCTTTTCAGTCTTTTCAGAAAATAATTGTAAATCTAATTTTAATATCATAATATCAACCTTAATCACATTTTTATAAACTTATAAATATCATTGACAATTAAATCTAAAATACTATCTATTGTAGTAAAAAAAATGGGCATACTAATTATAATAATTAATAGTCCTATTATTACTTTTAGAGGCATACCTACAACAAATACATTCATCTGGGGAATAGTCTTGGATATAATTCCTAAAACTATATCCGTAATAAATATTATAGCTACCACTGGTGCACTTAATTTAAATCCTATTTCAAAGGATTTAGCCAGAGAATTTATAAGTATATTTACTATATCTCCCGTATACTTAAAACTTCCTATTGGTAAAAAATCATAACTATTAACTAAGGCTGATATGATCAAATGATGTCCATTTATTCTCATTAGTAATAGAAATGAAAGTATGTAATAAAAGTTTCCCATTAGAGGAACTTGAGTTCTGTTTAGGGGATCTATTACATTTGCCATACCGAATCCAATTTTCATATCCATAATTTGACCCATTATATAGAAAATCGAAAAAAAGCTATAGGAGATGAATCCAATTATTATCCCTATCATCAACTCCTTTAATATAACAAATAAAATTATTTCATTATTAAAATCAGGAGTTATTGGTAAATAGGACGTTATCAATAAAGATATAAAAAAAGTTAATCCCACTTTCATTGTATTTGGTATATTTTGAGCACTAAAAAAAGGTGAAAAAATGAAAATTCCTGATGTTCTAACCATAACAAGTAAAAATAGTTGATACTTACTAAGAAGTAAATCTAAAATCATATCCATATTAATCACCTTTAATATATGTATAAATTAATATTAGTAAGTAATTCAGATGCAAGCTGAGTCATTAGTTTTATTATCCAAGGTCCAAATAAAAGTAAAGATAAAAATACAGCAACAATTTTAGGTACAAAAGCAAGAGTAGCTTCTTGTATCTGGGTAACAGCTTGAATAATACTAACTATTAGACCTACAACCAAACTAATTATTAACATAGGGGCTGAGGCAAAAAGTACTGTTCGTACTGCATCTTGAGCTAATTTTAACATATCTACATTATTCATTCTATCACCCCTATTTAAATCCTAATACTAAAGATTTAACAATTAAGTTCCATCCATCAACTAATACAAATAATAATATTTTAAAGGGTAAAGATATTATTACTGGTGGTAACATCATCATTCCCATAGCCATTAATGTACTGGCAACTACCATATCAATAACTAAAAAAGGAATATATATTATAAATCCTATTTGAAACGCCGTTTTTAATTCTGAAATTATAAAAGCAGGAATTAATACATGAGTTGGTATTTCATCTAAAGAATTTACTTTACTAATATTTTTCATATTTAGAAATAATCCTAAATCCTTATCTCTAGTTTCCTTAAACATAAAACTTCTAATGGGCTCCATACCTCTTTCAATGGCAACATCCTGAGTAATTTCCTCTCTAATATAAGGTTGAATAGCCTCACTATTAACTTCAGTAGCTATAGGCGCCATTATAAAAAAAGTCAAAAACATAGCTAGTCCAATAATTACTTGATTGGGAGGAGTTTGTTGAAGCCCCAGTGCATTTCTAATAAAAGACAATACAATGAGAATTCTAGTAAATCCAGTCATCATTATTAATAACGATGGTGCTAAAGTAAGAATCGTTAAAATAAAAAGTAATTGAAGGGAAAATACATAATTCTGTGGGTTATTATTATCTTGTAAAGTAACATCTTTCCCAAATAAGGATATAGTAGGCTCAGCCCAACTAAAGTTTGAAAATATAACCACTAAAATAAGTGATATTATGATTATTTTAATACCTTTTTTCATTATCCTTGCCTTCCTTATCCTTATTAATATTAAATTTCCTAAATAAAGTTGTTATATTTGTACTTAGTTTTGATTCAGTATTACTTTGTTTTAAATATTTATCTAAATAATTATTAAACTCTTCTTCTAACACAGGAAATTCATCTTCCTCTATTATGTCTATAACAGTTGTGGCATTATTAGTTATAGACATAATATATACTTTGTTATTTATTTTAGTTATGATAATTTTAGAACCACCAGGAATATTCATTACATCTATTAAAGATATATATCTACTTTTAGCAAATCCTTTAAGATTTTTTGCAACAAGTTTAGTTCCATATAGGCTAAAAAATATAACTAAAACAAAAATTATAATATAAAAAACTAACTGTAGAATTGTTTTCGTTAAACTAATATCTTCATATCCCATTGCTTAACTTAAAACTTTTTTTACGGCTTCAACAACTCTATCAGGCTGAAATGGTTTTACAATAAAATCCTTTGCTCCAGCTTGTATTGCTTCTATTACCATAGCTTGTTGACCCATAGCAGAACACATAATTATTCTTGCATTGCTATTTATCTTTTTAATTTCTTTTACTGCGTTGATTCCATCCATTTCAGGCATAGTAATATCCATAATAACTAAATCTGGATCTAATTCCTTATACTTTTCTACTGCTTTTAATCCATTATCTGCTTCTCCTAATATATTAAAACCATTCTTAGTAAGAATATCTTTTATCATCATTCTCATAAAAGATGCATCATCTACAATTAATATACCATTTGACATTTCAAAGACCTCCTATTTCACCATTAAAATATTCTTTTATTCGAGCTTTCAATTTCTGTTACTCTTATACCAAAGTTATCATCAATAACCACAACTTCTCCCTTTGCAATATACTTTCCATTTGCGTATATATTCAAAGCTTCACCAACTAATTTGTCTAACTCTATAACAGTTCCTTGACCAAATTCCAGTATTTCACTAATTCTTTTATTTGCTCTACCTAATTCTACAGTTATTTCTATTGGAATATCTCCTACTAAATCGATGGAGCTGTTATGAGTTGCACTTGAAGAAATATCAAAGCTTTGAAATTCTGGTTTTTTTACTACAACTCTCTCTTCATTTACCTTACTTACATTATTATAATTCATATTATCAGTTCTATCAATATTATTTTGCTGGTTTTGTTGATTATTA
Organism: Tissierella pigra; assembly: GCF_009695605.1. Classification (GTDB taxonomy): domain Bacteria; phylum Bacillota; class Clostridia; order Tissierellales; family Tissierellaceae; genus Tissierella; species Tissierella pigra. Next base: position 156,909 of record NZ_VUNQ01000001.1, read on the forward strand.
AGTATATTATGACTATTTTGTTCTATAACTTCTTTTGAAGCTTCCACTATTTTCTCTATGGACTCCTTTTGTTCTATAGGATAGATTTCTTCAATTTTGGTTTCTTGTTCAATACTAGAAGAACCTAATAAATTATTAACCATATCTTTTCCAAATTCTAATGGAACCAATTGCATAATATTGCTATCTATTAAATCTCCTATAACAATTTTAAAAGATATTTTAATTATTGGATTAGACGTATTCAGTAATTCAAGTTTATTTTTTCCTTCACTAAAAGTAATTTCTATAGATTTTGGAGGTTCTATATCTATTTTTTTCATAAACATTTCAGATAATGAAGTTGAAGCGGAACCCATCATTTGATTCATAGCTTCACTAACAGCGCTTAGATCCAAGTCTGTTAATTCTCTTTCTTTATCAAACTCTTCTTTCCCCATCATAAGATCGGTAATAATCTTAGCATCATCTGTATTTAAAATTAAAATATTGGAACCTTCTAAGCCTGCCTTATAGCTGACATCTATGGCCACGAAAGGTAATTTGTAGTCATCTGCTAATTCATCTGCGGTTGTTATAGTTACTCTAGGGGTGGTAATATTCACCTTTTTATTTAACAATGTAGATAAAGTTGTAGCTGCAGTGCCCATACTTATATTGCCTATTTCTCCTAAGGCATCCATTTCCATTTCTGATAAAAATTCTTCATGATCTTCAAATTCAACTGTAGATTCGCCACTTGAATCACCCTTTAAAAGAGCATCTATTTCTTCTTGAGATAACATATCACTGGTCATTTACCATTTCACCATCCTTTACAACTTCAGTTATTTTCACAGCCATTTTTTTATTTATTACACCTATTTCGCCTTTAAACTTTATATTACTTCCTATCCTTATGGATGCTACATTGTTTTCAGTATCTGGTAATTTAATAACATCTCCTTGAGATAAATTTAATATATCCTTTACTGATATAGTTGTATTTCCCAATTCTGCTACCACCGGAATAACAGTATGGAGTATTCTTGTTTTTATAACGTCTACTTCTTCAGTTGAATGTTGTTTAGTAGAGGTTGTAAACCAGAATCTAGTATTTAGTTTATCTAATATTGGTTCTAATAATATATAAGGAATACATATATTCATCATTCCTTCTATGGAACCAATCTCTATACTCATAGTTATTAAGGCAATTGTTTCATTATGCGGAACAATTTGTGCAAATTGCGGATTTGTTTCAATTTTTTCCAGTATTGGATTTAGCTCTATTACATTACTCCATGCTTCCTTAATATCATTCACTATTTTTTGCATCATTTTTTTTAAAAGAGATAATTCAATCTCAGTAAAGGATCTAACCTCTTGATTTTCAGATCCATCTCCACCTAATAGTCTATCAATTATTGTATAGATTATATTAGGTGAAATATCTATAAGTATTTGTCCTTTTAAAGGTTGAAAGTCTATTATATTTAAAAATGCTGGATTGGATAATGAATTACTATACTCACTATAAGCAAACTGATCTACAGTTAAAATATCTGTTTTTGTGGAAGCTCTCAAATATCCTGTTAAAAAAGTTTGTAGATATCTTCCGAAATTTTCGTGGATAACCTCTAAAGTTCTTAATTGTTCTTTAGATATTTTTTGGGGATTTTTAAAATCATATTTTTTTAGTTTTTTAGTATTATCAACTTCTTGAATTTCTTTAACGTCAACTTCCCCAGTACTAAGAGCATTAAGTAGGGCATCAATTTCAGATTGTGACAGTATTTCAGACAATTGAATTCCCCCTTTATTGCATTATAAAATCATCAAAATATATGTTAGTTATACTTTCATCATTAAACAATTCTATAATGCTTTCCTTTAATTGATTTTGCAAACTAGTTTGCCCTTCTTTTCCTTTTAAATCTTCTTCTGTTAAATTCCTTATGATTTTATTAGCTTCATCTCTAATAAGAAATTGTTTCGCTGTTAAAGTCTCAAGGGTTTTTTCATTAGTGATTTCTATTGTGAACTTTATTTTTAATATTTTCTTGCTTTCTTTAATATTACAATACATATCCTCTAAAGTTAGAGAATAAGTTTTCATATCCTTTGGAGACTTCTCAATAGTCTTATTTGAAAAGAAAAATATACCTACGCCAATACCAGCAATTAATGATAAAAGTAAAATAATAATAATCATTAAAGTATTGTTTTTCGACATAATATCACCTCATTCTATTTTACTGCGGTTCTTGTTCTGTAGAAATATCATTTAGTATAACAATATCTACTCTTCTATTTCTAGCCTTATTCTCTGGAGTATCATTGGGAGCAACTCCTCTATAAAAACTATATCCAGAAGAAGATATTCTATTTCCCTCTATGTTTTCAACCTCCACTAAATATCTTAGGACATTAGTTGCTCTAGCAGAGGATAGTTCCCAGTTAGTAGGGTATTTTGATACTTTTACAATTTGGTCAGAGTCTGTATGACCTTCCACTTTAATTTGCCTGTTTGAAAATTCTTCTTGTTTTAAAAGTTCTGCTACTGTTTTTAAAATTTCCATAGATTCACCTTTGATTTCTGCACTTCCTGAATCAAATAATACATTATCCATAAATCTAATAACAATCCCTCTTTCTTCAGGTTTAATAGTAATCGCTTCTCCCAGATTTAAGGTATCAGCATATTCTTCTAAGTTTTTTAGAAGTTTGACAAGTTCCTCATCAAGACCATCTTCAAGCGAATCTATTGGAAAATCCAAAGTGGTTCCACCACTTAATACTCCAGCTCCCCCTTGAAAACCAGCCATTAGGCTTCGAAACTTTTCAGCGTCCACATTTGAAAAGGAAAATAGAAGAACAAAGAAACACAATAACAATGTAACTAAATCACTATAAGTAGTCAGCCATTCAGGTGCCCCCCCTTTTGCCTCTTCTTGTTTTCTCTCTCTAGCCACTATGCTACCTCCTTCTCTCCTTGATTTTTAACTTTAGTTCTCATTTCAGGTGGAATAAAGGTTTTTAGTTTTTCTTCAATTATTCTAGGGTTTTCACCTGCTTGAATTGAAAGCAGACCTTCTATCATCAATTCTTTAATTAGAACTTCTGATTTACTTTTTAATTTTAATTTTAGTGCTAATGGTATAAATATAACGTTGGCTAAAAATGAACCGTAAAACGTAGTTATTAAAGCTACAGACATATTTGGACCTATAGCCTTAGGGTCATCCATTTTTTGAAGCATATTTACTAGTCCTATTAAAGTACCAAGCATACCAAAGGCCGGTGCCGCCGATCCCATGGATTCTAATATTCCTTGACCTTGCGAGTGTCTCTCTTCTAAGAATACAAGCTCTGTTTCAAGAATATTTCTTACAAGCTCTGGATCAGTTCCATCTACTATTAACATAATTCCCTTTTTTAAAAATTCATCATCTAACTTCGAAGCATATTCTTCCAATGATAGTAATCCTTCTTTTCTTGCAACATTAGCTAAATTTATAATATCTGCAATTATTTCATTAGCTGAATCTATTTTATATAAGACAGTCTTTTGAAATACCTTTCCCATTTTAGCTATGTCTGATAATGAATAACTTATAAATACAGAAGCCACAGTACCTCCTAATGTAATTACAATAGAAGGGAAATCATAGTAGTCAATTAAACTTCCTGATGACATAATTCCCCATATTGTAAAACCAATTCCCAGAACCAACCCTATTATTGTTGCTATATCCAATCTTTACACCTCGTTTCAATTTATCTTCTTTCAAAATTATGTATCTCTGCTTTGTATCTAATTACCTTTTTTATTATTTCATCTACAGAATCTACTACTACAATTTTCTGTCCATTAGTAAGAGTAATAACAGTATCAGGTGTCTCTTCAACAAATAATATAAGTTCACTATTTACTACAAACTCCTTATCATTTAATCTCTTTACTTTTATCATATTTATCCCACCTTTTAAAGGATTAGGGTAGATAATAAAATCTACCCTATAGTATTATATTATCTCTTCATATTAACAAGCTCTTGTAACATTTCATCTGAAGTTGTAATAATTCTTGAATTCGCTTGAAATCCTCTTTGAGTAGTTATCATTTCAGTAAACTCAAGAGAAATATCTACATTAGACATTTCAAGATTGCCTGGACTTATGGCTCCAAGTCCAATTGTACTAGCTTTACCTAATTGTGGCTCACCTGAGTTTCTAGTATCTATAAAGTTGTTGCCACCTAGTTTTTGTAATCCCATAGGGTTATCAAACTTAGCCAACATCAATTGTCCCAAAGCTTTCCTCTCACCATTAGTAAAGACTCCTACAACTGTACCTGTAGCATCTATAGTAAATCCTTCTATTGTACCTGAAGTATTTCCAATTTTCCCCTCTGGTTTAAAGCCCATATCATTTGCATATTGATGTATATCTTTAAAAGTTAAATCATCCTCTTTATCCAAGATACTAATACTGTCCGAAAATTCACCAGAAGACTTTGGTATGGGAGTAGTAAAAGCTGTTCCATCTTTACTGTGTGTAAACTTAATACCGTTATTAATTTTAAGATTTATTCCAGCATCTGGAATAGAATCATCTACTTTTAATTTACCTTTACCATCAAAAATTAAATTTCCAGATCCAGGAGCACTAGTATCTGTTATATCGGTCTCTGTATAGTTACCTGTAGCTAAATCGGTTATTCTCTTAACACTGTATTTCCATGCACTGTCAGGGGCAGTAGTTGTTTCCTTTTCAAGTTCAAATGTTATCTTATATGAATTTCCAAGGCTATCATAAATCACTGTATCTACAGATTCTTTATGGCCAACATCTTCTCTACTGTCTAAATTTCCCTTAAACATTATCTTTTGAGTAGCCGTAGGCGCTTTAGTTTCAGACATATTTATTCTAATATTAGTTACATCTGAAGTTATATTCCCTTCACCATCTACTCCATATCCTAACACCTTATCTCCTTCTGCTGTAACTAAATTTCCATCTCTATCTAAAGTAAAGTTTCCAGCTCTAGTATAATATCTATTGTTAAAATTAGGGTCTGAAGATATTACAAAAAAACCATCACCATCTATCATAAGGTCTGTTGGGTTGTCTGTTCTTTGTCCAGGTCCTTTAGTGTGTATGGTGTTGATTGAACCTGTAGCTACACCCATACCTATTTGCTGAGGGTTTGTACCTCCTTTTCCCCCTTGTGGTGCAGAAGCCCCTCTTACGACTTGGCTAAATACCTCTTGGAAAGTAACTTGTCCTCTTTTAAATCCAACAGTATTTACGTTGGCTATATTATTACCTATGGTATCCATTTTACTTTGGTGTACCCTCAAGCCTGATACAGCTGAGTACATTGATCTCATCATATTTTCATTCCTCCATTTTTTGAGCAGCCATAGACCCTCTATCAATCAGGCCTATATAACTTCCGACTGGTCCAGTTATATTATTACTGCCCCATCAATATTAGTGAATATATTATCTTTTAATTGTTCTTTATTTACAGTTGTAATGATTACTTTATTATTAATATTAGCTATAAAAGCCTTATCATCTATTAATATTAAAGCATCTTTTACTCCCTTTTTTTCAGCTTTGGAGAAAGCTGATTTTAACCTTGCCATTTCATCTGAAGTTAAACCCATATCTCTACTGCTAAGTCTTTCTGCAGCATGTTTTGAAAACTTAATTTCCGTTTCTTTATTTTGAATTTTCTCCAATATTTGATCAAAATTTTTATTAGAATCGATTTGTTTTCTTTCAATAGGTTTTGATGAAGTAATCAATCGGTTTTCAAGTTGTCTAATATCTATTTTACTCATAAGAACAGCTCCATATTAATCATCTATTGTGTTATCGTCTGCTGGTTTGTCGCCTTCTTCTCCCTCTGGTCCATCAACTGGTGGCTCTTCTACCTCAGGTGGTTCACCTAGATATGCTTCCATTCCTTTTCTAATGTTAGTAATTTCTTTTAATATTTCAACATTAGCTTTGATTTGATTTAGATTTGTTATCTCCAATAAATCCAACATTTCCTCTGATGCACTAACCATATTTTTATTTAGGTCTGTCATCTGATTGTTCAAGTTTTGCATTTGCTCTAATGAACTAAATTGTGCCAATTGAGCAATGAATTCTCTATCTTCCATAGGATTAAGAGGGTCTTGGTGAGATAACTGTGTAGTCAGTAGTCTTAAAAAGGCATCTTTATCTAAATCATTGCCTTTTTTCTTTTCAGCCGAATTATTATTTTTTTCTCCAAACTTATAAATATATTCTTCGTATTTATTATTTACTTCCATATTAAACCTCCTATTTAAGCAAGTAAATTGAGAGTACTTTCTGAGTATATGTCATTTGCTTTATTTTGTACACCTAATGTTTCCTCATAATTTGATGCTACCTGTTTATTTTCTGCCTTGATTTTTAGCCTTTTATTGTTTTTATTGAAGTTGAATTGATTAGGATTATGTTTATTAAAATCACTACTATTTCCTACAAATACTTCAAAAGTCTTAATTTCTAATCCACTATCCTTTAGCTCTTCTCTTAACTGGATTAAATTATTCTCTATAATCTCTTTAGTTCTTTGATTATCTACCATTACCTTTGCTACTACTGTGTTTTTTGTAACTTCAATATTCATCAACATTTCACCTAAAATCTCTGGTTTTAGCCTAATCCTAATTTCATTCTTTTCATTAGTTAAATCAACCCTTACCTTTTCCACTATTTGATCTATAACTTCTTTAGGATTTATTGGTTCTGTTTTTTCTGCTTCTGTTGAAATATTTCTAGTATATTCTATATCTTGTTTCTGTATTGAAAAAGCAGATTCACTGTTGATTTTATCTTCTTCACTACTTAATTTTACTGAGTTAGACTCTACATCTTCTTTAGATAATTCTTTAGAATTGTTTTCCTCTAAACCATTTGTTGGTTCTTCTTTTACTGGTGGAGCAATTGGTTTTAGATTCAATTCATTATCTGAAGTATCTTCATTCATATTTTCAATATTTTCCTTCATCTCAACTTTTGGCTTTATTTCCTCAGAATTAAAATTTAAATTTTCTTCTGGAATTTCATTATTTTCCAAGCTTAATTTAGGTTTTTCCTGATTTTCTTTATTGACAGTAATATTATTTAAGTTTTCCAAATCAATCTTACTATCAACTATATCTTTAATATCTTGATTTGTTCCTAAGCTTTCAACATAAATTTCCTCAGTTTTTAAAGCCAATTCTTTTGGTTCAATTGCAATGGAAACATCTTGTTCCTTAGGTAATTCTGTCACATTCGCTTCCTCTAAAGTTGTTATGTTATTAGATAAAAACAATAGATTTTCATATACTATTTTTTTCTTATTTTCTTCTTTTTCTACTTTATCTGAATCCTCTACCATATCTGTTTCTTCTATGTCTTCTACTTTGTTTTTTGTATTAGATTTTTTAGGCTTAGTTGAATCTATATTATTCTTAGTGTCTTCTTTATGATTTTTATTATTTACTGATTCTAAGGTAGAAAAAAAGTCTTTACTTTTTTCAATACTATTTTCTTTACTTACTTCAACATTAGTATTTATAGATTGTTTTAAATCAAAAAATATAGCTTTCACTTATTTCACCTCCTTTTAATTAATAATGATTACTTTTTTCTTAGTTTTTAGGTTGTGCTAAGAGTCTAGTAACCTGTGAAGCCTTATCAGACTCCATATAATCTAAAACCTTAGATAAGGTTTGATTTTTCATTTTTGATAATACATCTACAATAATAGTCCTATCTGAAAGTTCATAAACTTTTTCTGAACTTATTTCCAAAGAGGTTATTGTATTTGTATTTTGCATCATTTTTTCAACAATTTTAGCTACTTTATCAGGAGCCATTTTTTCATATATTACAACAAGGTCATTTACTTTACTAGAATATTCATTTAAAAATTCCATAGTCTTACTTACGTTACTGGTTATATTAGTTTCTGATTTTGTTAATTGTTCTTCACGGATTATTGCAGAAAACAAATCCTCTATAAAATTTTCATCTTTTATCCCTGCTAATAATTCAGCTGATTTTAATGCAGATAAATGGCTATATATAACTGCTAGTTTATTTAGAGAATAACTGTTTGTATTGCCAATGGTTTCTATCGTTACATCTAAAGGTTTAGTTTCATATACCTTTGCTAAATCAATCAAGGTATTTACTTCATTTGTCTTTTCGTTGATTATTACTTCAATTGACGTTTTTTTGCTTTCTTCAAAAGTATTTAAAATATAATTTCTTACATCAGAGTCTATATAATATAAAACTTCTCCTAATTTATCTGTCTTTACTTCGCTTAAAACCTTTAAAAAATCTCTATCTGCAAACTTCTTTTCTATTTCCAACAAAGAAGCCAATGTATCTTGTTTTTCAATTCTACTTACTTCTAATCGAAACTGTTCCATTTCTTCCTCTTGAGCCTCTTCATATATTGAAAATAATAAATCCTTCCTTAGTTCCATATTTCTAACTTTTAATACTATTTCCTCAGTTTTAGAGTTAGAAATATTATTCATTTCCTTTAGCACATCTATATAGAGCTTTTCGTCATCCTTTTTTATTATATACATTTTATCTGCTGCTACATTTGGATCTAAATCTATATAGTGTTTGGAAAGATAAATTATTTTTTCGTCTTTTTCTAATTCTGTAGGATAATTTCTAAAATGTTCTCCCACTACCCCTGGCATTTTTCTTAATATTTTATTTGCATTGTTCTTAAATTTTTTATTTGTACTATACATAAGGCTCATTATTCCTAAGGGTACAAGAACTATACTAATGATTATAATAGTTATAATTTTAGATATTTTATATTTTTTCTTTGATTTTTCATTCTCATTTCTATTTTCAACATTTATTGTTTCCATCTTCTTGCCCCCTATTGTTGGCTAGTGTTAAATGTAACTATACCATCAACTAACTTTTCCTCTTGTCTTTTAGATTCTATGATAAATTCTTTATAATCATTTTCTTTTAACTTTTCAAAAGCTTTTTTTTCTTGCATTGCAACTAAAAGTTCTTCTTTCGCTTCTTCTAACTCAACTTTCATTTCTTCTATTTTTATTTCTTGCTTTTGAATGGTTACAGATATATCCTGTAAATAACTATTATATAGTTTCAAATTGCCAATATTGGTTCTTTTAGCTGAGTTGTTTTTTTCTACAACTAAATTCGCTTTATGCTGGTTAAAACTTACTAATATTTCTTCCTCATTATTTAACCTTGAATTTATATCTCCATATTTAGCTTTTTTTAAATCTTCAATATTTTCTTTATAGTTTAGTACCTTTTCTAACCTAAAGCTATAGTTCATCAATGTACCTCCATAAGTTTTAGTTTAATTTTTCAGAAATCTCGTTCATTAACTTTATTGTTTCTTCAAAGGTTGATGTTTTTTGAGTTTCTTGCTTTAAAAAGCTTTCTATATCATCGATTAACTCAATAGCTGTGTCAATTTTTTTATTTGAACCTCGTTTATATGCTCCAATGTTTATTAAGTCCTCAGCTTCTTGGTAAACAGCCATAATATCTTTTATAGAGCCTGCAGTTTGTATATGTTCTCTACTTGCTATGTTGGGCATTACCCTACTTATACTAGCAAGAACATCTATTGCTGGATAATGATTTGCATTTGCAAGTTTTCTAGATAAGACAATATGTCCATCTAATATTCCTCTTGCAGTGTCTGTTATAGGTTCAGTTAAATCGTCTCCATCTACTAATACTGTATAAAGACCTGTAATGGTGCCTTTATCAGATGCTCCTGTTCTTTCAAGTAATCTTGGCATAGTAGCAAAAACAGAAGGAGTATAGCCTCTAGTTACAGGTGGCTCTCCTATAGCTAGTCCTATTTCTCGTTGTGCCATGGAAAATCTAGTTAGAGAATCCATAAGCAACATTACATTTAAACCTTGATCTCTAAAATATTCTGCTATTGCAGTAGTTACCATTGCACCTTTAACTCTTATTAGGGCGGGCTGGTCTGACGTTACAACCACTACCACAGATTTTTTTAGACCATCTTCCCTTAAATCATTTTGAATAAACTCATTAACTTCTCTTCCACGTTCTCCTATTAAACCTATAACATTTACATCAGCAGTACTATTCCTAGAAATCATACCCATTAATGTACTTTTACCTACTCCAGATCCTGCAAAAATCCCTACTCTTTGACCCTTTCCACAGGTTAGTAAACCATCTATTGCTCGGACACCTACTGATAAAGGCTCTTTTATAACCATTCTATCTAAAGGACTTGGAGGTGAACTGGAAACTGGATAATATTTATTAGACTTAATAGGTCCTAAATTATCCATGGGATTTCCTAATCCATCAAGTACCCTTCCTATTAGTTCATCTCCTACATTGACCCTAAGCGTCTTTCCACTGCCTACCACTATACTTCCACTGGCTATACCTTCCATTTCTCCTAATGGCATTAGAAGAATCTTATCCTCTTTAAATCCAACTACTTCGGAAAGAATAGGTATATTACTTTTATATGGATAGATATAACAAAGTTCACCAATAGTTGCCATTGGACCATTTGACTCAATAGTCAGTCCAGTTACTTTTGTTATCTTTCCAGTATATTTCATGAACCTTTTTTCTTTTACTGCTGCTGTATATTTTTTAATATTAATTGTATCTTCCATATCATCACTCATTATTTAGTATTGTTGTTAAAAGTTCTTTTACTTCTTCTAGTTGATTTTTAAGACTTGCGTCTATATTTCCCTTAGAAGTCTCTAAAATACAATCACCTTTTTTTAGGGAAATATCATATTTAATATCTAGTTCTGTTATCATACTAGCTTTGGCTAGTATTTCTTCTTTAGCTATCTCTAATATATTATAATCCTCCTTAGACACTACTATGGTTAGCTTATCTGTTAAATCTAAATTGCTAATTCCATTTAACACTAAAGAGACTATAAGTTCGTCGTCTTCTTCTGTTTTTTTATTTATAACCTTTTCATAAATACTTATTACTAACTCCACTATATCTTCTTCTAATTCTTTAAGAAGATTGTTTCTAGTGCTTATATATGACTCTTTTATATTTAGTGCTTCTTTTATTAGTTCATCAGACTTAACTTTTCCTTCTTCATAACCTTTTTCATGACCTTTTTTATATCCTAGTTCATGTCCCTCTTTATATCCTATTTCTTTATGTTCATCTAAAATCTCTTTAGCTTTTATATATGCTTCTTCTATTATAGATTCTTTCTGTTCTTCAGCATCTTCTACTATTTTAGCTGCTTTTTCTTTTGCTTTATCTACAATTATTTTATATTCTTTTTCTGCTTTTTCTTTTTCTTCTTCAAAAATCTGTTCTATTGCTTTTCTACTTTCATCTTCAGCCTTAGTATCGTCTATTATTCTTTTTGACTCTGTCTGTATTACTCTAAAGGATTTAATAATATTAGACAATTATCTCATCTCCCCCTCTAGGAGTAATTATCTCTCCATCATCTTCTAATTTTCTAATGATGTTTACTATATTTTGTTGTGCATCTTCCATATCTCTAATACGTACAGGTCCCATAAATTCTATGTCCTCTTTAATCATTTCAACTAAACGTTTTGACATATTATTAAATATAAGATTTTTAACTTCCTCACTAGCTCCTTTAAGTGCAATAGCCCATTGAGCATTATCAATTTCTCTTATAACTCTTTGGATGCTTCTGTTATCAAGGGTAATAATATCTTCAAATACAAACATTCTTCTTCTGATTTCTTCACTTAATTCCGCATCTCTGACATCCAATTCTTCCATAATATTCTTTTCTGTACTTCTGTCTACAGAGTTAAGTATATCTACAACTGCACCTATTCCGCCAGTAGTTGTATAATCTTGAGCCAGTATATTTGAGAATTTATTCTCTAAAATTGATTCAATTTCTTTTACTACTTCTGGTGAAGTCCTATCCATTATTGCTATTCTCCTTGTAACATCTGATTGCTTTTCAGGAGGCAAACTTGAAAGAAGTTGTGCTGCCTGCGCTGACCCTAAGTAAGACAATATCAAAGCAATTGTTTGAGGATGTTCATTCTGTATATAGTTTAAAAGTTGGTTAGGGTCAGCCTTTCTTATGAATTCAAAAGGTCTTACATGTAATGAAGATGTAAGCTTACTAATTATATCAATAGCTTTATCAGACCCTAAAGCTCTTTCCAGTACATCTTTAGCATAATTTATTCCACCTTCAGAAATATACTCCTGTGCAAGACATATTTGATAAAACTCTTCAATAACAACTTGTTTTTCTTCTGGAGAAACCATCCTCATATTTGCAATTTGCAAAGTAAGTTCTTCCATTTCTTCCTCATTTAAATGTTTAAATATCTCAGCAGATTTCTGAGGTCCTAGAGCAATAAGTAGTATTGCCACCTTTTCTTTCCCGTTAAATTGTCTCTTAGACATATTAAATTCTCCTATTCATTTAACCAATTTCTAAGCAACTGAGCAACTGCATCAGGTTTTTTCTCAATAAACTTATCAATTTGAGCCTTCATTTTTGATTCCTCTGCTTCAAAATCCAAATCTGCAACTTCTAGTTCTATTGTAGATTTTTCCCCAAGAATTCTTTCTAATTCTTTTTCAGCAAGTTCCTTAGATTTCTTTCTTCTATATAAAACTATACCTATTATTAATATAATTAGTGCCAATAAAATTCCAATATATAACCATCTATTAGTTCCTTCTTGAATAACATTACTGTCTGCTACCTGCTTAGTATTGAAGCTTGCTGCTTTTACTTGAACTTGCTTAGTATCTAAGCCTGTTGCCGCATATATTAGATCAGTGAATTCTTTTTCCATTTCAGGAGTCATCTCTCCATCTATTAGAGCATCTTTATTTATTAATACTGCCACAGTAACACTCTCAACTTGTCCTGGAGCTTTGTTGATTTCTTTATTTATTTCATTTAATTCATTGTTTATTATTCTACTTACTTTATCGTATCTACTTGAACCATCATCTAATGTATTATAGTCTTCTACATTGGTTTCTGTTCCTGGTGCTCCTCCTATTGCTCCTCCTACCATATGTTCCTCTACCTCTTCTAAAGAACGAATTAGTCCTTCTTCACTTCCTTCTAAAGGAGTAGCAAACTCAGTTATGGTGGTTTTCTCCATATCCATATTTATTTTTACACTTGACATTACATCTACATTGTTAAATCCAACAACGTTTCCTAAGAATTTTTTTATACTTTCATTTATTTTAGCTTCTATTCCGTTTTTTACCTCAAACTGATCCACTGAAAAAATGTTTTCTTCATCTTCTTCACCCAGTAATCTTCCCTCATTATCTACTACTTTAACATCTTCTGGAATCATATTTATAGAACTTGCTACTAAATGCTTTATTGCTTTTACTTTTTCTGGTGATATTGGCCTATTATCCGATTTTACAATAAAAACGGATGCTGTAGTTTTATTATCATCATTGTCTAACACAAAGTTAGTAGCTTCTTTTTGCTCTATAAATACTTCAGCACTATGTATTCCATCTATCTCTGATATTGTAGATGCTAATTCACTTTCATCAGCCTTTTTCATTCTCTGTTTTTTATCATAATCAGTCATAGTCCAGCTACTATCGTTAAAAGCATCCATATATGTATAGCCTTCTTTGGGTAATCCGTATGTAGCCAATTCTATTTTTATACGATTTTTGTTTTCCGCTGGTACTAAAATACTTTTTTGATCTTCCCCTGTTTTCCAGGCGACGCCCATTTCATCTAGCTTAGTAGTAATTTGTCCCATATCTTTTAAACTTAAGTCTCCATATAGAACTTCATAGGGCTTACGTGTTAACATAAGAATAAGTGCAGTTACAGCAAAAATAACAAATAAGCTAATAAATGCCAATTTAATTTTCTTTTTCTTATCCATTTCCTTCCAATGTTCTATTACCTGTGTTTTTAACTTATGTATCGATTCTTGCACTGTTGCACCTCTCTCTATCATTGTTAAATTTGAATTCTCATAATTTCTTTATATGCTTCTACAACTTTACCTCTTATGGCCATAACAACTTGTAGAGCAGTATCTGCCTTATCAGCAGCTATTGTAACATCATGAAGGTTGTCCACTTCTCCTATGGCTAACATTTTTTTATACTCTTGACTTTCTAATTGCATTTCATTGACTTTATCCAAGGCATTATTTAATAAGCTACCAAAGCTGTCTGCTGTTTTAGTGTTTGTTATTTTGTCATTTTTTGTAGATAGTAAACTATTATAATTATTAATTTTATTTATATACAATATTCTTACCTCCTACCAATATCTAAAGCTTTCATTAACATAGACTTAGATGCGTTCATAGCTGTTATGTTAGCGTCATATGAACGCTGAGCACTGATTAAATCCACCATTTCTTTTACAGTGTCTACATTTGGTTTCTGAACATATCCATTTTCATCAGCATCTGGATGTCCTGGTTCATATATAAGTTTAAAAGGAGATTCATCTTCAACTATTTTACTAATCTTAACGCCCTTACCACTTATTTTATTGCTATATTTACTTAGCTGTTCTTCAAATGATGTGGATTTATTTTCTTCAAATATAGCTATTTGTCTTCTATAAGGCATTCCTCCTGTTGCCCTTGTAGTATTTACATTGGCCATATTCTTTGTAATTATATCTATTCTAGTTTTTTCAGCTGTTAAAGCACTGGCTGATATATTAATTGGATTAAAAAGACTCATAATTATTTACTCCCTTCAGTAATAACATTTTTAATTTTATCGAATTCACCAGTTATTTGTCGTACCAAAGCATCGTACATAATAGTATTTTTAGCTAAATCCCCAGACTCTATATCTATATTTACATTGTTTCCATCTATTCTATAAGATGTAGATTTATCTTCTACAACCATAGGAGAAAATGAACTTCTACCTACATCAATGTGATTTTTATGAGTCTTTGTTAGATCTATTTTTCTACTATTTATACTTTGCTTTAATTGATCTTCAAAAGTTACTATTTTTCTTTTATAATTCGGAGTATTTTCATTAGCCATATTATGAGATATCGCTTTATGTCTTTCCCAAGTTCCATCTAAAGCTTTTTGATAAAAGTTGACATTATTATACATACCCTTAAACATTAAATCACCCCACAATTTTATAATATAATCATATCTTAATTGAAATAATATATCAAATTATAGTTATATGACATATTACATCCTTTTTCTGCCTATTATTCCCTTTTTCGCCTTTGATACTAATATTTTACAATTTTCACATGGTTAATTCAAGCTTTAAATGAATTAAATATTTAAATCATTACTAAAGTCCTAAAAAAAAGAATAGTAAATTTACTATTCTTTTGACTTTAAAAGTTCGTCTATTAACTTATCATTTAATATTTTAATATGAGTTCCCTTCATACCTAAGGATCTTGATTCTATAACTCCTGCACTTTCAAACTTTCTTAGTGCATTTACTATAACAGATCTGGTTATTCCTACTCTATCAGCTATTTTACTTGCAACCAGTAGTCCTTCATTACCTTCTAGTTCTCTAAATATATGTTCCATAGCTTCTAGTTCTGAATAAGAAAGAGTTCCTATTGCCATCTGAACAATAGATTTTTTTCTTGCATCTTCTTCTATTTCTTCAGATTTTGCTCTTAATATTTCCATTCCTACAATAGTGGCACTATATTCTGCTAAAATAAGATCCTCTTCAGTAAATTCTACTCCAAATCTAGCTAGAACTAATGTACCCAATCTTTTTCCACTACTATTTATCGGGATTACAGTTGCTATTTTATCTGGATAAGGGCATTCTGATATTTGGTCAAAGACACAATCAGTAACTTCTCTCATATTCTCGTTTGTTTCATTGTATCTTAATAGTTCCTCATTGTATTTTTTAGGGAATCTTTTTTCCTTAACTATTTCTGCTTGAACTATATCACAATCAAAGCCTGATGCCAACTCATATCCTAATACCTTACCACTAGTACTGGCTATATAGACATTGGCTTTAAGTATATCACTAAGTATCTCGCTTAATTCTGAAAAGGAAACTGGTTTTGTACCATACCCTTGTAATGTCTTATTTAATCTTCTAGTCTTCTGTAATAAACTTTCCACTAATTAATCCTCCTTTTAAAAATATAATTTATTGTCTATAATTTCTATCACTTATTGTAATATTTAAATTATCATACTATGATTTTACTACAAAAATATAATATTGTACAGAAAATTTTAATTATTTATACTTTTTTGATTTCACTATAACCACAATCTTTATCCATACAATTAAGTTTGTTTTCTTTCTTAGTTCTTTTTATAACCATAATCCCTTTACACTGTGGACATCTTTCTTTAACTGGTTCATCCCATGAGACAAAGTCACACTCTGGATAATTACTGCATCCATAGAAGATTCTACCTTTTTTTGATCTTCTTTTTACAAGATTTCCATTACATTTAGGACACTTTATGTCTAACTCATCTACTATAGCTTTAGTATTTTTACATTCTGGATATCCAGGACATGCTAAAAATTTACCAAATCTACCATGTTTTACTACCATGTTTTTACCACATTTTTCACATATTACATCAGATACTTCATCTTTAATTTCAATTTCCTCAATTTCTTCTTCAGCCTTTTTTAATACTATTGCAAAATCTTTATAAAAATCTTCAACAACTTTAACCCATGGCAAATTTCCTTCTGCAATTTCATCAAGTTTTTCTTCTAATTCTGCTGTAAATTCTTCATTTACAATATCCTTGAAGTACTCTATTAATAACTCATTTACTAAAAATCCTAACTCTGTAGGCACAAAAGATTTTTTATCTAAGTTAACATAGTCCCTAGATAAAATAGTGGCAATTGTAGGTGCAAAGGTACTTGGTCTACCAATTCCCAGTTCCTCTAATATTTTAATCAGAGAAGCTTCTGTATATCTGCCAGGTGGCTGAGTAAAATGTTGATTTGGTATGATTTTATTTACTAATAGTCTATCTCCTATATCCAATAAAGGTATTTTCATATCCTTTTCTTCTTCATCACTGGTAACATAAATTCTTAAGAATCCATCAAACGTAAGTTTTGAACCATTAGATTTAAATAAAACATCATTACTATTTATAGTAACAGAAATAGTATTATAAACTGCCGGAGTCATCTGTGACCCTAAGAATCTTTCCCAAATCATTTTATAAAGTTTAAATTGATCTTGAGTTAAAGAATCCCTAATTAAAGTGGGAGTTTTAAGTATATCAGTAGGTCTTATACCTTCATGGGCATCTTGAGAATCCTTCTTAGATTTATTTGTATAATCATTACCATTGTTTGTATACTTATCTCCATAATTTTCTTTAATAAATGAAATTGCTGATTGTATTGCTTCTTTTGACACTCTTGTGGAGTCAGTTCTCATATAAGTAATTAATCCTACAGATCCTTCTCCTTTTATATCAATTCCCTCATATAATTGTTGAGCAACAATCATAGTCTTTTTTGTGGTAAATCCTAGTTTTTTTGAGGCATCTTGCTGTAAAGTACTTGTAGTATATGGGGGATATGGATTTCTTCTTTTATTTCCTTTTTTTACATTAGTTACAACGAAGTTGTCTAAATCTATTTTGTCTAAAATTCTATCTACTTCTGACTTATTCTTTAAATCAATTTTCTTTTCTTTATTTTCTATATTTTCACCATAGAAAGTAGCATCAAATTTTTCTTTATCTTTTTCTAAATTTGCTTTTATGCTCCAATATTCTTCAGGTATAAAGTTTTGAATTTCATTTTCTCTATCACAAATTAACTTAACTGCTACAGATTGTACTCTACCTGCACTTAATCCTTTCCTTATTTTTCTCCATAATAAAGGACTTATTTTATATCCTACAAGTCTATCCAGTACCCTTCTAGCTTGTTGAGCATCAACTAAAGATAAATCTAGTTCTCTTGGTTTCTTAATGGCATTTTTTATAGCATCTTTAGTTATTTCATTGAACTCTACTCTAACTTTATCCTTTTCATCTATACCTAAAATATAAGCTAAATGCCATGATATTGCTTCACCTTCTCTATCAGGGTCTGTTGCAAGAAATATTTTTTTTGATTTTTTAGCTTCATTTTTTAATTCTTTTATGACAGGTCCTTTACCCCTTATGGTTATATATTTAGGTTCAAACTGTTTATCGATGTCAATTCCCAATGTACTCTTTGGTAGATCTCGTATATGCCCTACTGAAGCTACTACTTTATAGTTTTTCCCTAAAAATCTTTCAATAGTCTTTGCTTTAGCTGGTGACTCGACTATTACTAAGTTTTTTTGCAATATTTACACCTCCATTAAGTAAATCTAGCAAATAGTAAATACTCTACTAGATAATTCCTTAACTATACCTTTTAGTTCTAGTATTGTTAGTATACTATTTAATTCAGCTATATCTATTCCCAATTTATATGAAATAGCATCTAAGTGCATGGGTTCTTCTTCTAAAATCCTGATTATATTTATCTCTGTTTCACTATAATTTGAATAATCAATTTCAGTCTTTTTTTGCATTTTATTTAAAGATAGTTTTTCTTGAAGCTCATAAATTTCCTCAATAATATCGTCTATTTCTAGAAGTGGCTTTGCACCATCTTTAATTAGCTTATTTGTTCCAACACTAAATATGCTATTAATATTACCTGGCAAAGCAAACACATCCCTACCTTGATCTATTCCATGATGAGCCGTAATCAAAGACCCTGATTTTTCTTGAGCTTCAATTACTACTACTCCCAAAGACAGTCCTGATATTATTCTGTTTCTTTGAGGAAAGTTATAGGCTAAAGGTGGAGTTCCCAGTGGAAATTCAGAAATTATACATCCCTTTTCTCCTACTTCTTTATATAAAGATAAGTTTTTCTTTGGATAGATAACATCTATTCCATTTCCAATAACTCCTATTGTTCTTCCTCCATTATCTAAAGCAGTTTTATGAGCAATGGTGTCTATACCTAAAGCTAAACCACTGATAATTGTAATTCCTAAATCCAGCAATTCCTTTGTGAATTTTTCACAAGCCCATTTTCCATAAGAAGTGGCTTTTCTAGAGCCAACTATGGCTATTCCTAAACTATCTTCTGGTAAAATAGTACCTTTTGTATAAAGTACTTTGGGATTATCATCTATATATCTTAACCTTTTTGGATAATTTTCATCATATATTGTTATTATATTAATATCATGTTTTTCTATATTATAAAGCATTCTTTTTATATTATCTTTATTTTTATTATATATTATTTTTTCTTTTACTTCTTTTCTTATATTTTCTATGGAATAAATTTGTTCATTATGAACCTCTAATATTTCTCTTAAATCATTAAAATCATCAATTATTTTATTTATATTACTATTTCCTATGCCCAAACTATTTAACCAAATAAGAACTTCCCTTTCAGTAATATCCATATTGGCCTACCCCCAATATTTATTATCTAACGTTCTATATCTTATGGCTTCTAATATATGTTTATCTTGTATTTTTTCTTCACCATCTAAATCGGCAATTGTTCTAGATAATTTAAGTAGTTTATTATATGTTCTTCCACTAAATTTATATCTTTCAAAAGCCAGGTTCATTATGTTCTCTGAGGAATTTGTTAAATTACAATATTTCTTTATATCTCTAGTAGGCATTTGAGAATTAGTAAAAATTCTATTACCTTTAAATCTTTCCAATTGAATATCTCTGGCTTTTTTAACTCTACTCCTAATAATTGAAGATCTTTCTTCATTATTATCTTTTTGTAAATCATCATATTTAACTGGTGAGACTTCTATATGAATATCAATTCTATCTAGTAAGGGATTACTAATTTTCCCTAAATATCTATCTATTTGATTTTGAGAGCAGGTACATTCATGCAAGGAAGATCCATAGTATCCACATGGACACAAATTCATGCTGGCGATGAACATAAACTTAGCTGGATATGTTAAACTGGCACTTGTTCTCGAAATAGTAACAACCCCATCTTCTAATGGCTGACGCAATACTTCCAATACATTTTTAGGAAATTCAGGCAATTCATCTAAAAATAAAACTCCATTATGGGCCAATGATACTTCACCAGGCTTTGGAATTCTTCCTCCACCTATTAGAGACGTAGCTGATGCTGTATGATGCGGGGACCTAAATGGTGGATTTTTAACTAAAGAATTAGAAGGTAATAGTCCTGATATACTATATATTTTAGTAACTTCTATAGACTCTTCAAATGATAACTGTGGCATTATAGTAGGTAGTCTTTTGGCTGCCATGGTTTTTCCAGCACCTGGTGGACCTATTATAATAATATTATGTGCTCCAGCAGCAGATACTTCCAAGGCTCTTTTAAGACTTGCTTGACCTTTGATGTCAGAAAAATCTAAAAGATGTTCCTCAGTATTTAAATCTATTAATTTTTTCTGTCTTATATAGGGGGTTATGCGTATTTCATTGTTCAGAAAATCTACTACTTCCTTTAAATCTCTTATGGGTATTATCTCCATATCTTCCATGACATTACACTCATCTTTATTTTCATAGGGAACTATACACCTTGAAATATTTAATTGTCTCATGGCAATTACCATAGGCAATGCACCTTGGATTGGATTTAATTTCCCATCTAAAGAAAGTTCTCCAAGAAAAACAGTATTATCTATATCAAATCCCGATATAATTCCAGATGATTTTAAAATACCTATTGCAATGGCTAAATCTATCTGTGAGCCTTCTTTTTTTAAATTAGCCGGTGCTAAGTTAATAGTAATTCTACTTAAAGGAAATTCATATCCACTATTCTTTATAGCTGCTCTGACACGCTCCTTAGATTCTTTTATAGAAGTATCTGCAAGTCCAACTATGTTAAAAACAGGAAGTCCTCTTGATAAATCTGTTTCAACTTCTATAATATTTCCATTTAGTCCCTGCAATACACAAGTATTGATTTTTGAATACATAATAAACCCCTCTTTTATATGTAATTATTATCTTATTACCTGGGTAATAGTGAAAATATGCTTTATATCAAGTTTTATCAACAAAAAGAATTCTGAATATGATTTATTTTTAAATTTGGTGTCAGATATACTTCTATTATGTCATATCTCATCTGATAGTCTAATAATCTGTTTTGTTTTATATATAATTGAGAACAATAAATAATTTTTTCTTGCTTTTTTCTATTAACTGCTTCATATGCGTAACCAAATTTTGTATTTGTTCTTGTTTTAACTTCAATAAAAACCAATATATCTTTATCTAAAGCAATCAAATCAATTTCTCCAATTTTATTTCTATAATTTATATCTAAAATATTATATCCATTTGAAACAAGATATTCTTTAGCTATCAATTCTCCTTTTCTACCCTTATCTATATTGTTTTCCATACATTTTACCTCTTTCAGTATCTAAATTATATATATAGAAAATTATTTCTGCCACAGCATCATACAACTCTTCAGGAATCATTTCATTTAGTTCAAGTCCCATAAGACTTTCAACTAAGTTTTCGTCTTGATAAATAATAATATCTTCTTCTATTGCTTTTTCTATTATTTTCTCTGCAACAATATTTTCACCTTTGGCTATAACCCTAGGTGCTATTTCTTCCTTATTATATGACAATGCTACAGCTTTATTTTGGGCTTTTTTCTCTTTTTTCATAATATTTACACCTTTAAATCTAATATATAAGTTGGGTTTGGATTAGGAGCTATGGAATCTAATATTTCTATATTATTATCTACTATAAATTCAATCCTGTCTAGACTATAACCTATTAATCGAATTTTTTCAATCAAATGTTCTTCTTTTGACTTAAATAATTCTAAATCTTCATTCTTTACATTTATCTTTATGTAAAGATTTTTAGATAACAATTCACAAGATACCTTAATATTTCCTAGATTATGAGTTTGAAGATTTATAAATACATTGACTTTATCATTATATGATTTTTTTCTTTTATCTTTTTTTATTAAGGTTATTATTCCATCTAGAGGACTTTTTTCATGTTTAATAGGAAAAAATACAAATGATAAATCTTTATTGATTTCTCTTAAAAAATCAATTTTAGTTTCAAGTCTACTTATTTCTTCCTTTACTTCTTTATCTAAATTATTATTTTGATTGCTAATAATTTTTTGTAGTTCTGCTATTCTTTCATCCTTATTCAAATTAATATTTTTGATTAAATTTTCCTCAATGAGCTTAAATTCACCTTTAGTAAGTTCGAAGGGTTTTAACTTACCTAGTATATTGTCTATTTCTTTAAAGTCTTTTGAAAATTCTATAGGGTCTTCGTTAAATGCTTTTATATTTTTTATATTATTTAAGGAAGGTTTTATACTGTTCTTTAGAAAAAAACTGATTATCTTAATATCTGTATCAATAGTATCTGACTTAGTATTACCAGTTTCATTTTTTCTTAACATATTTTCTTTTATAGAATTTTCTTTTGTTATGTCTTCTTTTATTATACTTTCTTTAACCTCTTCTAATGTACTTATTTTTTCTTGATTTCTCATGGAAGATTTTATTTCTGTTCTTATGAAATCTTTAATTTGCTGACTTATATCTTTATGTTCTGCATATTCATTTTTGTCTGTAATTAAAAAAGATCTTATGTCAGCTTTTTCCATTAATAACTTATTATCTTCTTTTTCTCCATTGTCTGGATTCAATAGAATTACCTTCTGATTATCTTCTAAATTAGATAATTGATATAGCTTTTCCAATGTTTTCAAACAATAGTTTAAGTTTTTTTCAGTTATAGGTATATTATATTTCATCAAACTTTTCACCAGCTCAATTGATTCTTTAGTCTCTTTTATATTTAAATCTTTCAAGACTTTTACAATAGGATAATCTTCTGCTTTTTCATTTGTTTTAATTGATATGTTTTTTTCTTGTTCTTGAGGTAAAGGCTTTAAGTGAATCTTATTATCTTCAAAAGATTTCACTAAAAATGAAATTTCATCATTTACTTCTATATTAAAGTCTGTATCTAAACTAGCTTCAAACATACCATGATTTTTAACGTCAATAATCGCAGTTTTATTTAATATCTCTATAATTTTTCCTTCTAAGATATTTCCTTCTTTGAAAAGATTCTCTCTATTATTTAAAATTATATTATTTAGTAAAAGACTGTGGATTCTCAATTACATCACCCTTTTAAAATCTACTTTAATATGTTTTTTAAAAACGTTAATCTGTGAATAGATGATGGTCCTAATTTTTGTATAGCTTCTCTATGTTCCTTTGTACCATATCCTTTATGCTTTTTCAAGTTATATCCTTCAAACTCTTTATCCCATTTTATACATAATCTGTCTCTAAATACTTTAGCAATAATAGATGCACATGCTATTCCATGAGACTTGTCATCCCCCTTTATAATAGATTCTTGAGGAATATTTAAACTAACTTTTTCTGCATCTATAAGTAAAAAATCTGGCTCTACCTTATTTTCTTCTCTATCTTTTAGATTTTCTACTGCATATTTCATAGCCAGACGAGTAGCTTCTTTTATATTGATTTCATCTATTATATTAGAATTTACTCTTCCTATACCACAAGCTATAGATTTTAAAAGTATTTCGTCATATAAAGCCTCACGTTTCTTTTCGGAAAGCTTCTTAGAATCCTTTACTCCATTAATGATTAGTCCCTGTGGCATTATTATTGCACAAGCCACCACATCTCCAGCCAAACAACCTCTTCCTACTTCATCTATACAAGCAATCTTTCTATATCCTAATGACTCAACTTTATATTCAATTTCTAGCACAAGCACCTCTCCTACTCTTCAGGAAATTCAAGGGTAATTTTTCCTATTATACCTTTTCTAAACTCATCTAGTAAGATACTACTCACTTTAGTATAATCTATCTCTCCACCTTTTATGATACACCCTCTCTTTCTGCCAATATTTTCCATTACCTCTAAATATGATTTACCCTCTAATTCTACATTATAACGATTATTTAAAAGATTGGGAAAATATTTTGCAAGCCTTTCTACGAGTTTCAGGGCTAGAGTTTCTGTATCTAATATTTCATCTTTAATTGCCCCTGTGAAAGCAAGATTTAAGGCCACTTCTTTATCTTCAAACTTAGGCCATAGTATTCCTGGAGTATCCAACAACTCCAAATTAGCCTTTGTCTTAATCCATTGATTTGACTTTGTGACTCCAGGCCTATTTCCTGTTTTAGCACCTTTTCTTCCTGATAAAGAGTTAATTAATGTAGATTTACCTACATTTGGAATACCAAGTATCATAGCCCTAGTAGGTCTATTAATTACTCCCCGTTTTTCATAGGCTAATCTTCTTTTTTCTGTTGCTTCATAGGAAAGTTGCTGTAATTTATCTATTCCTTTTCCTTCTAAAGCATCCATAGTAAGTGATTTAATCCCCTTATTTAAAAAATATTCTTGCCATAGTTTATTTCCATTATTGCTGGCTAAATCTGCCTTATTTAAAATAATTATTCTAGGTTTTTCTCCAACTATGGAATCAATAATAGGGTTTTGACTACTGAATGGTATTCTAGCATCTATTAATTCAAAAACAACATCAACCATTGTAAGAGATTTCTGTATGGATTCTTTTGTTTTCTTCATATGTCCTGGATACCAATTAATATTCATAAATTCACCACCTAAACAAAATTGGGACTATAAAGTCCCAATAAATTAGTAATTTCTCTTTTCTTTAACTTTAGCAGCTTTACCTTGTCTATCTCTTAGATAGTAAAGTTTAGCTCTTCTTACCTTACCTCTTCTAGTTACAACTAGTTTTTCAATTCTTGGAGAATGAATAGGGAAAGTTCTTTCAACACCTACTCCATAAGATAATCTTCTTACTGTAAAAGTTTCTCTTGCTCCGCCACCTTGAATTTTAATTACTGTACCTTCATATACTTGGATTCTCTCACGAGTTCCTTCAACAACTTTGTAATGAACTTGAACAGTATCTCCTACATTAAAACTAGGTAAATCATTTCTTAATTGTTCGTCTTCTAACATTTTAATTATATCCATTGTATAGACCTCCCTTCTCCTTAGATGTTCTTACCCTGTAGCAATGGCAGAGGACCATCTGTAATTCCATACGCTAGGTATTATAGCATATGTATAATTCAATTACAACTAGTTTTGTAATTATAAATCTTTCTTTAGTTTTGATAGAATAACTTTTTCCTCTTCAGTCAAAGCCTTTTTGTCCAATAAATCAGGTCTTTTTATAAAAGTAGACTTTATGGATTCTTCTTTTCTCCATTGTTCTATTTTCTGATGATTTCCTGAAAGTAATATTTCTGGTACAAAATGTCCATTAAATTCTCTAGGTCTTGTATATTGAGGATATTCCAATAGACCTTTATAATGTGACTCTTCTATATAAGATTCGTCACACCTAAGTACACCTGGTAGCAACCTTACAACAGCATCAACTATTATCATTGCTGGTATCTCTCCACCAGTTAACACAAAATCGCCAATAGATATTTCCTCATCTACATAATTGTCAATTATTCTATTATCTATACCTTCATAATGACCACATAGAAGAATTAAATGTTCTTCCTTAGATAATTCATTTGCAAGTTTCTGATTAAACTTTTGTCCTTGAGGTGATAGGTATATTATTCTAGAATTTTGTTTTTTAACACTATTTATGGCATCAAAAATTGGCTCTGGTTTCATAACCATACCTGAGCCACCTCCAAAAGGATAGTCATCTACCTTTTTGTGCTTATTTTGGGAAAAGTCTCTAATATTTATACTATTTATTTCCACTTTATTTTCTTCATAAGCTCTACCTATTATACTCCAATTTAGTAAAGGTGAAAAAAATTCAGGAAATAAAGTCAATATATCTATCTTCATTCTATCATTCCCTCTATAGGGTTAACTACTATTTCTTTATTATCTATATTAATATTGATAATAAATTGGTTTACAGCTGGAATAAGATATTCTTTATCTTTTTCCACATCCTTTATTATATACACATCGTTACTAGGCCCTTGTATTACATCTGATAGTATGCCTATTAGATTATTTTTAGTATCAAAAACTTTAGAGCCTACTAAATCATAGATAAAAAAATGATTTTCTGGTAAAACAACTTTCTCAGTTTCATCCACATATATAAAGCTATCTTTTAAAAAAATGATTTCGTTTATGTCATTAAACTCCTTAAACTTTAATATTGCTAGGTTTTTATGATACTTTACCCGCTCTAACTCTACTTTGATTTTTTTATCACCAATATATGCGGTTTTTAGATAATCAAATCTATTAATGTTATCAGTTAGTGGGTATATCTTTACTTCACCTTTTATTCCATGAGAATTTATTATTTTACCAACTATTGTATATTCCATTTTCCACCTATCTCCAATATTTAAAGGGATTAGGCATTCTAATCCCTTACTGAATAATTTCTACAACAACTCTTTTATTGTCTTTAATTGCCGCTGCCTTAACTACTGTTCTTATGGCCTTAGCAATTCTACCTTGTTTTCCTATTACTTTACCCATATCTTCAGGGTGAACCTTAAGTTCAATGATAACAGATTGATTGCCTTCTATTTCATTGACTACTACATCATCTGGATTATCTACAAGAGACTTTGCAATAAATTCTACTAACTCTCCCATTTTTAGCACCTCCTAGATACTTTTCCTTAAGGATTATTCAGCTTGATTTTCATATAGACCATTTTGTTTAAATAATCTATCTACAGTATCAGTTGGTTTTGCTCCATTTTTAATCCAGTTAATTGCTTTTTCATTATCTATTTTAACTGTTTTAGGTTCAGTTAATGGATTATAATAGCCTATCTCTTCAATAAATCTTCCATCTCTAGAAGCACGAGAATCAGCAACAACTATTCTATAGAAAGGACTTTTCTTAGCTCCCATTCTTCTTAATCTAATTTTAACTGCCATTTATTTCACCTCCTTAAAAATCAAACTATCTATTTAGAAAAAGGGGAATCCAAATTTCCCTTTTTTCTTCATTGTTTTTTCCATATCAGTAAACCTTTTCATCATTTTTTTAGTTTCTTTAAACTGTTTTAAAATTTTGTTTACCTCTTGGACTGAAGTGCCACTACCTTGAGCTATTCTTTTTCTTCTACTGCTATCTATAATATCAGGATTATCTCTTTCTTTCTTAGTCATAGATTGAATTATTGCCTTGATTCGATTTATATCTTTTTCATTTACATCTAAACCTTTCAATGCTTTAGAATTCATTCCTGGAATCATTCCTATTAATTGATCAATAGGTCCTAAGCTTTTCATCTGTTCCAACTGGTCTAAGAAATCATCAAAAGAAAATTCCTGATTTCTAATTTTTTGTTCTAGTTCCATTGCTTTCTTAGCATCTATACTAGCTTGAGCCTTTTCAATTAAACTAAGTACATCACCCATACCCAATATTCTTGAAGCCATTCTATCTGGATGAAAAGGTTCTAATTGATCAAATTTTTCTCCCATACCAGCAAACTTTATAGGTTTTTCTGTTACAGCTCTAATGGACAATGCAGCTCCACCTCTAGCATCTCCATCAAGTTTAGTAAGTATAACTCCTGTAATTCCTAATTTTTCATTAAATGTTTCAGCTACATTAACTGCATCCTGTCCTGTCATGGCATCAAGTACTAATAGAACCTCATTTGGATTAACTGCATCATGGATATTCCTTATTTCATCCATTAATTCTTCATCAATATGAAGTCTTCCAGCAGTATCCACTATTATTACATCATTTCCATTTCTTTTCCCATGTTCTAAGGCAGCTTTAGCTATATCTACTGGATTTATTTTATCCCCCATGGAAAATACTGGGACATTCACCTTCTCTCCTACTACTTCAAGCTGTTTAATAGCTGCTGGTCTATAAACATCACATGCAACTAATAAAGGTCTTTTATTCTGTTTTTTTAAGTTAAATGCTAATTTACCAGTAGTAGTAGTTTTACCAGCACCTTGTAGACCACACATAAGAATTACTGTTGGCGGGGTTGAAGCAAAGTTTAGTTTAGCTTCTTTTTCACCCATTAAGTTAGTTAATTCTTCATTTACTATTTTTATAACCTGTTGACCAGGTGTTAAACTCTCCATTACCTCATAGCCAATTGCTCTTTCTTTTACCTTTTTGATAAAATCTTTTACTACCTTAAAGTTTACATCAGCTTCTAAAAGAGCAAGTCTTACTTCTCTCATGGCTACATCAACATCTTTTTCTGAAAGTTTACCTTTCCCTTTTAATTTCCCCAAAGCATTTTGAAGCTTTTCTGACAAAGATTCAAATACCATTACTCTACCACCTCCCGGCTATTATGGAGTATCTTTTTACAAATCTCATTAATATTTATTGCCTTATTTTCAATTATATTATCATTTCTGTCTTTTGCAATTTTTATAATGTCTTCAGCGATTTGAACTATATTCTTAATCTCTTTATGGCTTGAGTAAAACTTTTCTACTAATTTTAAACTTTCTTCATATTGATAAAGTTTTTGTTCTGCTCTTTTTAAAAGATCAAATACACCTTGCCTAGTAACATTAAGTTCATCACCTATTTCACCTAAGGATAAGTCATGAATATAATATAATTCTATTACTAAATATTGTTTTTCACTAAGTAACTTTCCATAAAAATCAAATAAAATTCCTATTTCAACAAGTTTCTCAACCATTATATCACCAACAAAATAATACTGTCAAGTGTTTTACTTGACAGTATTATTTTAGTATAAGATTCCTCTTTTGTCAACAACTATTAATCAAATATTGCTTCTACAAAATCTTCAACAATAAATGGTTGTAAATCTTCTATGCCTTCTCCTACACCTACTAATTTAACAGGTATATTTAGCTCTGCTTGTAATGCTATAATTACTCCACCCTTTGCCGTTCCATCAAGTTTAGTAAGAGCTACTCCTGTTATATTTGCAACTTCTTTAAATACTTTAGCTTGATTAATAGCATTTTGTCCTGTTGTTGCATCCAATACTAGTAATACCTCTTTTGTAGCATCACCGTATTCTCTTTCTGCAACTCTAAATATTTTATTTAACTCATTCATAAGATTAGATTTATTGTGAAGTCTACCAGCAGTATCACAAATTAATATATCTGTTTTCCTTGCCTTAGCCGCCTGAATACCGTCATAAATAACAGCTGCTGGGTCTGCACCTTCACTATGTGAAATTACATCAACGTTAGCCCTATTTCCCCATTCCTCTAATTGTTCAATTGCCGCTGCTCTAAAAGTATCCCCTGCAGCTATTAAAACTTTCTTTCCTTGTTTTTTAAAGTTATTAGATAACTTTCCGATGGTAGTGGTTTTACCAACTCCATTTACTCCAACAACTAGAATCAAAGCTGGAGAAGGTTCTATATTTAATTTATTGTCTGATACGGATTCCAACATGATCTTTTTGATTTCATCCTTTAGAAGTTCCTTTACATTATCTGGATCCGTGACTTTTTCTTCTTTCACTCTATTTCTTAACCTATCAATTAGTTCCATTGTTGTATTTACGCCAACATCTGCTGTAACTAAGACTTCTTCTAAATCGTCAAATAGTTCCTCATCAATTTTTTTATAGGATTTTAGTACACTATCTATTTTATTTGTAATATCATTTCTAGTTTTAGTTAAACCACCCATAAGTTTTTGAAAGAAACCAGTTTTCTTAGGACTTGTTTCTTCTACTTCTTCTTCTACTTCTATTTCTTCTGGCTCTGGTAATTCGTCTACAATTTCCTCTTGTATGTCTTCTTCTATATCTTGTAATTCTTCTTTTATTTCTTCAACTGCCTCTACTGCTTCTTCTACTACATCTTCCAATTCCTCACTGACATCTTCTAATTCTTCAGCCAGTTGTTCTATATCTTCTTCCTCTATTATTTCCTTTGAATCTTCTGTTGCCTCTTCCTTTTCTTCTATTTCTTCTATTTGTTCTATTTCTTCCATCTGCTGCTCTAATTCTTCATCATTAATCTCAATTTCTTCATCTTTTTCAGTTACTTCTTCTTTCTTCTTCCCCAAGCCTTTTAACCACTTAAACATTTTTCTCCCCCTAACTTGCTATTTCATCAATATTATCTTTTAGTTTAACCGATATTAATTTTGATATTCCTTCTTCTTCCATGGCTACTCCATATAATATATCTGCTATCTCCATAGTAGTTTTTCTATGAGTAATCAACACAAATTGAGTGTTTTCATAAAAAGTTTTCAGATAACTAGTATACCTACTAATATTAGCTTCGTCAAGAGCTGCATCTATTTCGTCCAGTATACAAAATGGTGAAGGTTTTAATGTTAGAATTGCAAATAATAATGCTACTGCTGTTAAAGATTTTTCTCCTCCAGATAATAAAGTTAAACTTTGAAGTTTCTTACCAGGTGGCTGTGCTTTAATCTCAATTCCAGAATCAAGTATATTTTCATCTTCTTCTAAAACCAACTCTGCTTGTCCACCATCAAATAGATTTTTAAATATCTCTTGAAAATTGTCATTTATCTTATTAAAATTCATAAGGAATTGGGTTTTCATGTTGTTTTCCATATCCTTTATAACTTCTTTTAAGTTTTCCTTAGCACTCAATAAATCCTTTTGTTGATTAAGAATAAAATCCAATCTTTCCTTTAAATTTTTATATTCCTCAATTGAACTTAAATTTACTGTGCCTAATTCTTTTATTTCAACTTTCAACTTCCTGGACTCTACTATTGCTTCTTGAATATTCTTTATTTCCACTTCTTGACCCAAAGCCTCTTCATAACATAGATCATAGTCATCCTTTAGCTTCTTATGATGGTTTTCTAGTTGCACAGTTATTCTAGCCAACTTGACTTCATTAGAATTAATATTCTTTTCAACTTCTCCTATTACTTTATTAATTTCATTTAATTTATTCTGTTCAGAATAAAATTCTTCCATAAATTTAGTCTTATTAGATATTAACTTTTCCAATTCTTCCTTTGTATCCTGAGCAATTAAATTTAATTCTTTTATTTTAGCATTTAAACTTATTTTACTTTTGGTGATTTCCTCTATATTTTCAATATTTAATGTTATCATTTCTTCTTTTTCTTTAATGGAGTCCTTAATACTATTAATTTCAAATTTATTCTTATTCCACTTTTCCTGCAAATTGCTTATATTACTGTTAATGAGATTAAGGTTTATTTTAGTATCAGTAATATTTTTTAACTTTTCTTCCCTAATGGATTTCTCTTCATTATAAGTAATAGTTAGATTTTTAATTTCCTCTTTTTTATTCGTAATCTCCTTATCTAATTTTTCTAATAAAGAAAGTATTTCTATTTCTTTATCTTTATAATCTTTTACTTCAACTCCTAAATTATCTATCTCTTTTTCTGCTTTATACATGGATTCTTTTAATCTATTGATTTCATTTATATATTTTTCTTTTTGGTTTACAATGTTTATTATTGAATGTTCTGTTTCCTTAATGGATTTATCTAATTCAACTATTTCTTCTTTGGATTCTTTCAAACTATTTATATAAGTAATACTTTCTTGATTTAATTTTTCTTGTATTTTATTTAACCGTTCTATGTCTTTAGTTAGATTTTCAATTCTTCCTTTTCTGCTTATTATACTAGTACCACTATTACCTTGACTTCCTCCCGTCATAGAACCACCTGGGTTTAAAATCTCTCCATCAAGTGTAACTATTCTATAGGAATGATTATATTTATTTGCAAGCCTTATTCCACAATCTATATTCTCAATTATTATAGTTCGTCCCAGTAAAAACTTAAATATATTTTCATATTTTTTATTAAAATCTATTAATTCATAACCTAGACCGTATATTTTAAACTCTTTTCTATCTTGAATACTTATATCTAAGATATTTCCCTTTATAACATTAAGAGGCAAAAAGGTTACTCGTCCTAATTTATTGTGTTTTAAATATTCTATAATTCTTTTTGCATCTTCTTGTGTTTCAGTAACCATATTCTGAATATTTGAGCCTAAACTAATATCTATTGCCCTTTCAAATTTTTCATTTACTTTTATAAGCTCCGCTACTACACCTATGAGTCCTTCCTTTAATTTGGGTTCTCTTTTGGCAGATTTCAGTAGAGATTTTACACCTTTATAATATCCTTCATAATCTTCTTCCATGTTTTTAAGCAATTTGTAACTAGATGTCTTTGATTGTATTTCCACATTGTTAGTGTTTATACTTTTATTTATAGTTTCTAATATGCTACTAATATCTCTTTCCTTTTCTTTTACAGATTGTAATCTTTCATTTAATTTTAAAAGCTGTTCTTGTAGATTTTTTTCTTTTTCCCCTACTTCATTATAGTTGCTTATGTTTACGTTTTTGTCACTATCCATTATGTGGATTTCTTTTTTTAATTGTAGTATTCTTTTTTCAATATTTTCATTAAAAGAATTAATACCATTTAATTCGGATTTTTTTTCTGAGGAACTATTGTATATTCTTATCATATTATTTTTTTCTAGTTCTATATTTCTTTCTTTCTCTTGTAAATTTTCAAACTCTTTTTCTAGCTCTATATTTTTTTCATTGTAGATTTCTAGAAGCTTATTATATTCTTTCTCTGCTAGTAATTTTTCTTCAATCAGTTTCTCATTAACTATATTTAACTCCTCTAATCTATTGTTTAAATTTATTTTTTCTTCCTTTAATCTAGCTAAGTCCTTATTGTAAAACTTTTCCTTTTCTTCAATTATTGCAACTTGATTTTGATCCTTATCCAATTGATTCATAATATTTGAATTCTTATTTCTATAGTCTTCTATATTGGATTCTAATTCTTTTATTGTTTCTTTAAGTGAGTTAAAGTTGTTTTCGAATAATTCTCTATCTAATAATTTCTGTTCTAATTCTTTTTCTAATATAAGTTTTTCTTGATTTATTTCATCTATTTGGGAATTCAACTTTCTTATATCTTTTATAGATAAATTTATTTCTAAACTTTTTAATTTATTGTATAGTTCAGTAAAATAATTAGCTTTTTGAGCCTGAATTTCTAATACTTCTAACTGATTGGATAATTCAAATATCAAATCCTTAATTCTCATTAGATTGCTTTCTGTCTTATCCAACTTTCTTTCAGCTTCTTCTTTTTTTGATTTATATTTTACAATTCCTGCCGCTTCTTCAAAAATATGTCTTCTATCTTCAGGTCTATTGCTTAATATTTCTTCTATTCTCCCTTGTCCTATTATGGAATATCCATCTTTTCCTATTCCAGTATCCATAAATAGTTCACGAATATCTTTTAACCTACAAGAGTTTTTATTTATATAATATTCAGATTCCCCTGACCTAAACATTCTTCTAGTAACAGCTATTTCTCCATAATCAATGGGTATTAGTCCACTTTTATTATCAAAAGTAATAGTAACTTCTGCGTATCCTAAAGGTTTTCTTTTGCTTGTACCTGCAAAAATCACATCTTCCATTTTACTTCCCCTAAGATTCTTTACACTTTGTTCTCCTAAAACCCATCTTATAGCATCAGATATATTACTTTTTCCACTTCCATTTGGTCCTACAATAGCTGTAATACCATCTTTAATCTCAATTTCAGTCTTATCAGCAAATGATTTAAATCCTTGAATTTCTACTTTTTTTAGCTGCAATCATACCACCTCTTCTGTTATAACTAAAGGTTTCCATTTCTAGGAAACCTTTATCTTAATCTAAATAATAGAATTCTCCTTTAAATAAGACTCCATTAGTGATTTCATATTTATTTTATCATAAAATTCATTAATTGTAATACCAATATAATCTATATCCAAATCTTTTCCGTATATCTTTATTTTATTAAATTTATACTTATGCTTTAGATACTTTATATTTGTAGACTGTTGTCCTGCTATTGATGATATTTTCTTATTATTAGATTCAATTACTAAAGTTTTATTATCTTTATCTATCTTTTTAGTTTTAAAATAGTAACCTAATAATAGTCTGAATATATTGGATTCTACTAACTGTCTGAATGCAGGATGAAATGGTCCTGCTACAACATCCTTTCCCAATTGAATATTTTCAGTTGGCTGTAGCCCTATTCTAATTACATCAATATTATTTATTTGAAAAATCATAAGTAAGACTGAAGAAATATCTATGGCTTCCTCAATAGATAATGGTTTATATCTTTTATCTAAAAAAAGTTCTTCTAAATAAGTTTCTTTTATTATTAAAGTTGGATAGATTCTTACACAATATGGGTTTAATTTAATAAACTCTTTACAAGTATTTATAGATTTTTCAATGGTATCAGAAGGTAGTCCTATCATCATTTGTAAACCAAGATTAAATCCAAAGTCTTTAATCAGTTTGGAAGCTCTGTATACATCATTAGAATCATGCCCCCTACCACTTTCATATAATACACATTCATCTAGGGATTGAACACCTAATTCTATAGTGTCTACTGAGTAATTTCTTAAGTTAGTTAGTATAACTTCATCTATGGAGTCTGGTCTAGTAGATAGTCTTATGCCGTTTATTCTTCCTTCTTTTTTATATCTATATGGAATAGATAGTAATTTTTTTTGTATTTCTATATCTATTGCTGTAAAGCTACCTCCATAAAAAGCTACTTCTATGGTGGAATCTGGCTTAAATGTCATTAGATGATCTTCTATTATTTTTTCAACTTCTTCTGGAGTAGTATCTGTAGAGAGACCTGTAATCTTTTTTTGATTACAAAATACACAGTCATGGGGGCATCCATAATGAGGTACAAATATTGGAATTATATAATGTCTACTCATTTATTTCACCCATTACTAAAAGAGCTTCCTTAGCCGCCATTTGTTCTGCTTCTTTTTTACTTCTTCCTGTGCCTGTTCCTACTATTTTGTCATCTACAATTAAATCCATATAAAATATCTTATTATGATCTGGACCTTCCTCTTTTACAACTTTATATTCTATCTTTCCCCTAGTTATTTTTTGAAGGTTTTCCTGTAATTCAGTTTTATAGTCAATAAATAAAGCACCCTTAGCCACTGCATGTACAATATCTGCTTCAAAGTTTTTAAGTAGTAATTTATTTACAGCTTCAAAGTCACTATCCATATAAATAGCACCCACTAAAGCCTCTGTTGCATCTGCTAAAATAGATTCTCTCTCTCTGCCACCAGTGCTTTCTTCTCCTTTACCCAATAAAAGATATTTCCCCAACTCCATTTTATGGGCAGCAAATGCTAAGGATGACTCGCATACTACTTTTGCCCTAATTTTTGTCAGTTCTCCTTCTGGATAATTTGGATACTTTTTATATAAATATTGACTTACTATTAAACTTATAATTGTATCACCTAAAAATTCTAACCTCTCATTGTTATCTGTAACTTTTAATTTATTTTCATTTGCGTAGGAGCTATGAGTCAAGGCCTTTTTTAATAATTTAATGTCTTTAAATTTATAATGTAAAATTTCTTCCAAAGAATCTAATCCTTTGAATCCTTTATTATTTTCCTTCACTATAATTACCTCCAATTTTTTAGAAGAATAATTGGGCATATAGCCCAATTATTCTTCTAAAGCATTTGTAATATGCTCAACTGCATCCCCTACAGTTTTTATATTTTCCATATCTTCATCTTCAACTTCAAGTCCAAACTCATCTTCCAATGCCATAACTAACTCCACTAAATCTAGGGAATCAGCATTTAAAGTGTCTTTAAATGAAGTATCTTTTGTAATTTCTTCTTCATCAATGTTAAATTGTGTTGCTATTATCTCCTTTATTTTTTTATAAATCATTATTATCAACCTCCAAATTATTAATTAGTACATGATTATTAGATTCAATTATTTTTATTACATCTTTATCAATAAATTTTATTAATTGTTTAATTGCATTTTTAATTGCAAAAGCATCTGAACTGCCATGGGCCTTTACTATTGGTTTCTTTAGTCCAAGTAAAGGAGCTCCACCATATTCTCTATAGTCCATTCTACCTTTTATATTCTTTAATGCTGGTTTTAATAAACCTGCTCCTATTTTAGTTTTAAAATCCTTAGTAAACTCCTCTTTTAATATAGAAAAAATAGATGCAGCCATTCCTTCTGTTAGTTTCAATACTACATTGCCTACAAATCCATCAGCTACAATAATATCCACATCTCCACTTGGCAATTCTCTAGCTTCAATATTCCCTTTAAAATTCAGATTTGATTTCTCTAGTAGTTCATATGTCTCTTTAGATAATAAATTGCCTTTTCCTTTTTCTGTACCTATGTTTGCAAGTCCTACTGTTGGCGATTTTATTCCCATAACATTTTCCATATAGATGGAACCCATTAGGGCAAACTGATGTAAATACTCAGGCTTACAATCTACATTGGCACCTGCATCTAACAACAAAGAGAATCCTTTTAATGTAGGATACATTACTGATAAAGCTGCTCTATCTATGCCATCTATTCTTTTTACTATGAATATTCCAGCAGCCAGTAAAGCTCCTGTACTTCCAGCAGATAAAAAACCATCTCCTAGTCCATCTACTAATGCTTTAGCACCTACTACCATAGAGGAATCTTTCTTTCTTCTAATTGCCATGGCTGGGTCATCATCGTTAGTTATTATATCCTCAGCATTTATAATTTCAATTTTTTCTTTTTTGTAATCATATTTTTTTAACTCATTTTCTATTATACTACTTTTACCTACCAATATAGCATTGATACCATATTCATTTACAGCATCTATAGTCCCTTTAACTGCTTCAATTGGCGCATTATCTCCACCCATAGCATCAACAATAATTTTCATTTTCTCTCCTCCAATGCCAGGTATTTTTAAGCCATTGATATTTAATATATATTAGACTAAAATAAAATGCAAGAGTGAAATAAAAAAAGATAGTGGCAATCACTATCTTTTTTTATTTATTCTACTGCTATAACTTCTCTGTTTTTGTAATAGCCACATGATCTACAAACTCTATGTGGTTGTTTTGGTTCATGACATTGTGGACACTCAACAACCGTAGCTTTGTTTAGTCTATAAGAAGAAGCTCTTCTTTTATCCCTTCTAGCTTTAGAAGTTTTACGCTTTGGTACTGCCATTTAAAACACCTCCTTAATTCTTAGGAAAAAAATTCTTTAATTTTTCAAATCTTGGATCGATATTTTCCTGAATACAATTACATTTTGTATTATTTAAATCTGCTCCACATATAGAACATAATCCTTTGCAATCAGAATCGCATAAGGACTTCATCGGTAAAGAAACAACCACTTGATTTAGAATATACTCATCAATTTCTATAGAATCATTCTCATAAGAGAACACTTCATCATAGCCATCATATTCATCATCAGATATTTCTTTTCCTTTTGCAAGTTTTCCAGATACTCTAGTTTTTATTTGATTAGTAGCAGGCTTTAAACATCTATGACAATTTTCACTATAGGAATAATCCACTTTAATATCTATTGTCTTTTCCCCATCTACCTTAAATACTTCACCTTCATATTTTACGGGTCCAACTATCTCAATGTTTCTTGCACCTAATTTGAAACTTTTTAATTCCAATTGTCCATCAAAATGCAAAAAATCATTAGTTCCATCAAGAAAACTTGATAAATCAATTATCATACTTTTCACCTCTTAGACTAACAAAGATAATTATATAAAGGAGGCGTCAATTTGTCAAGAATAATATTATTTAGATACTAATTCTAAAGTATCTCTAGCTATCATTAACTCCTCATTTGTAGGAATAACAAGTATTGTAGCAGAAGTTAAATCCTTGTTAAGCTGAGCTTCCTCGCCTCTTACATCATTTAATTCACTATCAATTTTAAGTCCTAAACATTCTAAGCCTTCACATACTTTTTCTCTAATGTAGCTTGAATTTTCACCAATACCTGCAGTAAATACTAAGGCGTCTATTCTACACATAGTAGCTACATAAGCACCTACATATTTTTTAACTCTATTAACGAATACATCTAAAGCAAGTTTTGCTCTTGTATTTCCTTCTTCCATAGCAATTTCTAAATCTCTAAAGTCACTACTGATTCCAGATATTCCTAATACACCTGATTGTTTGTTTAGCATATTATTCACTTCATCAAAAGTCATATTTTCTTTACCCATAATAAATGGAATTATAGCAGGGTCAATATCTCCTGATCTAGTTCCCATTGCTAATCCTTCTAATGGTGTGAATCCCATACTTGTATCCATAGATTTTCCACCTTGTACTGCACATACGCTGGAACCATTTCCTAAGTGACAAGTAACAATATTTAAATCTTTAATATCTTTACCTAATATTTCAGCAGCTCTTAATGCTACATATTTATGAGAAGTTCCGTGGAAACCATATCTTCTTATTTTATATTTTTCATAATATTCATAAGGAATAGGATATATATAATTATCGGCCTCCATTGTTTGATGGAATGCTGTATCAAATACTGCAACCATTGGTGTATTTGGCATTAATTCTTTACAAGCTTCTATTCCAGTAATATTTGGTGGATTATGTAAAGGTGCTAACTCAATACATTCATCAAGAACCTTCATAACCTCATCGTCTATTATAACAGATGATGCAAATGTTTCTCCACCATGTACAACTCTATGTCCTACTGCTCCTATTTCATCCATGGATTTTATAGCTCCATGATTTTCATCAATAATAGCATTAAGTACTAAACCTAAAGCAATTTTATGGTTAGCCATTGGCTCTTCAATTATTACTCTTTCTTTACCTGTGGTATCATGTTTAATTCTAGAACCTTCAATTCCTATTCTTTCTACAAGTCCTTTACAAAGTACTTCTTCTCCATTCATATCTATAAGTTGATATTTTAATGAAGAGCTTCCACAGTTGATTACAAGAATCTTCATATTTTTTATTCCTCCTATTAATTGTTTTTATCTATATTTCATAATATTACATTTGTGTTAAAAAATCAACATGATATGGTATAATAAAAGAAAATATATTTTTGGAGGTTATTATGACAGTAGTTGGATTTATTACTGAATACAATCCTTTTCATTTTGGTCACAAATACCACCTAGAAGAATCTATGGGAAAAGCTAAAGCTGATTACTCCATAGCAATAATGAGTGGTTCATTTTTACAAAGGGGAGAACCTTCTTTTATTGATAAATGGACTAAGGCTAAAATGGCAGTAGACAATGGTGTAGATTTAGTATTGGAACTACCATTTATTTTTTCAACCCAAAGTGCAGAATTGTTTGCCTATGGAGGTATAAAGCTTTTAGATAGTTTAAATATTGTAGATTATATATCTTTCGGCAGTGAAATCGGAGATTTAGAACCATTAAATACTTTAGCTTCTATATTAGCAGTTGAACCAGATTTTTATAAGGAAATACTAAGATATAATCTATCGTTAGGTTTATCTTACTCAGTTTCAAGAAGCAATGCTCTCAATAATTATATAAATAAATACCATATTAATAATACATATAATTATCAAGAAATACTTAATAGGTCCAATAATATATTAGGCATAGAATATCTAAAAAGCTTAATAAACCTAAATTCTAAAATAAAGCCAGTTACAATCAAAAGGTCTGGTAAAGACTACAATGACTTAAACTTATCTAATGATTTTGCCAGTGCAACAGGAATAAGGAATTCTATTATAAACAATGGATTACCTTCCATTAAGAATCTAGTACCTTTTGAAACATACTATCATTTAGAAGAATATTTACAAAAATATCATAAATTTAATCTTCTTGAAAACTATAATCAAATATTACTTTATTTAATTAGAACTATAGAAATAGAAAAACTTAAATCTTTACTGGATATAGAACCTGGTCTTGAAAATAGAATAGTGAACTATGGAAATAAAAATAACAATATTAAGGAAATAATCAATAGTATAGTCACTAAACGTTATCCTCGAACCCGTATTCAAAGATTATTTATTCATTTGCTAAATCAGCTTGATAAAAAAACTTTTTGGGAACTTTATAATATTTACCCCTCCTATGTCCGTGTTTTAGGTGCTGGAAAAAACGGTCTAACTCTTATTAATAAAATTAAAAAAAATTCTTCTTTACCTATTATAACTAAATTCGCTGATTATAAACATTTCAAAGATAATTCTCTAGAAAAAATTCTTATGTTTGATAAAAGGGCTACGGATATATTTTTCATGGGATTAGAATCTTCAATAGTCTTATCAAATATGGATTATTATAATTCACCTTATATTAAATAACTCATCATATTGTCCTCCTATAATTCATAATATGATTTATAGGAGGTGTACATATGAGAGCAGAAAGTAAAAATCAAAAAAACTACTCTACTTTATTATTTTTAATAATTATTATTTTCAC
Source organism: Tissierella pigra (assembly GCF_009695605.1). GTDB lineage: Bacteria > Bacillota > Clostridia > Tissierellales > Tissierellaceae > Tissierella > Tissierella pigra. The sequence continues at coordinate 197,421 of NZ_VUNQ01000001.1, forward strand.
GCTGTTTGGAATTATTGCTAATCCCAAACTTTCATTAAGTAGTGCTACATCAGGAGTATCAATATGGTTTAATATTATATTGCCTTCTCTTTTACCATTTTTTATTATATCCGAGATACTTATAGGCTTAGGGTTTGTTGACCTTATAGGAAAGCTATTAGAGCCTTTAATCGGACCTTTATTCAATATACCAGGTAAAGGAGTATTCCCTTTAACAATGTCCATATTATCAGGATATCCTGTTGGAGCTAAATTAACATCTAGATTGAGGGAAGAAGGTTTAATAACAAAAAATCAAGGTAATAAACTAATATGCTTTACCAGTACCTCTGGTCCTCTTTTTATGCTGGGAACTGTTAGTATTGGAATGTTAAATGATTCTAGTATAGGACCTCTTATTATAATTCCACATTATCTAGCAGTCCTATGTCTAGGGTTATTATTTAGATCTTATAAATCACATGATATAGAATTTAATAAGAAAAATAAAAATATTTTTGAAGAAATTCAAGATTCTTATGATTCTTGGATAAAAACAAAAAAATCCATAGGTTCTTTGATAACGGAAGCGGTCAAAGAAAGTATGGATACCATAATATTAATTGGTGGCTTAGTAATATTTTATTCTGTTCTAGTAGAAGTACTATTTAATATGAAGTTCATAAATAATTTTTTATATTTATTAAGTAATATGTTGTCAATAGATTTGCAAATAGTCAAAGGTTTTGTTGCAGGAATCTTTGAGGTTACTATGGGATGCAAAAATATTGCAGCTGCAAATATAGATTTTATTTATAAAATATCATTGATAAACTTTATAATTGGCTGGAGTGGTCTTTCTATTCATAGTCAAGCTCTTAGTTTTATTAATAGAACAGATATAAATAGTAAGCTTTATATATTTTCAAAATTTCTTCATGGAATACTTGCAAGTATTTTGGGTTATATAATATATATTGTAAAATATAAAAACTATATACAACCTACATTTTCAAATTTTTCAACCTCCTATGGGCAGTTTGAATTACTAGATTGGGTCTATTTATTAACTAGCTCTGCTAAACTGGCTTTAACTATTAGTATATATATTTTTATACTATCTGTACTTATATCATTAATATTCAGGAAACCTAAAAGATTTAATTAGGTCCCCTTAGCTCTTTTCTATTTTCATTTATTAATTGAATTAACTCTTTTAAGTTTTCTTGAGTTTCTTCCATTAAGCTATCTGCATACTCCAGTGCTCCTATTCTAATTTCTTTAGCATTTGACTGGGCCTTTGTAATTATTTCTTCTGCTCTGGAGTTTGCCTTTTTTGTAATTTCATCTTGATCAACTAATCCTTCTAATCTATACTCTGTTTCTTTCAGTAAAGTATCTGCGTCTTTCTGTGCTTCTGCTAAAATTCTTTGTCTTTCATCTTTTATCCATGCTGCTTGTTTTATTTCATCTGGCAATTTTATTCTTATTTCTTTTAATATCTCTAAAATTTCAAATTTATCTACCATTACCTTTCCAGAAAAGGGTACACTTGTTCCAGATTCTACAATATCTTCAATTTCATCAATTAATTTTAATACTTCCATATGTATTATAATCCTCCTTCAAATTTATTTTTCAAGGCTAATTCTACTACTTCAGGAACAAAACATGAAATTTTACCGCCAAACATGGCTACTTCCTTTACAATACTTGAGCTTAAATAGGCATATTGACTACTAGAAACCATAAACATTGTTTCAACATCATCATTGACTTTTTTATTTACTAAGGCCATTTGCATTTCATATTCAAAATCTGAAACAGCTCTCAGACCTCTAATCATAGTAGTGCAGTTCATTTCTACAGCATAGTCTGTGAGAAGTCCTGAAAATGAATCTATTGTAACATTGTGAAATCCCTTTGTAACCTCTTTTAGTAAATCAATTCTTTCCTCCAATGAAAATGTATTCTTTTTCGATGGATTATTTAATACAGCTACTATTAGGTTGTCTACTTTTTTTGCAGCTCTCTCTATAATATCTAAGTGACCATAAGTAACTGGATCAAAGCTACCTGGGTATATAGCATTCATATATTTCCTCCTTATTGTCTTTTTCTATAAAATGATAAGGATTTACTTCCATATCTTCTTAAATCTGTTTTCTCAAAGCTATATAATATTTCTTCTAATTCTAATTCTTTCTCATGTTCAATTATTATTAGACCATTTTCTGCCAGTATATTAGCTTCATTAACTTTTTCTAAAATATTTTGAATAAATCCTTCTTTAAAAAAAGGTGGGTCTAGATAGATATAATTAAATTCAAGTTTTTTATCCCTAAAATTTCTTATGGATACTATAATATCTGACTTTATCACAAAGCTTCGATCTGTAAATTTAGTATGAGCTAAATTTTCTTTAATAATATTTATACTATCCATAGAATTATCTACAAAGTAACATAACTTGGCTCCTCTGCTTAGAAACTCTATTCCCATGGAACCAGAACCTCCAAATCCATCTAGTATAATGCTATCCTCATCTATATGTCCTAATATATTAAACAATGATTCTTTGGTTTTATCTTCTGTTGGTCTAACATTCATTCCCTTAGGAGATTTTAGTCTATGTCCTTTTCTTAGTCCTGATATTACTCTCAAATAATTTCCTCCTTAAAACCAATGTCATTAATATTTTATCATATATTTTCTATTTTAAAACATAAATTAATTAAATGTTAAATTTTCACCTGAATTTGAAAAGAGATTTTGTATTGTTTTCTTTAATTCTCTATATTTTTCTGCATTTAATCTACTATCTTGATTAATAATATTTATTGCTTCTTTTTGTGCAGCTTTTAAAATATCCATATCTTTAAACAAATTTGCAACTTTTAATTCTGGTAATCCATGTTGTTTAGTTCCAAAAAATTCTCCAGGACCTCGTAGTTCTAAATCCTTTTCAGAGATTTTAAAACCATCATTAGAACTTTGTAGTATTCTCATTCTCTCCCTGGATATGGGGTTTTTACTTTCATTTATAAGTATACAGTAGGATTGATACTCTCCTCTGCCAACTCTTCCCCTTAATTGATGTAATTGAGCAAGACCAAATCTTTCAGCATTGTAAATAACCATAATATTTGAATTCGGTACATTGACTCCTACCTCAATAACTGTAGTGGAAACTAATATATCCAATCTATGATTTTTAAATTCTTCCATTACAGCATCTTTCTCTTTAGACTTCATTTTTCCATGTAATAATCCAACCTTAAATTCTTTAAATACATTGTCTTTAAAATTTATATACAATTCTTCCGCTGCATTTATTTCTAGTGTTTCAGATTCCTCTATTAATGGACATACTATATATGCTTGCCTTCCGTCCATAATTTGTTTTCTAATAAAATTATTAACCCTTTCAATCATCTCTTTACCCACAGCATAGGTCTCAATTTCTTTTCGTCCTGGTGGCAGCTCATCAATAATTGAAATGTCTAAGTCCCCATATAAAATAAGTGCTAAAGTTCTTGGAATTGGAGTTGCAGTCATTACTATGGTATCTGGGTTGTGACCTTTTTGAGATAAAATGGCTCTTTGTTTTACACCAAATCTATGTTGTTCATCTGTAATTACAAGTCCAAGTTTGTTGAACTCCACATTTTCCTGAATAAGAGCATGGGTTCCTATTAATATATCTATTTTTCCTTGTTTCAAATTTACCAATATCTCCTCTTTCCTTTTTGGAGATAGGCTTCCTACTAGTAATTCAATTTCTATATCATAGGATTTAAAAAAATTTTTAAAGGATTCATAATGCTGACTTGCTAATATTTCTGTAGGTGCCATCATTACAGCTTGGTAACCTGACAATATAGATTTAAATATAGCAAGAATAGCCACTATGGTCTTTCCTGAACCTACATCTCCTTGTACCAATCTATTCATTTGAACATTAGATTCCATATTCTTTTCAATCTCTTTGAATACCTTAATTTGAGCATTTGTAAGTTTAAAAGGCAGTTTTTCAATGAACTCAGTTACTTCAATGGTTTCTTTAAATTTTATTCCTTTATTATTGCCTACAGTCTTATTCTTAATAGTGAAAAGACCTATTTGTAAAGTCAGCAACTCTTGAAATGCCAATCTTTTTCTAGCGTTTTCAAGTAATGTTTTACTTCCTGGAAAATGAATATTTATAATAGCATCTTTAATTCCCATTAATTTATATTTATTTATTATTTCTAAAGGTAGAAATTCATCAATACCATGTAAATATTCACTAATAGTATATTTAATAACCTTTATTACTTCATTATTTGTTAATCCTTCTGTTAGTGGATATATAGGTATTATTCTTCCTACTTTATCCATTTTACCAACCTTTTCAAAAACAGGATTCATTATTTGAATTTCTCGCCCAACTCTATTTATTTTTCCATTAACAATTATTTTTTCACCTATAAGAAACTTGTCTTTTAAGTAATCTTGATTAAACCAAGTTAAATATCCATCAGACATATTATTTCTCACAGGAATTTTTAAAATCGATAAATTCTTTCTAGGTCTTATTATATTTCCTTTACCTATTATCTCAACTTCCAAGGTTGCCTTTTCATTTGTCTTAAATTCTCTTAAATCTCCAACCTGAGACCTATCATCATAGTCTCTAGGAACAAAATATAACAAGTCTTCCACTGTATTTATATTTAGTTTTTTAAATCTTGAAGCTCTTTTTGGTCCTACACCCTTTATATACTGGATATTCATTGATAATAATTCCATAAATTCCTCCAAGTTTATAATATTAATAAAACCCTGCCAAAGGCAGGGGTTTATTCTACGGAAAATATATAATAATATATTGGTTGACCTCCACATATTAATTCAATATCTAAATCATCATATAAATCAGATAAGTGCTTTTCTAAATCTTCCGCCATTTCTTCACTTAAATCACTCCCATATAGGATTGTAATCAACGAAGTATCTTCATCAACCATATTTTCCAGTAGCTTAATGGAAACCTCATTTATCTCTTTCCCACTGGCTACTATATCTCCTTCAGCAATCCCTATAATATCATCCTTTTGGATTTTTGTATTATTAAATTCTGTGTCTCTAACAGAATAAGTAACTTGACCTGTTTTTATATAGGTTATTGCTTCTTTCATAGTGTCTGTATTTTCTTCCAAGGATTTTGATTCATCAAAGGCAAGTAAAGCCGCTATTCCTTGTGGTATTGTCTTAGAAGGAATTACAACAACATTTCTATCGCTAAGTTCCTTAGTTTGTTCTGCAGTTAAAATAATATTACTATTATTAGGAAGAATAAAGACATTTTCTCCTGTAGTATTTTCAATAGCCTTTAGAATGTCTTCTGTACTAGGATTCATAGTTTGACCACCAGAAACTAAAGTATCTACATTAAGTCCCTTAAATACTTCATCTATTCCTTCTCCTATTGATATAGCAACAAAAGAATATGGTTTCTTTGGCTTCGACAACTCTGACTTTAGAAGAATTTCTTCATGCTGATATCTCATGTTGTCGATTTTTATGTCATTTAATTCTCCAAGACTTAAAGCCTTTTGTAGTACTGTCCCTGGATTATTTGTATGAACATGAACTTTTATTAGACCTTCTCCTCCTACTACTAGTAAGGAGTCTCCTTGAACAGATAATTCCTCTCTAAAAGTTTCAATATCTTTATAGTTGGTATTGATTATAAATTCAGTACAATATCCATATTTAATATCATCAGTATCTATATGTTCATGATGAGTACGGTCTTGTTTCTCTATATTTTTCACTTCAGGTTTAATTTCAATATTTTCTATTCCTGCTAAGGCGTTATAGGCCCCTGTTAAGACATATATTAAACCTTTACCTCCAGCATCTACAACTCCCGCTCGTTTCAAAACTGGAAGCATTTCAGGAGTTCTAGCAAGGGCTTTTTCCCCATGTTCTATTACTTTCTTTAGAAAAATTAAAATATCCTTTTCCTGTTTGCTAATGGATATTGCATATTCTCCACACTCTCTAGCTACTGTTAAAATAGTACCCTCTGTTGGTTTCATAACAGCTTTATATGCAGTATCAGATGCTTGTTTAAATGCTTCTGCAATTGTTTTAATATCTGCAGTATCTTTTCCATTCAATCCATTTGCAAATCCACGAAAAAGTTGTGATAAAATAACACCTGAGTTACCTCTAGCTCCCATAAGTGATCCATGGGATGTGGACAATGCTATTTTGCTAACACTATCTTCATCTAAATTAATTCCTTGTTTAATAGCAGAATTTACTGTAAGCGACATATTTGTACCTGTATCTCCATCAGGAACAGGAAAAACATTTAAGGAGTTTACCTCCTCTTTATTATCTTCTAGGAACTTTGCTGCACCTGCTAATGCTTTTTTTAGCATTGCTCCATCTAGAATTTCTATCCTCAATTATAGTACCTCCTTAGACTACTTTCCAACTCTAATGCCTTGTACATGTACGTTTATTTGGTCTATTTTTAGACCTGTTAAATTTTCAATATTAAATTTAACTCTTTCTATTATGTTTTCAGCAACTACAGAAATTCTTACTCCGTACTCTAATATAACATGCAAATCAATTGTCAATTTTTCATCTTTTGTATAGACCTTAATGCCTTTAGCTAAATAATCTGATTTTAACAGTTCAAACAATCCATCTGTCGCATTCTTAGAAGCCATACCTACTATACCATAACTTTCCATTGCTGATATTCCTGCAAGAGTAGCTATGACATTATCATCTATACTAATTACTCCATATTCGGTATTAGTTTTGGCTGACATAAATAATCGCCTCCTTATTTTAAATATGCCATATTTTATATTTTACCCCAAATTTTAAAATAGTTCAACTAAATCATATGATTATAATAATATAATAATACATTTTAGTTGCATTTTTACCGATTATTGTGTTAGAATATAATGTGTTATTATTGAAGTATAAAAATACTTATAAGTATTTTCATATAGTTAAGGAGGTGTTTGGAATGGCGAAAGTTTGTGAAGTATGTGGAAAGGGAAAAGTATTTGGTAACAAAGTTACTTTCTCAAATAAAAAGAGTTCAAGAAGTTGGTCACCTAACATTAGATCTGTAAGAGCTGTTGTTAATGGTGGAACAAAAAAAGTTAATGTTTGTACTAGATGTTTAAGATCTGGATATGTTGAAAGAGCATTATAATTATGTAAAAAATAAAACAAGGCTTCCATTATTATAAAGGAAAGCCTTATTTTATTTTTAGAATCAATCCTCCCATAACAAGCAGCCCTATTCCTATGAATATTAGTAGAACCTCTATGGGTATAAATTTTATAATAATCAATAGTCCTAAAACCGCCAAAGTTATGCCTACTATTTTTTTCATTCTTCTAATATATTTATAACAAAACCATTTCATAAGAACACCCCTAAGTACTTTGATATATTCTATTCATGTACTTAATAAATAGTTACAAAAACTTCAAGGATACATCCTATGTTTAATCTTTTGATATAAATATTAGCGCTTTTCCCTTATGGATTTTAACTATCCCAATATCTTCAACGATTTTATTGCTAATCCCAAGGGTGGAACCAAAAGGAATAAGTTTATTATCCAAGTTATAGAAAAATCCTTTTAAAGATACGATTATTCCAGTATTTGATATAGGTATAACAGAAGTATAATGGCCTTCTAAGTGTTCTATTTCCAGATAGTTATCTGTTAAATAAATTATATTGTTATCATCTACTATATTTGCCTTAATTCCTCTATTATATAAGGTATCAAGTAACAATATACTTGCCATTGTATGGTCTTGTCTCGTTCCTGTTACTCCCATAAGTACGATTTCATCACATCCTCTATCTATTAAATACTCCATAGCTAATTCTGTATCTGTTGAATCCTTAATAGATGAATACTTTTCAATGGGAATGTTTTTATTTACTATATATTCTAAAGTTAACTTACTTATTGAGTCCAAGTCTCCTAAAATCACATTTGGCAGCTTATTTATTTTCATCAGATGTTCCATGCCTCCATCTGCACATATAATATAATCCACTTCATTTATTATTTCTTTTAACCTATTATAATTAGTAATGGTTCCACTTGAAACTATTAATCCCTTCATACTGCACTTCCTTTTGTTATTTTGCTTTTATTGCTTTTTCTAAAGGTTTCCATATAATCGCAATTACTATATAAGAAATAATTAACTCAGGTAAAAGATAGTAAGCGTTATACTGTATTGAATAAATCCAAGGGTTTAAGTCACCTGCATATTCAGCAAAGAATATTACACCTGATAAAACATGGGATAACATTCTACCCAATATTCCCATAAGGACACCTAGAAAAACCCATATATACCCTTTAAATGATTCCTTCTCATTTATATAATATGCAATTCCTGCTAATCCTAATAACCCAAAAGCTAAAGGATAGTCTAAAATAAATTGTAAAGGATGATAAAAATAAGGTTTTAGTATAAATTGTAATATTCCATAAACACCACCTACGGTTACTCCTGGTAATATACCCCAACGAATTGCAAATAACATTATTGGAATCATACTCCCAGCAGTTACTGAACCACCCATCGGTGCTTCATATACCTTAATATAACTTAGTATGGTTGCTAATGCAATCATCATACCACCTTCTGTCAACATCTTTACACTCCATCTTTTTTGCATTAAAATTCCTCCTTTAAATAAATAGACCCATTGCCAACAATAGGTAATGGGTATTTAAAGGCTAATACACACTTCCCTACGCTGGCATTATCCAGGTCAGGTCATAAGGGTCGGGATAAATCCGCTCTCAGCCTTTTGGCTCCCCTAGTGCTAAAATTTTTCTATTCAATTGATTACATTATATCATAGAATATAATTTTTACAACTCTTTAAATTCTTTAGTTCGCTTTTCTACGTCTTCAGCTCCAAATATGTCAGAACCAGCTACTAATAAGTCAGCTCCACAATCTAGGATTTCCCTGGCATTGCCAAGCTTTACTCCCCCGTCAACTTGAATTATAATATCTAGACCTTTATTATCAATAATTTGTCTTAGTTTTCTTATTTTATCTTTCATTGCTTCAATAAAAGATTGACCACCAAATCCAGGATTTACAGTCATAATAAGTACTAAGTCTATATCATCTAAAATATACTCTATATTCTCTAATGGAGTAGCAGGATTCAACGAAACACCTGCCATAACACCATAAGATTTTATCTCCTGTATAGTTCTATGAAGATGAATAGTTGCCTCTTCATGCACTGTAATTAAATCTGCTCCTGCATCTACAAAGTCTTTAATATATCTTTCAGGTCTATCTATCATTAAATGTACATCAAAGGGAAGTTTAGTTACCTTTCTCAAGCTTTTTATAACTGGAGGTCCAAAGGTAATATTGGGAACATAGATTCCATCCATTACATCTAGGTGAAGATAGTCTGCACCACCATTTTCTACTTTTTCTATATCTTCTTTTAAATTAGCAAAATCTGCTGAAAGTAACGAAGGTGCGATTTTAGCCATTTTAGTACCTCCTTATATTTTTTATCTCTTCTAAAAAAAGCAAATAATTTTCATATCTATCTTTTGAAATATTTCCTTTTTCTACTTGATTTTTTACTTCACAATCTGGCTCATTTCCATGTAGGCAACTAATAAATCTACACTTTTGTCCATATTCTCTTATTTCTCTAAAATATTCCCTAAGTTCAGATTCTTCTTCAATAAAATCCACATTTAAAGAGCTAAATCCAGGTGAATCTAAAACAAAGGTATTATCATCTAACTCTAATAGCTCCACATGTCTAGTAGTATGTTTACCTCTTTTAGTTTTAGCACTTACATCTCCAGTTTCTAGTTTGAAATTTTTGTTTACTTCATTTAAAAGTGAAGATTTGCCTGTTCCTGAAGGACCTGCAAAAACTGAAATATTGTTATTTAGTGTATCTTTTAATTCTTCTATACCAATATGATTTATTGCGCTTGTCATAATCACTTTATATCCAGCTGTCTCATATATGTTTTTAAGCCTGGATCCCTTATCTAAATCTAAATCAGATTTATTTAGACATATGGTGACTTCCAGATTTTCATATTCTGCCATTAAAAGAAATCTGTCTAAAAGCCATGTATTAATATCTGGTTTTTTTATACTCATAACTATAATGGCTTGAGTAATATTTGCTACTGGAGGTCTTAGTAGTTGCGAATTCCTTGGATAGATTTCTTCTATATATCCTGTCTTATCTTCATCACTTATTCTAATCCTTACTTTATCTCCAATTAAAGGAGTTAGATTTTCTTCTCTGAATACTCCTCTCGCTCTACATTCAATTATATTATCTTCTGTTTTTACATAGTAAAAACCACCGACACCTTTTACTATTATTCCCTTTAGCATAAACTCCTCCTATTCATTTTTAGGAATGGTATCTTGATACATATCATCATAGTATACTTCAAACTGAGAACCTTTTTTCCCTTGAAGGGTTAGAGTAACTATACCTTCATCTGCTTTATATGTTTTTTCATGAACAATTTTACTAATTCCTTCTTGAATTCTTATGATTTTTATCCTAGTTTCCTCTCTATCTTGATGGAGAGTCAAGGTAAATGTTATTGGACTTTCTTTATTTCCTGATTCATTGTTATCATCATTATCACCATTATCATTATCTGTATCACCAATTGGACCACTGCTTACATATAAATCTACAGCTGTTTTAGTCTCTAAAGTCGTTCCTTGATTGTAACTTTGCCAAATAACTATTCCCTTTTCTAAATTATCATTTGGCTCTTCTCTTACTTCTCCTACTACAAGACCTAGCTTGACTATATCTTTCTTTACTTCTTCAATGTTTTTTCCTGTGTATTTTGGCATAATTACAGATTTGACTTCTTCACCTTGACTTATTATTAAGGTAATTCTAGTACCTGTTTCTACACTTTCTCCACTATTTGGTTCTTGTCTAATTACTGTATTTTCAGGCACTGTATCTGAATTCTCATATTGTAAATCTACTTTCAGTCCCTCATCATTTAACATTGATTCTGCTTCTGCTAAAGGTTTATTTACTACATTAGGAACCTTCACTAAATTATCTCCTTCACTTATGGTTACTTCTATAGGATAATCTTTTTTTACCTTTGAATCTGGATCTTCATTTTGAGAGATTACTTCTCCAGCTTTAAATTCACTGTTTTTAACTCTTGCAACTACTTTAAACTGTAATCCTAAGTCTTCAACTTCTTTTTTAGCAACTTCTTCTTGTTTACCTCGTAAATCTGGAACAGTAATTAAATCCCCTGCAACAAAGAAATTCTTTAATCTGAAGTAACCAAAAAATATAGATGTAGCCAATAAAAATGCCAACAATATACCTAAGAATACCATTTTACCACCACTGTCTTTTTTCTTAGGTTTTTTTACTTGTTTTATATCTTTGGTTTTTTTCATAGTATCAACATCCTCTACATTAATTGCTGGAATTATTTTAGTATGAGAATCATAATTATTTGTATCTTCCATGCTAAAATCTCCAATATTATCTTCTACTCTTTTAATATCTTTTATTAACTCTGTAATATTACTATACCTATCGGCTTGTCTTTTTTGAACACATTTTAAGATTATATTTTCAAAGGTTACTGGTATACTGCTATTTAATTCTCTAGGCGGCTTAATGTCCTCTTGAACGTGCTTTAAAGCAACTGTAATTGGACTTTCTCCTTGATATGGAAGTTGACCTGTAACCATTTCATACATAACTATTCCAAGAGAGTATATATCTGACTTTTCATCTGTATATCCGCCTCTTGCCTGTTCTGGAGAAAAGTAATGAACCGAACCCAATACATTAGATGTAGTTGTTACTGTAGAATTTGTCACCGCTCTTGCTATACCAAAGTCTGTAACTTTAACCCTATTATCTTCTGTAATCATAATATTATGAGGTTTTATATCTCTATGGACTATCCCATTTTTATGAGCATTTTCTAAAGCTCCTGCAATCTGATATGAATATTCTAATGTATTTTCAATGGATAGTTTGTTTTTCTCTTTTATAATTTCCTTCAATGTCTTACCTTTTATATATTCCATGACTATATAATAAATTTGATTATTTCCGTCATTCTCTACTCCTACATCATAGATATTTACTATATTAGGATGAGAGAGACTAGCAGCCGCCTGAGACTCTCTTCTAAACTTTCTTACAAATTCATCATCATTTACAAATTCATCTTTTAAAACTTTTATGGCTACAAATCTATCTAGAAGCTGACATTTTGCCTTATATACTAAGGCCATTCCTCCGCCTCCAATTTGCTCCAATATTTCATATCTACCACTTAAAATCTTGCCTATCATCTTTTCACCTCATCTAATTAAATTTAATAGCTAACACAGTGATATTGTCAAGACCACCTCTGTTATTAGCCATAGTTGCTAAAGTATCACAGGCTTTTTGAATATCTTTCTCTTCTATAAAAACATCTTTTATTTCAAATTCTTTTAACATATTGAAAAGTCCATCACTGCATAATATTAAAATATCGTCTTTAGTATATTCTTTAATTATTAAATCCATCTCTATAATACTGCTAGTCCCAACAGCTCTAGTTATCATATTTCTCTTAGGATGTGTCTTTGCTTCTTCTTTTGTTATACTTCCAGTTTTTAAAAGTTCATTTACAAAAGAATGGTCTTCTGTTATTTGTAGCATCTCTCTGTCTCTTATTAAATAAGCTCTGCTGTCACCAACATGACCTATACATATCTTTTCATTAAATATATATGATAAAGTTATGGTTGTCCCCATTCCTTTATATTTTTCATTTTCCAAAGATTTAAGATATATCTTCGTATTTGCCTCTTCTATAAGTTTTTTTATTAATTTAATTACCATATTTTCATCTTTTAATTCGTCTTTAGACTCTAAAAATCTTTTTTCAATAATATTCATTGCCATACCACTTGCAACTTCTCCAGCGTTATGTCCACCCATGCCATCTGCTACCATGTATAAAGGAAATGATAAATCTCCTGAAACATAATAAGCATCTTGATTGTTTTCTCTTACTCTTCCCACATCGGAAATAGCTCCAATGACCATAATACCACCCCATTAAACTCTTTTATTGTTAATATCCTCAGTAACAGCACGTCTCAACTGCCCACAAGAGGCACTAATATCTCCACCCATTTCCCTTCTAATAGTTACATTAATATTAGCTTTATTTAACTCTTTCTTAACTCTCTCTATATTATCTCTATTTGATCTATCCTTTCTAAACTCTTTAATTGGGTTTAAAGGAATCAGATTAATATGACATTTTAATCCTTTTAAAATTCTTTTTAACTCACTTATATCTTCATCTCTATCGTTTATATTTTGAATCAATGTATATTCAAAAGTAATTCTTCTATTAGTAGTTTCTGAATAATCCCTGCAAGCTTTTATCAATTCCTCCATGGAATACTTCTTAGCTATAGGCATAATCTTTTTTCTATCTTCATCAAAAGGAGAATGTAATGATATAGATAAAGTAATTGGTATGTCCTCCTTAGCAAGATCATATATTTTAGGAACCACTCCACAAGTTGATAGAGTAATATTTCTAAGACTGATATTATGCCCTTTCTCACTATGAATAATATTTAAAAACTTCATGACACTCTCATAATTATCCAAAGGCTCTCCACTGCCCATTAATACAATATTTGAAATATTTTTTCCCAAGTCTTCTTCCATCATGTAAATTTGATTTATCATTTCGGCTGGTGTTAAATTTCTTATTAACCCTTCCTTAGTAGATGCACAAAATGCACATCCCATTTTGCAGCCTACTTGAGTTGATATACAAGCTGTTAATCCATGGTTATATTCCATAGCAACTGACTCTATTATATTCATATCTTCTAATAAAAATAAATATTTTTTAGTATTATCAATCTGAGAAGTAAATTTTTTATATATTTCTAACTCATTGACTTTTACATTGGTCTCAAGATAATTCCTAAGTTTTTCTGGTAAAAGATTTAAATCTTCAATTTTTATTTTTTTATTTCTATGAAAATATGAAAATATCTGTTCTCCTCTAAATGCTCTTTCTCCTATACTAACCATATAGTTCTTTAGTTCATCTAAAGTCAAACTATTAATTTCAATTTTATCCAAGCAATCACCTCAATCTTATCCTAATATAATATTATACATAATTCCTTAATATATATCTATCTTTCTTTTGTCAATTTTGCTATATAAAATCCATCTGTATTATGAATATGAGAGAACAACTGTATATATCCATCTTTTAAAGTTTCAATATTTTCTTTATTATGAAGTCTGTTTTCAATACTAACTAATCTAAAATTTTTATTTTCCTCCAAAAATCTATTTATTATATTGCTGTTCTCATCTTTCTCTATAGTACAAGTGCTATAGATTAAAATCCCACCTACTTTAAGGTATTCCTTTGCATTGCTTAAAATCTTATATTGAATATTTACTAACTCTTTTATATCTTCTTCTTTTCTATTTCTTTTAATTTCTGGTTTCCTTCTAATTAGTCCTAGTCCAGAACATGGAGCATCTACCAATACATAATCTCCTACATTTATTAAGGATTCTTCCATTTTAGTTCCATCAGATATGGCAGTTTGAATAATATTAATTCCTAGTCTTTCTGCATTTTCTTCAACAAGTCTTAATTTATGTTGGTATATGTCCATACTTAAAATTTTTCCTTTATTATTCATAATTTGCCCTAAATGTGTGGATTTTCCTCCTGGAGCACTACAAATATCTATAATAGTACTTCCTTGATTTGGATTCATAATTTGTCCAACTAAGGTACTGCTTTCATCTTGAATAAAGAAATGACCTTGTTTAAACTCTAAAACTTCAGTTATTTTAGTTGGATTTTCAACAATCAAAGAATCAAAAGCATATATGGAATCTCTAACTTTAAATCCATAATTATTTAAACTATTCTTTAGTTTCTCTTTATTGGTTTTCAATGTATTCACTCTTATATTTAATTCTGGTGATTCATTATTTTTCTTACATAAATCTTCAGTGAAATCTTCTCCAAATTCTTTTATCCATCTTTCTACCATCCATTTTGGATGGGAATATTTAATTGAAATGTAATCAGCTTTATTTTTCTTTTCAATTTTTATAAATTCCTCTTTGTTTCTTATTATGTTTCTTAAAATCCCATTTACAAAGCTAATAGTACCTTTATGACCATGTTTTTTGGCTAGATTGACTGATTCATTAACTGCTGCACTTTCTGGTATTCTATCCATGAATATAAGTTGGTATATTCCCATTTTAAGTATAATAAGAATCTTTGGATGAATTTTCTTTAATTTAATCTTAGATGCTTTTGAAATAATATATTCTATATATATATCATTTTCCAACACCCCATATACAATTTCTCTAACTAAGTTTTCTTCCATATGTATTAGATTTTCTTCATCTAAATATTTTTTTATAGATATATTTGAAAATGCCTCATTTATTAAAATATCATATAGTATATTCAATGACACTTCTCTAGCTGATAACCCCATATTAACACCTCTTGTTTATATTATTATTCAAAAAAATGGGGGAAAGTCCCCCATAATATTAATCTCTTCTTCTATTTGTCATTGCCAACAATCTAAGAAGCTCCCCAATAGCTACTAAAGTAGCAGCTACATAAGTCAATGCTGCAGCTCTTAACACTTCTTTTGCTGGTTTAATCTTATCTCTTGCCATTATTCCATTTTCCAGTTGAATTAAGGCCCTACTGCTGGCATTAAATTCTACTGGTAAAGTTATTATTTGAAAAAGCACTACAGATAAAAATAATGCAATACCAAGTTCAATGAAAAACGGAGAAATAGCAAACCCAATAATAATAAATAACCATACTAATCTTGAACTGAAATTAGCTATTGGAGCTATATTGTTCCTAAGAATAAGAGGGAAGTATCCTTCTGCATGTTGTATAGCATGACCTACCTCATGGGCAGCCACACTCATAGATGCAATACTATTTCCACTATAAATGCCACTTGATAAACGTACAACTTTTGCCCTAGGATCATAGTGGTCTGTCAATTTTCCACTTATTTGTTCTACTCTTACATCATAAAGCCCATTTCTATCTAAAATCATTCTTGCTATTTGAGAGCCAGTATATGCTGTGTCACTAGATACCCTTGAATATTTGTTAAATGCGGAATTAATTTTTAATTGAGCATAGGAAGCAAACAACATAGCAGGAAGAACAAATATCATCCATGAACTATAGTATCCACCACCATAAATATTTCCATACATTTTTATTCTCCTCTCAACTCTAATTTAAAATAATATTTTCCTCTATGGAATTACCCCTTAAATATTCTTCTACTTTAAGTTTTTTCTTTCCTGGAAACTGTATTTCTTCCAATATAATAGTTTTATCTTTAGAGTTTACATATATACCTTGTTTATCTACTTTTATTATTTGTCCATTATTTCCTTCTTTAAATTTTTCTATTAATGTAGCTTTGTGTATTTTAACAATATCATCTTTATATTGTATATAAGCTGATGGCCATGGCTTTAAACCTCTAATTAAGTTTATTATATTTTCACCACTATCATTCCAGTTAATTTTTCCTAAGTTTTTATCTAACATAGCTGCATAAGTTGAAATATTATGGTCTTGGGGTATCTTATTTGCCACTCCATTTTTAATATCATCTAATGCTTTTACTATTAATTCTCCTCCTAGTATAGATAACTTGTCATGTACAGTGATGGCATCATCATCTAAGCTTATTGGAATAGAGTCCCACATTATCATATCTCCTGAATCTAATCCTTTTGCCATTTCCATAATAGTAACTCCTGTTTCTTTCTCACCATTTATTATAGACCAATTTATGGGAGCCGCACCCCTATATTTAGGCAATAAAGATGCGTGTACATTATAACAACCATATTTAGGAATTTGAAGTATATCTTTTTTTAATATTTGACCATAGGCAACTACAACAATAAAATCTGGGTTTATGTTTTTAATTTTATTAACTGATTCTATATCATTAATTGAATCAGGCTGAAAAACTTCTATTCCTAATTCCAATGCTTTTTCCTTAACGGGAGTATATTGAACTTTTTTTCCTCTTCCTTTAGGTCTATCTTTTTGAGTTATAACCAACTCCACAGAATGTCCATTTTTATATAATGATTCTAATGAAGGTATGGCAAAATCTGGAGTTCCCATAAAAATTATCTTCATAATTACACCTCGTTATTTATATCTTCTTCATCTTCTAATTCCACTTCTTCGATCATCTTATCTGTATATAAAATTCCGTCAAGATGATCAATTTCATGACAAATTGCTCTTGCTAAAAGATTTTTTCCTTCCAAAGTTTTTTCTTCTCCATCTATATCTATATATTTTATTTTTACCCACTCTGGCCTACATACTGTACCTGATTTCCCCGGAACTGATAAACATCCTTCTATATCTATGACTTCACCTTCTACATCTAATATCTCAGGATTTATTAGCTTAATAGGTCCTTCACCTATATCTATTACTACAGCACGTCTAAGGATACCTACCTGTGGTGCAGCAAGTCCTACTCCATCTGCTTCATTCATTGTATCTACCATATCATCTAATAAGATTTTTATTCTATCAGTTATCTCTGTTATTTCCTTTGATTTTTTCCTTAAGATTGGATCATCTGATAGTCTTATTTCTCGTAATGCCATTTATATTCCTCCTATAGTATTGAATTTGGGTCAATATCGATGCTAATTTTCACATCATCTATTTTTAATTTATATTGATTTTCTATACACACCCTTTTTAATAAAGATTTTAAAATATTTAAGTTTTCTTCCTTAGATTTAATCAGTATTTGCCATCTATAATTATTTTTTATTTTTTCTAATGGTGCAGGATATGGTCCAATAATATATTTATCTATATTGTCTTTTTCAATCCAATTTATATCCTTAATAATTAAATTATATACTTCATTTGCTGCAGTTGCAACTTTGTTATTATTCTCTCCATATATTAGTAAACTAATAAGACTTAGAAAAGGAGGATATAAAAATTCTTTCCTTAAACTTATTTCAGTAGTATAAAATCTTTTATAATCATGGGCTTTTGAAAAGTTTATACTATAATGCTCTGGATCATAAGTTTGAAGTATGACTTTTCCACTTTCTTCTCCTCTTCCTGCTCTTCCTGCTACTTGAGTCACCAGTTGAAATGTCTTTTCTGGGGCTCTAAAGTCTGGTAAATTTAAAGTAACATCTGCTGCTATTATACCTACTAAAGTTACATTTTTAAAATCTAAACCTTTTGAAATCATTTGAGTTCCTATTAAAATATCTATATTTCCATCTTTCATGTTTCCTAAGATTTTCTCATGACTTCCTTTTTTACTTGTAGTATCCATATCCATTCTTTCTATTCTTGCTTGTGGAAAAAATTCTCTGGTAATTTCTTCTACTTTTTCAGTTCCTATTCCAAAATATCTAATATACTCACTTTTACATACAGGACAAATATTAGGTGGATTAATAGATAAACCACAATAATGACATCTTAGTTTGTGAATATTTCTATGATATGTCATTGATATATCACAATTATTGCATTTAACCACATATCCGCAATTTCTACAGGATATAAAGGTGGAAAATCCTCTTCTATTTAAAAAAAGAATAGTCTGTTTTCCTTTTTTTAAGTTTTCATCTATAGCGTTATGTAGTTCTGTACTAAATATAGATTTGTTTCCTTTATTTAACTCATCTCTCATATCTACTACAACTACTTCTGGTAGTTTATAATTGTTTACCCTTTCATTTAATTCTAAAAGAGTGAACCTACCATTTAAACTTTCATAATAAGTTTCTAAGGAAGGAGTTGCTGATCCTAGAACTAAAATACCATTTTCTAATTCAACTCTTTTTTCTGCAACTTCAATAGTATTATACTTAGGACTTTGGGAAGATTTATAAGTTGCTTCATGCTCTTCATCAATAATTATAATTCCTAGATTTTTAAAAGGAGCAAATACTGCGGACCTAGCACCTACAACTATTTTTACCTTGCCTTCCCTTATTTTTCTCCATTCATCAAATCTCTCTCCATAGGATAATCTGCTATGTAATACTGCTACTAAATCACCAAATCTACCTACAAATCTATCAATGGTTTGAGGTGTAAGAGAAATTTCCGGCACAAGAATAATTGAATCTTTACCTGATTTTAGCATTTCTTCCACTAGCTGCAAATAAATTTCTGTTTTGCCACTTCCAGTTACTCCGTGAAGTAAAAATTTATTTCTTTCTGATTGCTTTTCAATAGAATTCATGATTTTATTAAATATATTTTTTTGAGACAATGATAAATCATGTTTTTTATAGTATTTAATATCTTTTTTTATAGGTTCTCTATTTATTTCTTTATCATATATTTTAACCAAACCTTTTTTTTCAACTTCTCTTACTGTAGATAAAGTGGTATTCAGCTTTTTTGAAAGTTCTTTAAATGAAATATCTTGTGTGTCAAAAATATATTCCATTATTTCTCTTTGTTTAGTAGCTCTTGTCCCAATATTATTATATATATCCAATAGAGAAAGATTCGTATCCAATATTTGAATCCATTTTTCCGTTCTTTTTTCTACAGTTGTTTTCACATCTATTGTAGTTTCTATAATACCTTTAAATTCTAAATCATTTAATATTTTATTAATATTGTTTATTCTCAAATCTTTTTTACAATACTCTAAAAGAGTCTTTTCCTTATTTCCTAAATAAGAGATAATTTTAGCTTCTTCTTCATTTACATTATCATGATTCTTTTTATCTACTAATTCAATAAAGGTATTTATTTCTTTAAAATCTCCCGGAGGTAAAACTGGTTGAAAGGCATCTAAATAAGATGATAAATAGTATTCCTTCATCCAAATACTTAAATCAATTAATTTCTTTGATATTAAAGGTTTATCATCTAAAACATCTACTACTTTCTTTAATCCATTTTTATAAGGGGTATTGCCTATAATTTTAATTACTATACCCTTTATTAGCTTGTTTCCCCTTCCAAAAGGGATCACAACTCTCATACCTTCTTTTACAATATCTTTCAATTCTTCATCAATAATATATGTATATGGTCTGTCTACTTGTGATGACCTATTATTTACTATTATTTGTGCGTATTTTATATTCAAACTTATCATTCCTTTTATAGATGAAAATCAAAAGCTAGATTATATTATCTAGCTTTTATATTCTAATATAGATTTTACCTTATCTAATATAAGTTTTGCAACTTGTCTTTTATCCATTATAGGGTAATCTGTTTTTATACCTTCCTTATCTATTATAGATACAATATTAGTATCTACATTAAATCCTGCACCTTCTTTTGTCACATCATTAGCAACTATAAAATCCAAGTTCTTTTTCTTTATTTTTTCTACTGCATGTTCATATATATTATTGGTTTCAGCTGCAAATCCAACTATAATTTGATCTTCCTTTTTATTGCCAAAGTGAGCTACTATATCTGGATTTTTTATATATTTTATAATCAACTCATTATCATTGTCTTTTTTCTTTATTTTTTCTTCACTGACTGTCTCTGGCCTATAATCTGCTGGTGCAGCAGCTTTAATCAACACATTACAGGTATCAAAACGAGCATCAATAGCATTTAACATATCTTCAGTGGTTTTTATATTAATAAGATTTACTCCTTTAGGTGGTACAAGAGATGTAGGACCACTGACTAGTATTACTTCAGCACCTCTTTCAACAGCCTCTTTTGCTATATTATATCCCATTTTACCACTGGAATGATTAGTCATATATCTAACTGGGTCTAAAGGTTCTATAGTAGGACCAGCAGTTATTACTATTTTCTTTCCTACTAAATCCTTTTCTATAAAACTATTCAATACATACTCTATAATATCAGATGGTTCTGGCATTTTTCCTTCTCCATAATCTCCGCAAGCAAGTAATCCTGTTCCTGGACTAATAAACTCATATCCTAAGTTTTTTAATTTATCTATATTAGACTTTACTATGGGGTTACGATACATAAAGGTATTCATTGCAGGGGCAAATATTACCTTAGCTGTTGATGCCATCACAACTGTAGTCAATAAATTGTCTGCTATTCCATTGGCTATTTTACCTATGGTATTTGCAGTAGCAGGAGCAATTAAAATAATATCTGCTTTTTGTGCCAAGGATATATGTTCTACATCATAACTTGTAATTTCATTAAACATCTTTCTATGAACCACATTTTTTGACATAGTTTGAAAAGTTAGAGGTGTAACAAATTCTTCTGCTCCTTCTGTCATGATTACATCTACATTGGCATTAAGCTTTTTTAATCTACTAACAACTTCACAAGCTTTATATACTGCAATTCCACCTGTAACACCTAAAACAATATTTTTACCTTTAAGCATAATATGCCTCCTATTTTATACTACTAATGGCTGGTCTGGTATAGGTTATCTTTCCTTCTATAACTTCACCTAGGGCTATACTAACAGGTTTTTTAGATGTTCCTTCAATTAATGGTTCAGCACCATCAATAATTTGTCTTGCTCTTTTAGCAGTTAGTATAACTAAAGTATATCTACTATCTCCTCTTTCTGCCAATTCATTAAAAGATGGGTTTAACATTTTATTTACCTCCCTTTGAAATAACTTTTTCTTTAATATCTGAATGTCTCTTTACCCTTAATCTTTCAGCTCTTATTATTGATTCTATGTCAGATACTGCATCTTCTATTTTTTCATTTACTACAAAGTAATCATATTCTCCTACGAAATCTAATTCTTTAAAGGCATTTTCAAATCTTCTGTTTATATCTTCTGTAGTTTCTGTCCCTCTTTTAACTATTCTATTTTTTAATTCTTCCATAGTCGGAGGTAATAAAAATACAAAAACTGCTTCAGAATAATTTTTCTTGATTTGTAATGCACCTTGCACATCGATTTCCAATAAAACTATTTCACCTTTTTTTACTTCATCCATAACAAACTCTTTAGGTGTTCCATAATAATTGGTATGAACATAAGCATATTCTAAAAATTCATCCTTAGATATTTTTTCTTTAAATTCTTCATCTTCTATAAAGAAATAGTTTATCCCATTTGCCTCTCCAGTTCTAGGTTTTCTTGTAGTTGCTGAAATAGAATATATAATGTCATTGTTTCTTTCTAAAAGTGATTTACATACTGTTCCTTTTCCAGTTCCAGCAGGACCTGAAATAATTAATAAAAAACCTTTTGCCATTTCTTCACCATCTCTCCATATTAATCTATATTTTCTCCTTTATCGTGGAATCTATTTGCCACGGTTTCTGGTTGAACTGGAGTCAGTATTACATGTTGACTATCTGTAATTATAACTGCTCTAGTTCTCCTACCATAAGTAGCATCTATTAGTAATCCTTTCTCCCTTGCTTCTTGAATAAGTCTTTTAATAGGTGCTGATTCTGAACTTACTACAGAAATTATTCTATTGGCTGAAACAATATTTCCAAAACCAATGTTAATTAGTTTTATTGACATAATTTTCCTCCTTAACTATTCAACATTTTGGACTTGTTCTCTTATTTTCTCCAACTCTGCCTTTGCTTCTACTACTCTTTGAGAAATTAATACATCATTTGCCTTTGAACCAATTGTATTTATTTCTCTATTCATTTCTTGAATTAAGAAATCTAACTTTTTACCTATGGAACTACTTTCATTTAATATAGAAACAAATTGTTTTATATGAGATTTAAGTCTAACAATTTCTTCATTGATATTACATTTATCTGCAAACATAACTACCTCTGAAGTAATCCTATCCTCATCTATACTTATATCTTTATCTAATAATTCTCTAATTCTCTCTCTTAATTTATCTTTATATTCTAATACTACTAATGGAGACCTTTCTTCAATATCTAATACTAGATTTTGAATGGCAAGAAGTTTTAATGATATATCTTCCTTTAGTTCTTCTCCTTCTGCGGACTTCATGCTCATAATATCATTAAGTGCTATATTTAAAGCTTCTTTTAAGGAAAACCATATCGTATCTTCATCTAGTTCTTTTCTCTCAGTTTTAATTATATCGGATAATCCCAGCAAGTTATATAATCTAACATTTTCAGTTAAATTTAATTCTGTTGATAATTCCTCTAAAGCAGATTTATAAGTTCTTGCCAAAGGAACATCTACTTTGATTTCTATTGCAGATTCATTTATATACTCTAAGTTAATATATACATCTATTTTTCCCCTATGAATTTCTGACTTTATGATTTTCTTTATTTTTTCTTCAAGATAGGAAATATGTCTTGGCATTTTTATTATAATATCATTATATCTATGATTAACAGCTTTTATTTCTACTTTTAGGTTATACAGCTCATTATTAAATTCTCCCCTACCAAAACCAGTCATACTCTTAACCATAATTGACACCTCTCTTTCATTTTGTCCTTTCTACTTGAAAAATATTATATAGCTTATATTAATGTAAATCTACTATATGTTACAAATTATTAATATTTTATTTAAATTTCCTTTTAGTTTATTATTTTCAAATATAGTGGTATACTTTTAATAGTTATATTTTATTGGAGGAATTTATATGTCATTTGATGGTATAGTAACAAAATCAGTTGTCGAAGAGTTGAAAGAAAAATTAATTGGTGGCAGAGTAGATAAAATTTATCAACAAGAAAATGATGAAATCTTAATTCATCTTCATAGTAAGGGCACTAACTATAAATTAATCCTATCTGCCAGCAGCAATAATCCAAGAGCATATCTAACTAATCATTCTAAAACTAATCCTTCTTCTCCACCAGTTTTTTGTATGCTTCTTAGAAAACATCTTATTGGAGGAATTATCTTAAATGTTGAGCAGTTTAGTTTTGATAGAGTTATTTTTATAGATATATCTGCCATAGATGAATTAGGTCAGCCTACTGAAAAAAGGCTGATAGTTGAAATAATGGGAAAGCACAGTAATATTATATTAATAGATAAATCTTCATCTAAAATAATAGATTCTGTTAAAAGAGTCTATGAAGATATGAGTAGAGTAAGGCAAATCCTTCCTGGTATAATCTACGAATATCCCCCAGTTCAAAATAAAGTTAACCCATTGATTGGTACACAGGAAACATTTTTTAATCTCATGGAGTCATCGGATAAAAATTTACCATGTTTTAAATTTCTGTATCTAAACTATTTAGGACTAAGTCCTTTAATTAGTAGAGAAATTTGTTTTGATGCTGTATTGGACATAGATAGAACTGTTGGCAGCTTATACGAAGAAGATAAAAATGCTTTATATAATTCATTTAACAAATTAGTTATGAAAATAAAAAACAATGAATTTACTCCTATTTCGATTTTATCTAACAATGGTACAGAAATTATTGCCTTTCATGCTTTGGAACTAAATCAATTTGGAAAGGAAAACAGAGTCTATACAGATTCTGTGTCTAAACTATTAGATAACTTTTATCATAGAAAAGATATTCTAGATAGAATAGGGCAAAAATCACAATCCATAAGAAAATCTATACAAGTAAAATTAGATAGGGCTTTAAACAAACTTGGAAAACAAAAAGAAGAATTACTGGAAAGTCAAGATAGAGAAAAATATAAAGTATATGGAGACTTAATATCTGCAAATCTTCATAATATTCCTAGGGGAGTAAATAATGTGGAATTGGATAACTTTTATGATGAGAATATGAATAAATTAAATATTCCTATAGATATTAAACTATCTCCAGTAGCCAATGCTCAAAAATACTATAAAAAATATTCAAAACTTAAAAATGCTCATTTATTATTAGAAGAACAAATACCTGAAACTGAGAATGAAATAAGATATTTAGAAAATGTTCTTATGAGTATTGAAAATTCAACAGAAGTTCAAGAACTAGATGAAATCAAAGAAGAATTAATTAGTGAAGGCTATATTAAAGGGTCATTAAAGAAGAAAAAGAAAAAAGATGAACTCCTATCTAAGCCACTTCATTATATTTCTCAAGATGGTTTTAATATTTATGTTGGAAAAAATAATAAGCAAAATGATTATCTTACTTTACGTTTATCTAATAGGGATGATATATGGCTTCATGTACAAAAAATGCCAGGTAGTCATGTCATCATAGAGAAAAGTGGACAGGATATTCCAGAAACAACACTTGAAGAAGCTGGAATACTAGCTGCATATTTTAGTAAAGGAAAGAATTCTAATCATGTTCCAGTGGATTATACTGAAAGAAAAAATGTAAAAAAGCCTAAAAACGCTAAGGCTGGAATGGTAATTTATGAAAACTTTAAAACTTTAATTATCAATCCTTCTAAAAACTTGGTAGACAACATAAAAAAGGTAGAAAGTTAAACTTTCTACCTTTTATTTCTCAATTATAAATACTTTATCTACTTGATCTATTTCTTTAAAATTTACTTTTACATTTTCAGACCTTGATGTGGGAAGATTTTTACCTACATAGTCTGGTCTAATAGGAAGTTCTCTATGACCTCTATCTATTAATACGGCTAATTGCACTCTAGAAGGTCTTCCTTTTTCTACTAAGGCATTTAAAGCGGCTCTAACTGTTCTACCAGTATATATAACATCATCTACTAAAATAACAGTCTTATCATTAATATCTTGGTTAAATTTTTCATTTATAATGGGGTGTTCTCTAACTTCAGTTAAATCATCTCTATATAATGTTATATCAAGGGAAAATACTGGAACAGCTTCCCCTTCGATTTCTTCAATTTTTTTTGATAATCTTTCTGCGAAAGGACATCCTCTAGTTTTAATTCCTACTAAGATAATATCTTTTATTCCTTTATTTCTTTCAATTATTTCGTTAGCTATTCTTGTTGTTGCCCTTTGTATAGCCTTTTCATCTAAGATTATTGCTTTAATATCCATTTAATCCCTACTTCCTTTTATTATCTAAACCATTTAAAATTTCCTTAAAATATTCTGGTAAATCTGTTTGAAATTCTATATATTCTTCTGTACTAGGATGAATCAACCCTAATTTATAGGCATGTAACATTTGCCTTTGTAATCCAAATTCATTTTTCCCCTTAGAATATACTGGATCACCAACAACTGGATGGTTGATATAAGCCATATGTACTCTTATTTGATGGGTTCTTCCTGTTTCTAAGTTTACTTCTAAAAGTGTATAGTTATTATACCTATCCAAAACTTTATAATGAGTTATAGCTTCTTTACTATTCTTTTGTGTAACAGTCATTTTCTTTCTATCATTTGTATGTCTTCCTATGGGAGCGTTTATAGTACCTTCATCATTTAACCATGTACCATGAACTAAAGTAATATACGTTCTTTTTACATTTCTTTTTTTCAGTTCTTCTGACAAGATCCTATGTGCCTTATCATTTTTAGCTATAATCAATATTCCAGACGTATCTTTATCTAGTCTATGTACTATACCAGGTCTAATAATGCCATTTATGGAAGACAGATTGCCAATGTGATATAACAATGCGTTTACTAAAGTTCCTGTGTAATTTCCCGGTGCAGGATGAACTACCATATCCTGTGGTTTATTGACAATAACAATATCTTCATCTTCATAAACTATATCTATAGGTATATCTTCTGCAATTATCTCCAACTTTTTAGGTTTAGGAAGGTTTACTTTTATATAATCTCCTTCTTTAACTAAATAACTAGATTTCATATATTTATCATTAACAGAAACTAATTTTTCTTTAATCAATTTCTGTATATAAGATCTAGAAACTTCATTTAATTCTTCAGCAAGATAGGAATCAAGTCTCTCTTCATCTTCTTCATTAACATAGATTTCAACTGTATTCATTTTATTCTCCTATACTTCGTATTTATCCAATGAAACTAAGATTAAAATAATAATAGTTCCCATAACTATAAAAATATCTGCTATATTAAAAACAGGAAATTCATATCTATTAAATAATCTAAAACTTAAAAAATCTACAACATATCCAAATCTAACTCTATCTATAAAATTACCAATAGTACCTCCTAAAAACATTCCCAATCCTATTCTCGTAAAGAGATTGATTTTATGATAGTTTCTTACAAGAAAGACAGAAATAGAACCTATTACTATAAGTGTTATAATGACAAAAAATATCTTTTTATTTTGTAAAATTCCAAAGGCTGCGCCATAATTTTCAACATAACTTAGCCTAAAAAAATTAGGTATTATAACGTGTGAGTAGGTGTCTTTTAAGTATTTAATTGCTGCATATTTACTTATTTGGTCAAGTAAAACAATAATAATGGAAAATATAAATATCAAAACTTATCACTCCTAATCTTTTAGATATACATTCTATTTTATATTATTAGAATATTAATATCAATAGTTTCAATAATTTAAAAAATTCTCTGGAAGTATATACCAGAGAATTTTTATTTTAAAGTTTCATCATAATATTCTTGAGATATATTTTCTATATCTTCCACTCCATCTCCTCCATCACCATCTTCTTCATCATCTACTAGTAAAAGGTCTCCGGTATGAAATGATGGGTCATCTGAAACATAATTATAAGAAGCCACTTTTTGATAAGAATCTTCTCTATCAAACTCGATCATGTCCTCAGTAGTATCGCTGAATGAGGTGCTATTCTCTTCATCAATGGGAACAAACTGTCTATATTCTACTTCTTTATTTGGCGTAATCACAATATCATTGGCACATTCTATACAACTTTTCAAATAAGGGATAAGGTTTAGTCTTTCCCCATTAATCTCCTTACCACAAGACTTGCAGATTCCATAAACACCATTTTTTATATCCTCAAAAGACCTTTCTACTTCATATAGAGTATCTTTTGTACTATTTTTAAATCCATTGTCTTGTTCCATCATAAATAACTCTGTACCTATGTCTGCAGGATGATTATCATAATTAGATAGCTCACTATAATATACATCCATTGAACCATATTCTTCCATATTATTCATATTGTCTAATGTTTTTAATAGCTTTTCTTTTTCTTCTAGTAATCTATTTTCAAAATAATGAAGTTTATCTTTATCCATAGTTACCTCCAGTTTATAATATAATTTATGTCTTGAATAATAATATAACCAGAGGAAATAATAAACATTCAGCATTTGAGTTAGAATAAAATTACATTATTTAAAATCTGCTTAAATTCATTAAATTAATTCTTTATATAATTTTTCAAATTCTTTAAAGTTAAGAGATTGCAAACCATCTGATAATGCTTTATCTGGTTCAGGATGTATCTCTACAATTATACCATCTGCATTTAAAGTCTTAGCAGCCTTTGAAGCAGGTAAAACTAATTCTTTTCTACCTGTTCCATGGGAGGGATCAACAAATACAGGATAATCCGATATTTCTTTTAATATTGGAACACTCATTAAATCCAAAGTATTTCTTGTATAATCCTCAAAAGTCCTAATACCTCTTTCGCATAATATTATCTTTTCATTTCCACCTATTTTAATATATTCCGCTGCCATTATCCATTCCTTAATAGTTGCACTCATACCTCTTTTTAACATTACTGGTTTATCTATTTTTCCCATTTCTTTCAAAAGAGAAAAATTTTGCATATTTCTAGATCCAATTTGAATAATATCAATATAATCATGGGATGAATCTATATCTCGAGGATCCATTATCTCAGAAATTATACTAAGACCATACTTTTGTTTCATATCATAAAGCATTTTTAATCCTTCTAAACCTAATCCCTGAAAAGAATCTGGATTAGTTCTAGGCTTAAAAGCACCACCACGTAATATTTTTACTCCTATTTTGTGCAAGAATCTACCTATTTCGTCTATTTGTTCATAACTTTCTACAGCACAGGGACCTGCTATAATATTAAAAGACTTGCCTCCAATATATATATCCCTATTTACTTCTATCTTTCTACTCATTTTCCTTCCTCCAACTACCAAAAATTATCTTTTCAAAGAAAAAAGAGGCCACTATGCCCCTAAATCATCTACTTCATTTAAATCATGACTTTCGTCTATAGTTGTTTCTTCTAGTATTTCATTACTACCTTTGCTTTCATATTCCTCATGGAATTCTTCCAAAGAAATAAGCTGTGCTTTAATAAAAGTTTCATACCTATTTTTAAATATAAAAATTTCTTTTTTCAGATGATCATATTCCTTCATTATATTTTTCACTTCATCTCTAGCTGCATTGATTCTATTTTTAGACTGAATTTCAGCATCTTCTATTATTAACTCTGCTTTTTTTCTTGCAGCACTTGTCACTTCATCTGCTGTACTTTGAGCAATAACTAAAGTACTTTTTAAGGTTTCCTCTAGGTTGTTATATTGTCTTATTTGATCAGTCAACATTCCTATCTTATCTTTAAGTTCAATGTTCTCTCTATATAACTTCTCATAATCAGTATTGATTGCATCTAAATAAGCATCAACTTCTCGAGTATTATATCCACCTAAAGCTTTCTTAAATTCCTTACTTTGTATATCCAATGGTGTAATCATTTTCCTCACTCCATTTAAATTAATATTCTTATAGTAGCTTTTATTTTACCCTTTTTGCTTATCCCCTCAACAGAATATAATATGGAACGTCCATATCCCCTTACAGAAACTATATCCCCAACTGTAATTTCTTTAGAAGCTTTATCTATAGATTCCCAATTAACTTTTACATTTCCTGACTTTATTATATCTATGCTCTCTTGCCTTGATAGATTGTAACTAGAACTAATGTAAGCATCAAGTCTATAAGAAGATATTACTTTATTTATTTCTTTGTATTCAGGCTCAATAAAGGAAATAGAATCTAAAGATTTTTCTTCTACAATTACTTTTCTATTTTTAATTCTATTTAGATTAAATAAAATAAAATTACTTATTTCCTGTTTGATTATTATATCTCCATAACCTTCATGTACTAAAATATCCCCTATTTTCCTTCTCTTTATACCAAGATTAAGTATAGAACCTAAAAAATCTTTATGTGATAGTCCTTCTGTATCTACATTTATTCGTAAATATTTAATATCATGAGGAGCATCTAGTTCACTATAATAATCAGGATAAATGGTTAAAATCTGTCTTTCAGCCTGTATAATTCCACCATTTTCTAGATAATTTACTTCCATAAATCTATTAAGAATTGACTTAGCTAGTAATCTTTCATAAGGATCAAGAAAATCTGTAGATTCAAAGGAATGATTATTAAGTACCACTTCAATTTTATCTATTATTCTTCGCATTTCAATAAGTTTATCATTATCTTTAATATGCGAAGTATATTTTTCCCTATCTATTTTCATATTAATATACCTATAACAAAATCCTACTGGCAATAGTATATATCAATCTTAAAAATAGAATAGCCAATAGTGGTGAGAAATCTAGCATTCCAGTATTTATACCAGTTTTGGCAAGTAATTCTCTTGCTGTACCAAGAACTGGCTCTGTTAGTTCATAAACAAACCTAGTAATAATATTGTCTCCATGAATATTCAAGAAGGAAAATATTATTCTTACTATAATCAACAATTCAATTAAATTAAGTAATATTGTAATGGACTTGTGTAAAAGTATCATTAATATAATCTACTCCTTCTTACCAAGAAAATAGTCCCCTATTTTTTAGTTCTTCTTTTAATCCGTCAATTTCTACATTGCTAGGGGCAAAGATAAATATATCCTTTGTAACCTTTTGAATATTACCTTCCATTGCATATAATCCACCACTTATAAAATCAAAAATTTGTCTCTTAATTCCATTATCCAATTGCTCTAAATTTACTATAACTGTTTTTCTAGCTTTTAAATCATCTATTATACTAGGGGCTTCGTCATAACTAAGAGGTTCATGTACTACAATTTTCATATTACTATTAGTATGGATATTTACTACTTTATTATTTAACTTTTTTGTTTTTGTTGGTACTACTGTATCATAATCATCATCGTAATCGGAATATTCTTCCTCATATCTCTCTTCTTCCTCCAAATCCTGTACACCTATAAAATATTTAATCTTGTCCATAAAGGTATTCATTGTATCCCTCCTAATAATTTCTTTTGCCAAATATATTAGATCCAACTCTAATCATATTTGAACCCTCTTCTATAGCTAACTCATAATCATTTGACATTCCCATGGACAAATAATCCATAGATAATTCTTTATAATTTCTACTTTTTATGTCTTCTTTTAAGTTGTATAAAGTTTTGAAAATATTTCTCAAAGTTTCCTCATGGTTTACATGAGGAGCTATGGTCATTAAACCTCTAACTTTAATATTATCAAAAACTAAAACATCTTCTAAGAAATTTAATACTTCGTTTAATTTAAGTCCAAACTTTGTCTCTTCTTCAGCCACATTTACTTGTAATAGAACTTCTGTAACTATTCCTTCATTTTTAGATCTTCTGTCTATCTCCTTTGCTAAGGATAATCTATCTAAGGAATGCACTAACCTTGTTTTATTGATAATATTTTTTACTTTATTGGTCTGTAAATGTCCTATCATATGGTAATTTATTTTATCACCTAATGAATTATATTTAAGTTCTAATTCTTGAACTCTATTTTCACCTATATTAATAATTCCATAATCAAGGGCATTTTTTATCCTATTAATATCTACAGTTTTGGTTACAGCTATTAGTTCTACCTTTTCTCCTTCTCTGCCAGATTTTCTTAAGGCTTTTTCAATATTTTCCTCAATAATCTGTATATTGTCTTGAATAGATATTTTTATCCCCTCCATTTTAGTTAAGTATTTGTCCCTCTTTTATATTAGTAGTATTTATAAATATTTCATCAAATAATGTAATAGTTCTTGTAGGCTTTTCTTCACCTTCCAAGAAAATATTACCGTTATCACCCATATCAACATAAGTATAATTATCGTCTTGACCTATTATATTCACAGGTCTAAACTTCACTATGCCACTTTTATCCTTGATATATACTCCTTGCATGTTATCTTTATTTATTATTGCCTTGGTAGGTATTCTATAACCTTCATTTTTACTTTGAATAATATCCACTTCTGCGAATCTTATATCATAATAATCATGCAGCATAGTAGTAAATTTTACTACCATTGCTCCCTTTTTTCCTGAGCTATTAATTGCAACGATTCTTCCTCTTAACTCTTCCTTGTCTTTTTTCATATGAATTTGAACATTATCCCCTACTTCAAAACCTTCTATTTCCTTTAAATCTTCTATTTTTACAGCTAGATACCATTCAAAGTTGTTGATTATTTTATATATAGGTTGTCCTACATTTACATTAGTTTTTACTTCATCTTTTTTAAGCTTAGTAGAATTTAATTTATCATAAGTATAATTTTCAAATTCTCTAGGTAAATATGTTTCCTCATATCCGTCTATTATATATGATACAATTCCTCCATATTGTGAATAATATTTCACATGATTACTATTTATTTCTTTACTTATAACCTCTTTTTTTGACTTCAAATTTTCAAGACTTTGACCTGCCAAAGTGTTGGTGAAAGAAACATCCTTAACTTTTTCATCATATAGGGCTAATTGCTCCTTTAGTAAATACACTTCATCGAAGTTTCCTTCTATTATATTTGTCTGTAATTTATTCACTAAAGATTCCTTTAGATTTCCCACTTTCTCTTTTTCATTTATTATTAAATTAGTTTCAGCTTCAGACTTTTCTAAAGCTGAAATAGATTCCTCCACCTGTTCTAACTCTTCTTTTAATGAAGACGTATCATTTAAGGAGTTAACAGAAGCCACCTCAGAACCTGCTGCCAATCTAGTACCTTCATTAGTTGACATTTCTAATTGTCCTTTAACTTGAGATTTTGTTACTGTTTCATCCTTTATTAAAAAACCTTCAGCAGAAAATTTAGTAATTAAAACTCCTCTTTCTGGAAGAACAGTTTTTGTACCATTAGCAAGTAATGATGGAACAGATCTAAACAATAGATATAGAGAAACAAAGGATATAATTATAATTCGAAAAACTTTTCGTTTCTTCCTACTTTTTTCTCTCTTCTCATAAGACATAATATTCACCCTTTGTACATCTTTTAATTAAAAAATTTCCCATATTTACTAAGTATCTTAAACTTCTCAATATTATCTATTTTAAATATCTTTATTTCATCTTTATATGTAACCATCAATATAGATTTATCTTTTTTCTTAGCACCTAAAAGGATTCCATTATATCTTTTCTTTTCTTTTGTTATGACTTTAACTTCATCTCCTGCCTTTGCTCTTATACCATCTAATATAAATTCCTTCATATCAGCTTCTTTTAAATGCTCTGGAGTTACTGTTTTTTTATCTATAATTACTATATTATTTTTCAAGTACATTTTTTCTTTTAAAATTACAAATATATACCCAAATATACTAGTTATGAAAAGTAAAATTAAAATGGTCTGAATATATTCTAACAAGCTAACACCTCCGAATTCAAAATATACTAATAGTATAACATAATTAAACGTTGTTTTAAACTACTTTACGAAATGAATTATAATACTAAAGTATTTATTTTAAATTTAAATGTTTATCAATTATGATAATATTTGTTTAGATTATCATATCTTTCATATAACTGTAGGATTTGTATATTATTTGCGATTTAGCTGTTTCTTAAAGACACTCTAAAAACGGAACAGAAGGCTATTAATAGCCTTCTGTTCCGTTTTTAGAGAATTCTTCTTATATTTTATTAAATCTATATTTTATTTTGCGTATAACTTAATACCTGTTGTATCAAAGTATTGTAGCAATTCTGGCAATACATCAACTGATACTTTTTCACCATCTTCAGTGATAAAAGTGTTATTGTTAAGCTTAATATAAACTGGATTGTTTAAGTTATACCACTCTACTAGCTTAGCTTGTGCTCTTGCGTTATTATTTAGGTAATCTGTATCAAAAGCCTCATCACCTATAATAACTGCACTAACTGGAAGATCTTCTATATCTCCTACTAATGTTATCTTTCCTTCTGCTATTTCTGTTAATGCAGTTCCATCTTCACCTGTAAATATTACTTCTATTTGCAAGTCTGATGCTACTACTCCTTCATGTGCTTTGTATGTTGCTTCGTATAATCCTGGCTCAACCTCTGTCATTTCATTTCCAAGTCTATTAGTTGAAGGTCCAAATGGAAGCATTATTCTATAATATGCTCTACCTCCTGATGGTGCATTAAAGCTTATTTCTAAGGTTTCATTACTTCTAAGCTCAGTATCTTCGGTTGGATGGAGATTTGTAATTCTTGCTGGTTCTGGATCAACAGGTCCTTCACCTTCTATTATCTTAACTTTTCCTTTTGCCATTTGTGTTATTTCATAGCCATATTCATTTCTATATACTACTTCAATCAATAAATTTTCTGCTCCTGTTTCTTCTGGAACTGTCCAAGTTCCAGTATATAATCCTTCTTCTTCTGTCATTGGTATTCCTATTTCATTGCTTTGTAACCCAAACGGAACCATTATTCTAAAATATCCTTGCCCTCCTGTAGGTGCATTGAAGCTAACTGTCAATACATCCCCTGCTCCAAGTTCTATATCTTCTGATGGCTGGATATTTGTAATAGTTGGTGACTCTAACTCTACTAATACAGTTCTTACAACTGTAGTTACATTTCCTGCTCCATCAGTTGCTTTTACAGTAATAATATTTTCACCTTGATTTAGCATCAATCTTTCATGGAAGTTATTAGATTCATCTACTGATATTTCTTTATCATTTATCTCTAATTTTTCTAAGCCAATATTGTCAGTTACAGTACCTATTACATGAACTGATTCTTCTTTTATCTTAGCATTGTCTAATGGCTCATCTACTGTTAAAACTGGTGCTAATTTATCTTTTATTACTACTACTGATGCTGATGGTTCTGTTTCTATTCCATTCAATTCAGCTGTTACCTTAATTGTATTTCTTTCTTCTGGTAGAGGTACTTCTACTTCAAATTCTCTATTCTCAGAATCTATTGAGGTTGTTTTTATATCGTTTACATATACATTTACCTTACCATCTGCTGTGACCTTTCCTTCTACTCTTACTGAATCTTGATTTGTATAGCTTTCTGGAGCTAGATTAGTTATTGCCGGAACATCCATTGCATATTCCATTCTTGCTCTAATCATCAATCCGCCTTGAGTATCTTCAGAGCTTAGTAGTTTAAATTCTCCGTCAATATTCATATATGATCTATCTTCATATGGTGAATTTTGGTCTATACCTGTTCCTGGACACTGAGTACCTGCTGCGTCTTGGATAGTTGAGATATAGAAGTCTTTATCTGTTGAGAAGCCAAGGCTTGATAGGTCTATATAGTTCCATTCACCTCTAACTACATCTTGGAATATTGGTTCTCCAACTTTGTATGGTTTTCCATTTGCATCTATTCCATATATTGTAAGTCCTATTCTATTTCCTCCCGGACTTGGCCATGAAGTATCCCAGAAGTAAATATTTGTACCTTTTACTTTACCAAATTGATCTGGTGTAAATCTTACTG
>NZ_VUNQ01000010.1 GCF_009695605.1 Tissierella pigra
CTGGTATTCGTGGTGTTCATTACGAGTACAGAAAATAGTCTAACAATCTTAGGCTTTATTGGCATGCTCAAGATTCCTGGGCTGCCTTTTTTTTATTTAATAGGAAAAGTAGGACTTTCCTATTAAATGAAAAAGGCAGGACTATATCCTGCCGTATCTTTATATCTTATTCATCTAATGGTTTCATAGTTGGGAATAAAAGTATATCTCTAATGCTTGGTTGGTTTGTAAGAAGTATAATCATTCTATCAATTCCAATACCAAGACCACCTGTAGGTGGAAGACCTACTTCAATAGAGTTGATGAAATCATAATCCATTGGATGAGCTTCATCATCACCTAAATCTTTTTGCTTAACTTGATCTTCAAATCTTTGTCTTTGATCTATAGGGTCATTTAACTCTGAAAAGGCATTTGCCAATTCCCAAGTATTAATAAAAGCTTCAAATCTATTTGTCTTTCTTGGATCTTCAGGATTTCTCTTAGCAAGAGGTGATATTTCAACAGGATGTCCTGTAATAAATGTAGGTTGAATTAAGTGTTCTTCACAGAATTCTTCAAACATTTCTGATATAATATGTCCTCTAGTCATACCAGGTTTAACTTCTATTCCTTTTTCTTTAGCCACTACTATGGCTTCTGCATCAGTATTTATTGTAGAAAAATCTACTCCTGTAAATTCTTTTACTGCATCTGCCATATCTAATCTTCTCCAAGGTGGAGCTAGTTCTAATTCTGTGCCTTGATAGTTTATTTTTGTAGTTCCCAATGCCTTTTCTGCAACATATGCAAATAGGTTTTCTGTTAATCTCATCATTTCTTCATAATCTACATAAGCTTGATAAAGTTCAATATTGGTAAACTCAGGGTTATGTTTTGGACTCATCCCTTCATTTCTAAACATTCTGCCCATTTCATAAACCTTTTCAAATCCACCTACTATTAATCTCTTTAAGTACAATTCATTTGCTATTCTTAAATACATATCTATATCTAGGGTGTTATGATGTGTTGCAAAAGGCCTTGCATTTGCGCCACCTGCTATAGGGCTTAGAATTGGAGTCTCTACCTCTAGGAAACCTCTGTCATCTAAATACTCTCTAACAGCCTTGATTATTTTCGTTCTAAGAATAAAAGTTTCTTTTACTTCAGGATTTACTATTAAGTCTACATATCTCTGCCTATATCTTAAATCTTGGTCCTTTAATCCATGGAACTTCTCTGGTAAGATTTGTAATGACTTACTCATTATAAGTATTTCTTCAGCTCTTATGGATATTTCACCAGCTTGT
This sequence comes from Tissierella pigra, assembly GCF_009695605.1. Taxonomy (GTDB): domain Bacteria; phylum Bacillota; class Clostridia; order Tissierellales; family Tissierellaceae; genus Tissierella; species Tissierella pigra. Next base: position 1,293 of record NZ_VUNQ01000010.1, read on the forward strand.
GTTTTAAATACTTCTCCATTAACTCCAATAATATCTCCAAGGTCTAACAGGCTTAAATCCTTATATTGCTCTTCTCCCATTACATCTTGTTTAGCAAATATCTGAATACGTCCTTCACTGTCCTGAAGATCAATAAAGCTAACTTTACCGTGTCCGCGTCTTGACATTACTCTTCCTGCAACAGCTACTTTTTGTCCGTTTAATTCTTCAAATTTATCTTTAATAGTAGAACTATGATGAGTATAGTCAAACTTTTCAACTACAAATGGATCTTTTCCTTTTTCTATTAATTCTTTAAGTTTTTCTCTCCTCATCATCAGCATTTCATTTAAATTTAATTCAGTATCTCCCACTGCATTCCCTCCTTAGTTTGTTCTAGCTCTATCTTGTGATATTTACTATTTGATATTCTATTTTTCCATCTGGTACCACTACTTCTACAGTATCTCCTGATTTACATCCTAGAAGTGCTGAGCCTACTGGTGATTCATTTGATATTTTACCGTTATATGGGTCCGCCTCTGCTGAACCTACTATTATAAACTCCATATCTTCATCATATTCTAAATCCTTTACTAAGACTTTAGAGCCTATACCTACAACATCTGTTGTAATATCATCTTCATCTATTATTCTTGCGTTTCTCAACATAGTTTCTAATTTTGCAATTCTTTCTTCTAGTTGTGCCTGTTCATTCTTGGCTTGATCATATTCTGAGTTTTCACTTATATCACCAAAGCTTAAAGCCTGTTTTATTTTTTCAGCTACCTCTTTTCTTCTAACACTTTTTAATTCGTCTAATTCATCCTCTAATCTCTTCAATCCCTCTTCTGTTAAAAAAACATCTTTTTCTGGCATTTACATCTCTCTCCTTTGACTAACAAATATTAGTAATTTAAGTTGTATAGTAATATTATTTCTATATATAAGCTATGAAATCAATAAAATAAAAGTATAATTCCTTATTGTATGCAAGATATTATAATCAAGTGAGTCTATAATGTCAAGTCTTAGAATCTTCCTTTTACCTTTATAAATAAATTAACATAATCTTTTAATGAATAATAATTATTTCCTGATATTAAATAGTTTATGCTATGATTTTCCATTCCTAATAAAGATTCAAATAAACTTGAAGTAATTTTATGGTTTATCCATTCAGTTTTTATACCTAATTCTTTAAAATCAAAGCCATAATCCTCTATAAAATGTGTTCTATTTTTATTGTCTTTCAAGTCTATCTTACTGAAATTAAATACTATGGCATTTCTCTTAACCTTTGAAATATCAAATTCCAATTTCTCTGTATAATTAATTATTACACTATATCTACTTAAAATCTTATGAATACTTATAGGATAAAATAAAGATAAACCAGTTTCATCTAGTATATATTCATAGATTTCATCATTATATTCCTCACAACCTATGGAAGTTATAAACCTAAAACCTTTTGAAATTTCCTTTATTATTCTCTTTGCTATTTCTTTTTCATCACAAACAACTAAAATTTCCTTATCCTCTAAATCTTCCTTTAGAATACTAAATATTTTTCTAATGACTACTAAAATATTAGATAATCTAGTATATTCTCCATTAAAAATTTTCATTTTAGTAATATCCTGTATAGATTCCAATGTTAATGAGCTTAAGTTCTCATAGCCTTCAATAAATAGTGTATTGCTGTCTTCGTCTTTAAGTTCTAATAAGGCTTCTAGAAATTTTTCTAGATTTTCTTGATTATTCAAATCCATAGGCTTTAAATTTATTCCTACTATTTTACCAATTACTTTATCTTCCTTTAAAATGTCTTCTATTATTTTAGGCTTAATTTTGGGCAATAGAAATTCAGGTATATACTTTGAAAATCCTTTTTTATAAAACTCCAAATATCTTTCATTACTTAATATATATATAAGTCCTATACTATCCCTCCTATATAATTTTTACTTTATTATATGAGGAGAGTTTATTATTATTACAACTCTATGGATTAGAAGCAATATATTCATATAAAACTTTCTTTATTTCTTCTTTACTAACAATAGTATATATTAAATTTTTTATTTCATTGGAGTTTCTCAAACCCTTTAAATACCAGGCAGTATGTTTTCGCATTTCTCTTACTCCTACTCTTTCACCCTTTATAGAGCAAAGGAGTTCCAAATGCCTAATACACATTTGTATTATTTCTTCATTTGTCGGAGGCCTATCTTCCTTCCCTACCATTATATCTCTTATTCTCTTAAATATCCAAGGATTTCCTTGGGATCCTCGACCTATGGCAACTCCATCACAGTTAGTTAGTTTAAACATTTCTACTGCATCTTGTGGTCCAAATATATCTCCATTTCCTATTATAGGAATACTAACATTTTCTTTTACCTCTTTTATAAATTCCCAATTTGCCTTTCCTGAGTAAAACATATCCCTAGTTCTTGCATGAACAGTAAGAGCAGCAACTCCTTCTTCATCTGCTATTTTAGCAATATCTATTCCATTTATACTACTTTCATCCCAGCCCATTCTTATCTTTAAGGTTACAGGTTTTTGAGATACTCTTATTACTTCCCTCAATATTTGCCTTACTAATTTGGGTTCCTTCATTAAGGCACTTCCATCACCATTTTTAACTATTTTAGGTGCTGGACAGCCCATGTTTATATCTATAATATCTATGTCTTTCCTCGGATTTAGATACTCTTCAACTATATTTGACATAATCTTTGAATCAGAACCAAAGATTTGTATGGCTATTGGTCGTTCTTTAGGATTTACTTGCAACAAAGTTTTGGTACCTGGATCTTCATAGTACATTCCTTTGCTGCTTACCATTTCTGATACAACTAATCCAGCACCCATTTCCTTACATAGTATTCTAAAGGCTAAATCTGTAACTCCTGCCATTGGAGCCAAGAATATATTGTTTTCCAATTCTATATTTCCTATTTTCATATATTCACCTCAATACACATTACAAAAGTAAGTAGCTATTAAGCTACTTACTTATTTCGTTCAAATATTATTCGGAGTCCATCAAGAGTCAACAATTTATCTATTCTATTTATATATTTACTTTCTGAAGCAATTAAACTTGAAAATCCACCAGTAGCCACTATCTTTACTGTTCTTTCATCTTCTTCCATTTCTTCTATCATCTTTGATATTATATAATCTACCATTCCTATATATCCATATACTAAACCAGATTGGATACTATTTATTGTATTCTTTGCTATTACTTTTTCAGGTCTTGCAATTTCCACTTTAGGAAGTTTAGCTGTTCTCATAAACAATGCTTCTGATGAAATCTTAATTCCTGGAGTAATAGCACCGCCTAAATAATCCCCATTTTTTGATACAGCACAGAATGTTATGGCAGTACCAAAATCTACTATTATTAAAGGCCCTCCATATTTTTCGTAGGCCGCTACAGCATTTACTATTCTATCTGCCCCTACCTCTTTTGGATTATCATATTTTATATTCATTCCAGTTTTTACTCCCGGACCAATTACAATAGGATCTATTCCAAAATACTTTATACTCATGGCAGGTAAAGTATGCATAAGTGGTGGTACTACAGATGAAATAATAACATTTTTTACTTGTTTTGGATCTAATCCATGATACCTAAAAATCTGTTCAAATAGAAGCCCATATTCATCAGAGGTTCTATCTTTTTCTGTGGCTATTCTCCAATCATATAATAGCTTCTCTTCTTGATATACTCCAAATACTACATTTGTATTTCCAACATCTATAACTAATAACAATGATTTCACCTTCCATCCTTATCTTCTGCTCTTTAAAGCTCCTACTACTGAAGTTACTATTATAATCCCTATAATAGTCTCTGGTAAACCATTAGCCACTCCTATTCCCAATATAACCTTTCTTGCTGTATTTATATCACCGCCTATGGCACCTACAAATCTCTCAGCATAGAAAATATATATCATAGTTAAAACTCCAACTGTATTAGTCAGTGTACCTATTGTAGTGGATATAATAATGTCTAATGCCCTATCTTTAAGCTTAGTTGCAGTAAAGTAAATTATTATTAAGGTTAAAGCTATCAGTCCTATATTCATTAGACTTAACCATATACTGCTTTGATTTTTAATATTTATATATATTCCATAGGACAAATAGGATATAATTCCTGTTAAAATCAGATATAACAATATCTTTGTCTTTTCTTTTCCTATTTTCTTCAGTCTATTATATACATAAGAAGATACTATACCTATTAGCACCCTTGGTAATACAGATACTATTGGATTTAAAAATACAAATGATACTGGTGTTGGATTGGTTATAGCTTGAAAAATACTAAATATCCCAAATATAAGCCCAACAAAGCCTCCTACTACAGGTCCTTCCATTAATGCTCCTATAATTACAGGTATATGCATTATAGTTGCTCTAGTAGGTCCTACTGGAATAAACCCTAAGGGAGTCATTCCAAGTACTGCTGATATAGCTCCTAATACTCCTATAATAGTCATTTTCCTTACAGTAAATCTCTTTTCTTTTTCCATTAAAATCCCTCCGCTCTAGTTCCTATTATTTTGGATACCAGTCGATTTAATATTCAATTTAACTTTTATCCAGTCCAACTCAATTTTGATATTGGCTAATTGATACAATTATTATAATTGTATTTTCATATTAATTCAATAAAAATCAATTATTAATTTTTTAAATATTTTTATAAGCTTTTAATCCATTATAACCTTCTGCAAATATTATAGCATTGGTTATGGCTCTACTCATGGCTTCAGCTGCTAAGGTTCCTAAAAGATTTATATCTGCCTTTACTTCATTTGTTGCCATGGTAAATATTGTATCCCCATCTAACATAGTATGAATTGGATTAATAGACCTTGCAAATCCATTATGAGCCATTTCTGCTATTTTATTCCCCTGGGCTTTAGTTAAAATCCCATTAGTGGCTATTACTCCTATGGTTGTATTACTTATGCTAAAACCTAAATCTTTATTTATATTCTTCATTATGTCTATAGTACTAAGAAGTTTATTGTTTTTATAATCATAAACACCTGCTATTTGTTCATTAGTTGTAAAATCATATACATCACCAAAGCTATTTACAGAGACTAAGGCAGATACTATTAACTCCCCTGATTTTACAGTGGCAGAACCCAGTCCTGATTTCATAGAATTTTGTGGCCCCAATATTTTTCCTATGGTTGCTCCCATACCACATCCTATATTACCTTGTAGCTTAGTAGTATATTCATTGGCATTTTTCGCTGCTATATAACCCATTTCAAAATCAGGCCTTATTCTATAATCTCCAATATGTAAATCAAATATCACTGCCGAGGCCACTATGGGAACTTTAGTTACGGAAACATCAAACCCTACCTCTTGTTCTTCCAAATATTTCATAACACCTGCTGCTGCATCTAAACCAAAAGCAGAACCACCTGACAAAACTACTGCATGAACTTTATCAACCATTTTTTCAGTCTTAAATAAATCAGTCTCGCGAGTTCCAGGAGCTGAGCCTCTTACATCTACTCCTCCAGTAGCACCTTTTTCACAAATAATTACAGTACATCCTGTCATTCCCTCTTCTGATTGGTGGTGACCAACTTTAATGCCCTCTACATCAGTTATATAACCTTCATACATAAAACCACCTCCTAAAAACAGTAAATAGTGAAAAATGAATAGTGAATAGTTTTAAAAGATATTTCTTTAACTATTCACTATCCACTAGATAAACAAACTAAGCAATGTACACCAAATTGAAAACCACAATTTTGGTTCCTACTTACATTAGTTATTCACTAAATTTTATCCGCCAAAGAAATTCAGCAATAACCCTGCTGCTATGGCTGAACCTATTACTCCTGCTACATTGGGTCCCATAGCGTGCATCAATAAGAAATTTCTTGGATTAGCTTCTTGTCCCACTTTTTGTGATACTCTAGCTGCCATTGGTACTGCTGATACTCCTGCTGAACCTATAAGAGGATTAACTTTTCCACCTGAAGTCTTATACATTATCTTACCAAATAATACTCCACCTGCTGTTCCTATGGAAAATGCTATAAGTCCTAAGGCTATTATACTTAGAGTTCTTACTGTAAGGAAAGTTTCTGCATTTGCCGTTGCTCCTACAGTAGTTCCTAAGAATATTGTAACTATATTTACCAGCTCATTTTGTGCTGTTTCTGACAATCTATCTACTACTAATGACTCCCTAAATAGATTACCGAACATTAGCATACCTACTAAGGCTGCTGCTGATGGTAATAATAAAGAAACCAACAATGTAACTAAAATAGGAAAAATAATTTTTTCTTTTTTAGACACTGGTCTTAACTGTCCCATTACTACTTCTCTTTCGGCTTTAGTTGTTAATGCCTTCATAATTGGTGGCTGAATAATTGGCACTAAAGCCATGTATGAATATGCTGCTACTGCTATTGGTCCTAATAAATGTGGTGCTAGTTTAGATGTTAAAAATAATGCCGTAGGTCCATCTGCTCCACCTATGATACCAATACTAGCTGCTTCTGGTCCTGTAAATCCTAATAAAGTAGCTCCTATAAATGTAATAAAAATACCTAATTGTGCTGCTGCACCAAGTAATATACTCTTTGGATTGGCTATTAATGGTCCAAAGTCTGTCATCGCTCCTACTCCAAGGAATATAAGTGGTGGATATATACCTAATTTAACACCTTGGTATAGATAATATAGAAGTCCTCCATTTTCTATGGTGGTAGAAACTAGTTCTCCAGTTATAGGGTCTGGGGCAATCTGTACAACTGGCGGAGCCATTAATCCCGCTTCTGGTAAATTCGCCAATAACATACCAAAAGCAATGGGAATAAGTAATAGAGGCTCAAATCCTTTAGCAATTGCTAAGTATAACAGTATACAGGATACCAAAAGCATCAAAGCCTGTCCCCAGGTTATGGCTGCAATTCCTGTGCTCTGGAAAAATTCCAGCAATATCTGTCCTAAGTTCATGAAATTTACCTTCCTTTCTTAATGGAATTAGTCTAATACTACTAATTTATCTCCTGTATTTACAGCTGCTCCTTGTGTAGTATTTATACTTGCAACCACTCCATCTCTTGGAGCCAAAATTTCGTTTTCCATTTTCATTGCTTCAAGTATCAATAATATATCTCCCGCTTTAACCGTATCTCCTTCTTTAACATCTATCTTCCAGATATTTCCTGGCATTGGTGCTTCTACTACTTCTTGCCCTGCTGATACTACAACTTCTTTCTTTTCTTCTTTTGGAGCTGCTTTAGGAGCTGATGGTGTTGGTGCTGGTGTTGACGGTGCTGATACTACTGACCTTTGTGACGTCCCACTTACTCCTACTTCTTCAACTTCAACTTCATAAGAATTACCGTTAACATTTATCATAAACTTTCTCATAACTTCTCCCCCTTAATAAATTTTATAGTTTTCCGTATATTTGCTCCTGTCTACTAGTTGTAGACCAAACTAAATTCTTTTGTTGCACTCTTTTAATACTTTTTATATTTACTTCTGGTACATTAACACCTAAACTTGCTGCTACAGCAGCTGCTATAACTGCAACTAACGCTTCATCATCTACATTATCTTTTTTTGATTCTTTTACTATGTTTTTTTCCACATTATCATCTATCTTGCTAAGATTTTCAGTTTTATCCGCTTTATTTCCTACTGCCTTTAATACAGATATTAGCATTGCAAGTACAATTAATCCTACAAATACTACTACCATACTAAATATTGTAATTACTATACTTTCCCCAAAACTAACATATTCACCCAATTATCTCACCTCTTTTATACTGGTAAATTACCATGTTTTTTAGCAGGTCTATTTTCTCTCTTTGATTCTAACATATCAAAGGCAGAAATAAGTCTTGGTCTGGTAATACTTGGAACTATTACATCATCTACAAATCCTCTTTGAGCAGCTATATATGGATTAGCTACAGTATCCCTATATTCAGCTATTTTTTCTTGTCTAGTTGCTATTGGATCATTAGAGTTTTCAATATCCTTTTTAAATATAATATTTGCAGCTCCATCTGGTCCCATAACTGCTATTTCTGCATTTGGCCATGCAAATACTTGGTCTGCCCCTAAATCTTTAGAGCACATGGCAAGATAGGCTCCGCCATAAGCCTTTCTAACTATTAGTGTAACCTTTGGTACAGTCGCTTCACTATAAGCATAAAGCATCTTTGCACCATGTCTTATTATTCCACCATATTCCTGAGTTGCCCCTGGCAAAAATCCTGGAACATCTACTAAGTTAAGTAAAGGAATGTTAAAAGCATCACAAGTTCTTATAAATCTTCCAGCTTTATCTGAGGCATTAATATCTAAACATCCTGCTAATACTTTTGGCTGATTAGCAACTACTCCTATGGTTTTTCCATTTAATCTTATATATCCAGTTATTATATTTTGAGCAAATTTCTCCTGAACTTCAAAGAAATATCCTCCATCCGCTATAAGCTTTATAACTTCCTTCATATCATAAGGTTTATTAGGATTTACTGGAACTATCTCATTTAGTTGCTCTTCTATTCTATTGATTTCATCTTCCATTGTATAAACTGGTGCGTCTTCTAGATTATTAGAAGGTAAAAGTGATAGTAACTCCTTTATTCGCTCTATACATTCGGCTTCTGTGTTGTCCATAAAGTGAGCAACTCCAGATACTTTGTTATGTGTATTTGCCCCACCTAGTTCTTCTTGAGTTACTTCTTCTCCAGTAACAGATTTAATTACCTGTGGTCCTGTTATAAACATCATACTAGTTTTATCTACCATGAATATAAAATCTGTCAACGCTGGTGAATAAACTGCTCCACCTGCTGATGGCCCCATTATAACTGATATTTGAGGTATTACTCCAGATGAAATAGTATTTCTATAAAATATCTTTCCATATCCTGACAAGGCGTCTACACCTTCTTGAATTCTTGCTCCACCAGAATCATTAAATCCTACAATTGGTGCACCCATTTTTAATGCCATATCTTGGACCTTGCAGATTTTCGCAGCGTGCATCTCTCCAAGAGAGCCACCTACTACAGTAAAATCTTGAGCATAAGTAAATACAAGTCTTCCTTCTACTGTACCATATCCAGTTACTACTCCATCAGAAGCTGCTTCTACTTTTTCCATACCAAAGTTTGTACATCTATGCTCTACAAACTTATCAACCTCAACAAAACTACCTTCATCAAATAATAGGTTGATTCTTTCCCTAGCAGTAAGTTTCCCTGACTTATGATGTTTTTCAATTCTTTGCTCCCCGCCACCAAGTTCTATTTTCTTAGTAGTTTCCAGGAGCCTTTCAATTTTTTCCTTCATATTTACCCTCCTTTTTTAAAATGCCTAATCTCTTTGACAAAGTTCTATAAGAACTCCAAAGGTTGACTTTGGATGTAAGAACGCAATTTTAGCACCACCAGCACCATATCTTGGCTTTTCATCTATCATCTTAATACCTTTTGCCTTTAATTCCTCTATTGATTTTTCTATGTCATCTACTTTATAGGCAATATGTTGGATTCCTTCACCTTTTTTCTCAATAAACTTAGCTATAGGACCGTCTTCTTCTGTTGATTCAAGTAATTCTACTTCAGTATCCCCTATAGGTAAAAAAGCAACTTTTACCTTTTGCTCTTCTACTACTTCTTTATCTACACATTTCATGCCTAATATGTCTTCATAAAACTTAAGAGTTTCATCTAAATTCTTTACTGCAATTCCTATATGGTCCACTTTACCTACCATTATATTTTCTCCTTTCATCATACAATGTACAGTTCACAATACACTGATGATAAGCAAGTTTTTGAAATTACTTTAATTGTGAATTGTAAATTGTGAATTACTATTTTCTAATCAGTGCAATTATTTCATCTTTAGCACTATATGGGTCCGTTTCTTTTGATGTAATTTTCTTTCCTAAATTTTCTAGTAAATCTTCTTTTACTGCCTTATCTAATATTATTTTCATTAAATCTTCCTCTACCATCTTTAACAATTCTAATTTATTATTTCTTGTTCTTATTTCTTTTAGCTTATCTGTTCGCTCTAGATAGTCTCTATGCTCTAGAATCTTTTCCAACAGAGTATCTATACCTTTATTTTGTCCAGCTGATACCTTAACTACTGGTGGTCTATAGTCCTTCTGCTCATTTAAATCTAAGTTCATTTCTATTTCCACCTTAGTTTTATCTGCACCATCAAGGTCTGATTTATTTATGGAAAATACATCTGCAATTTCCATTATTCCCGCCTTTATGGCTTGAATATCATCACCTAGATTAGGTACCATAACCATAAGTACTGTATCTGCTGTCTTTACTATATCTACCTCCGATTGACCTACGCCTACTGTTTCTATGAAAATATAGTCGCAACCAAATATATCTAATACTTTTACTGCACCCCAAGTGGAATTTGACATACCACCTAATGAACCACGGGTTCCCATACTTCTTATAAATACATCTTTATCTAAGGAAAGGTCATTCATCCTAATCCTATCTCCTAATATTGCACCACCACTGAAGGGGCTAGTAGGGTCTATTGCTACTATTCCTACCTTTTTATTAAGCTTTCTAAGTTCCTTAGTCAATTTATCTGTTAAAGTAGACTTTCCCGCTCCTGGAGGTCCAGTTATACCGACGACATAAGCATTGCCTGTATTTTTATATAACTCTTTTAAAATATCTATTGCTTCCTCATTGTTATTTTCTATCATTGTAATGAGTCTGGCACAGGCTCTCTTATCTCCCTTTAAAATTCTTTCACGAATATCCAAATAAAGCACCACCTATTTACCTTTTTAGGTTATTTGTGATAAAATCTACTACATCCTTTGTTGGTGTTCCCGGAGTAAATACTGCTTCTACACCTGATTCTATTAGAAAAGGAATATCGTCCTCTGGAATAACTCCCCCACCTACTATTAACACATCATCTACTCCTTGTTCTTTTAGTAGGTTCACCACCTTTGGAAACAAATGATTATGTGCTCCTGATAATATACTCATACCTATGGCATCTACGTCCTCTTGAATTGCAGCAGCTACTATTTGTTCTGGAGTTTGTCTAAGTCCAGTATATATTACTTCCATTCCTGCATCCCTTAAAGCTCTTGCTATTACCTTAGCACCTCTATCATGTCCATCTAGTCCAGGCTTTGCAACTAAAACCCTAATTGGTTTATCCATATATATACCTCCCAGCGTGAGTACAACTCACGAATTTTGAATTTTAAATTTTGAATGTCGAATTAAAGTGAAATTCAGAATCCTAATTCTATTCATGGTTTTAATTCACAATTCAACATTCAACATTCACAATTAGTCAAGCCTCCCTTGACTATAGTATTACTGATTGTTGATATTCTCCAAATACTTCCCTTAATACATTACATATTTCACCTAAAGTTGCATATGTCTTTACTGCATCTAGGATAAATGGCATTAGATTTTCTTGAGTATTTGCCTTTTCTTTTAATGTATTTAATGCTTTTTCCACATCTTCATTATTTCTCTCTGATCTTAATACTTTTAATTTTTCTTTTTGACTTATTTCTACTGTCTTATCTACTTTTAATAACTCTTTTTTATCTGTTTCTTCGATTTTAAATTTATTTACTCCTACAACAATTCTATCTAAAGATTCCACTTCCATTTGATATCTGTAAGCAGCATTTTGAATTTCTTTTTGAATATATCCTTTTTCTATAGCTTTAGGTGCTCCACCTAGTTCATCTATACTTTCTATATATCTTAAAGCTTCTTCTTCTATTTTATTAGTTAAGTTTTCTATATAATATGATCCCGCTAACGGGTCTATTGTTTCTGTTACTCCTGATTCGTGAGCTACTATCTGCTGTGTTCTTAGAGCAATCCTAACTGAATCTTCAGTAGGTAGTGCTAATGCTTCATCCCTTGAATTTGTATGAAGAGATTGAGTTCCTCCTAGAACTGCTGCTAAAGTTTGGATTGTAACTCTTATTATATTATTATCCGGTTGTTGTGCTGTTAAAGTAGAACCTGCTGTTTGTGTATGGAATTTTAGCTGCATTGACTTTGAATTTTTTGCATTAAATCTTTCCTTCATTATCTTAGCCCATAGTCTTCTGGCTGCTCTATATTTCGCTACTTCTTCTAGTAAATCGTTATGAGCGTTAAAGAAGAATGATAATCTTGGTGCAAAATCATCTACATCAAGTCCTGCTTTAATAGCAGCTTCAACATAGGCTATACCATCAGCCAATGTAAATGCAACTTCTTGTGACGCAGTAGAACCTGCTTCTCTTATGTGGTATCCACTAATACTTATGGTATTCCATCCAGGAACTTCTTTTGAGCAATATTCAAATATATTGGTAATTAATCTCATAGATGGCTCTGGCGGAAATATATAAGTACCTCTTGCTATGTATTCCTTTAAAATGTCATTTTGAATAGTTCCTCTTAGTTTTTCCTTTGATACACCTTGTTTTTCTGCAACAGCAATATACATGGCAAGTAAAACAGATGCAGGTGCATTTATGGTCATAGATGTACTTACCTTATCTAAAGGTATTCCATCAAATAAAGTTTCCATATCCTTTAATGAGTCTATGGCTACTCCAACTTTACCAACTTCACCTTCAGATAAACCGTCATCTGAATCGTATCCTATTTGTGTAGGTAAATCAAAGGCAACACTAAGCCCAGTTTGTCCTTGTTCCAAAAGATATTTATATCTTCCGTTTGACTCCTCAGCTGATGCAAATCCAGCATATTGTCTCATTGTCCAAAGTCTACCTCTATACATGGTAGATTGAACACCTCTGGTAAATGGATATTCCCCCGGAAGGCCTAAATCTTCATTATAGTTCAACTCATTTACATCAACAGGAGTATATAGTCTATTAACTTCTATATTTGATCCTGTTGTGAATTTTTCTTTCCTTTCTGGAAATCTTGATATGGACTTCTCCACCACTTCTTTTTCCCATTGATCAACTGATGATTTAATTTCATTGATCTTTTTATCATCAAACATTTTCTTGCCTCCTATTTATGGTAATTTCTAATCTTTATAAAAAGTTCTACCTACCCTATTATAGTAACAATTGGATGTTTTTTGCAACATATATTTCAATATATTTTAAAAATGAATGTTATATTGCATATTTTCATATAAATCTTTCCCTTATTTCTTTTTATTCATAAAAAAAAGCAGGAGAAATTCTCCTACTTTTCTTATGAACCTATAAATATTTCTTCAAATTCTTTGCCATCTATTGTTTCTTTTTCTAGTAAAACTTCTGCTATTTTATGAAGTTTATTCATATTTTCTTCTAATAGTTTCTCTGCTTGATTATAAGCTGTATCTATTAACTCTCTCATTTCTTTATCTATGGCAGCTGCCACATCTTCACTGTAATTTCTAGCTCTGCCAAAATCTCTGCCTACAAATACCTCTTCATCATCAGTACCATAAGTCATAGGTCCAAGTTTTTGGCTCATACCATAGTGTGTAACCATGGATCTAGCAATTTTAGTAGCTCTTTCAATATCGTTCTGTGCTCCTGTACTTATATCTCCTAAAACTAATGCCTCTGCCACTCTTCCACCTAGAAGAGTAACTAATCTAGCCTCCATTTGTTTTTTAGTTAGAAAACTTCTATCTTCTTCTGGTATATAAGCCGTAAATCCACCAGCCATTCCCCTTGGAATAATAGTTACCATGTGTACTGGATCTGTATCTGGAGTAAGTCTAGAAGTAAGAGCATGACCTGCCTCATGATATGCAGTAAGTCTTCTTTCCTTCTCACTTACAACTTTAGACTTTTTCTCAGGACCAGCTTGAACCTTTATAGACGCTTCTTCTATTAAATGCATAGGTATTGTTTTTAAACCGTATCTAGCTGAAAGAATTGCAGCTTCGTTTACTAAGTTTTCTAAGTCAGCCGGTGTAAATCCTACAGTTCTCTTAGCAACTACTCCTAAATCAACATCTGAATCTAAAGGCTTATTTTTTGTATGAACATTTAGTATTGCTTCTCTACCTCTTACATCAGGTACCCCAACATAAACAGTTCTGTCAAACCTACCTGGTCTAAGTAATGCAGGGTCAAGTATATCAGCTCTATTGGTTGCCGCCATAACGATAATACCTTCATTAGTAGCAAATCCATCCATTTCTACTAAAAGTTGATTTAAAGTCTGCTCTCTTTCATCGTGGCCACCACCAAGACCCGCTCCTCTTCTTCTACCTACAGCATCAATCTCATCTATAAAAACTATACAAGGTGCATTTTTCTTTGCTTGTTCAAATAAATCTCTAACTCTACTTGCACCTACACCTACAAACATTTCTACAAAGTCTGAACCTGATATACTGAAAAACGGAACTCCTGCTTCTCCTGCTACTGCTTTACTTAAATACGTTTTACCTGTTCCTGGAGGACCAACCATTAGAACTCCTGTAGGTATCCTTGCTCCAATTTCAATATATTTTCTAGGAGATCTTAGAAAATCTACGATTTCCTTTAATTCCTCTTTTTCTTCCTCTAATCCAGCTACATCAGCAAAAGTAATAATCTTACCATCTTCTTGGTTATGAAGTCTTGCTTTAGACTTACCAAAAGACATTACCTTGCCGCCACCTCCACCTTGGGATTGCTGCATAAATACAAACCAAAAAACTCCAATGACTAAAATCATCAATATAGTTGGAATTGCACTTATCCAAAATGGTTGCGTTGGCTCTAAATCAGAACTTAAAGCAATTTCCTGATTATCCACTTTATCCTTTAAATAATTATCAAAGAATGTATCCTGCATTTGAACAGGCAAAATAGTCGTAAACTGTGTCTTATCCCTTAGTTTTCCTGTGACCTCTCTGCCTACAATTTTGATACTTTCCACTTTATTGCTATTTAAATGTTCTACTAATTCAGTTACATCTATTGTTTTGATCTGTTCCACGTCATTTCCAAGAGTTGTTACTAGAAACATTATAATAATTACTATTAGTAAATACATACTAATACCTTTGAAAAACCTTTTCAATACAAGTCCTCCCTCCTCTTTATGAGCAGATAATATCTACACATTATAACACAATTACATGGTTTTTTCAACCTTCTACTTGCTATATACTTCTTCTTTAAGAGCTGCTACATAAGGTAAATTTCTGCCTATTTCAGCATAATCCAATCCATATCCCACTACAAATTCATCTGGAATAGCAAATCCTAAATAATCCACTGGAACATCTACCTTTCTTCTTTCAGGTTTATCTAAAAGAGTACAAACCTTAACTGATCTAGCTCCTCTTTTCTTTAGATTATCTGTTAAGTATGCAAGAGTATATCCAGTGTCTATAATATCCTCTATAATAAGTATATCCTTATTTTCTACACTAAAGTCTAAATCCTTTATTATTCTAACTTCTCCAGTAGATGTAGATGATCTGCCATAGCTAGATACAGCCATGAAATCTAATCCTATCTGCATATTTATATTTCTAGCCAGGTCAGACATAAAAATAACGGCACCTTTTAATATGCCTACTAAAATCAAATCCTTATCCTTATAATCTTCAGTAATTTGTTTTCCAAGCTCTTTTACTCTTTTTTCAATATCTTCTTCACTGACTAATACAGTCTTAATTATTTTCTCCATTATAATCCTCCTTTTATGTATTATATAATTAATTATATGATATTGATAGGATTTTCTTTGTATTCTCTGTTATTTTATATAAATCATTGGTTCTATATCCTACTACCCATATAATATTTTCTTCATCTACAATTAGTGGAATCCTATCTCTTAATTCCTTTGGTATTTTTTCATCTATAAAATAGTCTTTAAGCTTTTTAGTACCCTTCATTCCAAAGGGTCTTATTCTATCACCATCAAGTCTATTTCGTACTCCTAGACTTCCTTTGACCATATCAAAGTCAAAATATCTAGTATTCTTTGATTTGTCTAATATAAGATTCTTTTCTTTTGGAAATACACGAACTTTAAAAGAATATTCTATACCCTCTAAGTTAGTCTCTCCTATACCTAGCTTATAAAAATATTTAACTACATCTCTTTCATGGTCTTTTGCAATAATTAAATCATTATATCTGGTTTTGGCTACTATATTATTTGATAAATGAACTTCCTTCCCTGTTTCTAAGGCCAAAAAAAGGCGTAATACTATATTAATCTGTGTTTCAGTAATTCCTTGTAAAGTTCCATTTAGATTCTCTATAGCCACTCGTATAATTCGTTGTTGAATAGATTTATGTTCCTTCAAGAATTTACCACTCTCTAAAATTATACTATGTTTATCTTTATTTTTCACTATAATATTAAATCTTTCTTTAGAATATTCTTCGAGAAATCTGCCATCTGTTGCAGCTATATTAGACATTCTCCACAGTGTATTTATTATATTAGGATTGAAATTTTCTTCTATATAGGGTATCAATTCCAATCTTACTTTATTTCTACTATATATAGGTTCTAAATTTGTCTTATCTAATACAGTTTCTATCTTGTTTTTTTCTATGTAACTTTCAATTTCCCTTCTATCTATACCCAGTATAGGGCGAATTATATCTTCGACTCTAAATTCCATCCCTTTCAAGCCATCTATCCCTGTACCTCTTAAAAATCTCATAACTAAAGTTTCAGCTTGGTCATTCTTATTATGGGCTACTGCTATTTTCCCTTTACCTACTTTTAAGAGAATATCCCTAAAAAATCCGTATCTTAATTCCCGTCCTGCTTCCTCTGAAGATATACCCTTTTCTTTCCCATACCCTACCATATCTACATTTTTTGTATAATAGGGTAAGTTCAACTCTTTTGCAATTCTTTCTACAAATAGTTGATCTGACTCAGCGTCATCTCCTCTTACACCATGATTTACATGAGCAATATGTACATTAAATGGAATAGAGTTTTGAACTTCCAATAAACTATATAATAAGGCCATGGAATCTGGTCCCCCTGAAACCCCTACTATTATATTATCATTTTCTTCAATTAAATTATACTCTTTAATTGCAGCCAATACCTTTTCTTTCATCAAATCACCTTAAATTTTATTTATATATGAACTATATCCTTATTATAACCTAATTGTCAACTAATTTTAAATTTAAGACAAAAGTTTAGGCTAGCAAAGCTAGCCTACAAGCAACTATTTACTATTAAGTATTTCCCTTTTAAAGATTTTTCCAAACCTTTGTTACTAGAACTGTCATATCATCAGTATCAATAGATGCAACTCCTCTAACTGTAGCCAGTATTTCATTGGCTATAACTTGAGGATTTATACTGTTTATGTTCATTATTATATTTTTCATCCAATCCTCTGAATCATATATATATCTATTTGCATCTAATACCCCATCTGACATCATAATGATAATATCACCATCTTCAATATACTCTTCGTAAAGATTGAAATCCACATCTCTTAGTATTCCCACAGGTAAAGTTCCGTCACTAATCATATCTACTCTATCTTTTTTCTTTATAAAAGTTGCTGGTGCTCCTGTTTTTATCATTTGCAGCTTCCCTGCATATAAATCTATAAATGCAAGATCTAAGGTAGCAAACATTTCTTCATTGGATTTTACTCTAAGCACTGAATTAATAGTCTTTAAAATTATATCTTTATCTGCATTTGCTTCCATAAGTCTTTCCAATAGAGAAATAGCAACCTTACTTTCTTCATTAGCCTTTCTTCCAATTCCCATCCCATCGCTTAATGCTGAAAAGTGGGTGTTTTCCATTTCTCCAAAGGTAAAACTATCTCCTGATATTTTTTCTTCTGAGTTAGGCATAGTGGCCACCTTGGTCATAGCACTAAACCGATTTGTCCTTAAAAGCTTAAATCTCTGACTCTTGTTAGATATACTATTAAAATTAGTGTCACCTACTACCTCGTGTCCTAAACTTTGTGCTATTGCTCTTTTTAGTTTTCCCTCTGAATTTATAGGTGTATTTAAATCTACAAATATTTCAAACTCTTCTTCTCCTATTTGTACTACAGATATATCCTTTATATCTAATCTATTATTTTTTAAGTCTTTATAAAGATTTTGTTCTATTTCTTCATTAAATTTTGGATTTACATATATTTCATTAGTCATGTTTTGTATTACTTTTCCTATTTCTTCTAGTTGTTCTGACAGTAGAAGTCTATTCTCTCTTAGTTTTAGCTTCCAGTTATGGTCTATATTAAGTTTTTCTACTGCTCTATCAATTAATTCTATAGTGCTACTACTTTTAATACAAAACTTTTTGGCTTCTTCATAAACGATTTCATTATCTGACGTCTTCATTTCCACCATACCAACTAAATTAAAAAAGTTTTGGTATGTGCTATAGTAGTTTTCTTCCCAACATTCTTGATATTTAGGACAATTTGTACATATTCCATTGGCAATACTATCTACCATGCTATATACCTCACCTGTAGAATGAAAATCTCTTTCCGCTGCTGATTCTTTAAAGGTAGTACTTAAATTATTAAAAAGTTCTGTCATTCTATTTAACTTTTTAATAATAATATCATCTCTTTTTTGATTGTAATCCTTTTTTGTATCTAAATCAAAAACAAAGCTTTCAGAGAACTTTTCATTTACTTTATTTGCACTTATTAAAAACAATATTATTCCAACTGCAATTTCTTTCACTCCTAAGAAACTAGTTCCTAATCCATTGACATAAAAGGAAATAATTCCATTTCCAAGTATGAATCCTAAGGCTGAACCAGATTTTCCTATGTCTTTAAATATACCTGCTAAAAGTCCTGAGATACCAAGTATTCCTATAATAAAAGGCATCTCTGGCTGAGATATATATCCTACCATTCCTAATATTATTCCAGTTGTTCCACCAATAAATGCTCCATAACTATAGGATAAGTATAGAATAATTATTACACTAATTAAATTTTTAATTCCAACTCCCAATATAATTATATCTTTAACCCCTGCTAAAACTAATGCCAACGTAATAAAGGAACAAATCGTCTTTTCATTATTAAAACTTGCACTACCTATTTTTT
This sequence comes from Tissierella pigra, assembly GCF_009695605.1. Lineage (GTDB taxonomy): Bacteria > Bacillota > Clostridia > Tissierellales > Tissierellaceae > Tissierella > Tissierella pigra. The sequence goes on from NZ_VUNQ01000010.1 coordinate 20,403, forward strand.
CAATAGGTAAACTAAAAGAAAATATATAAATCATTGTAAAAACAATAATACCTTCAAATAGCACCATAAACAAATCATAAATAAATAGTTGTTTGCTTATCAGGACAGTTACTCCCCTACAAATTGTAAATATAATAGAAGATACTAATGATGCTTTTATTAACGAATAAGTCTTTTCTTCCTTAAATAGAGAGAAAAATCCATAAATCAATAAATAAGATAAAACATAGCCTATTCCCTTGGCTCCTTGAAAAGTTAGAGTTCCAATAATAATGGATAATAACATAGGCACATTTAAACTCTTCATTATAATGTATGCAGTTAAAAATGCAAATCCAAAGGGAGTAAGTTTATTTAATAAATTTGCCCTTCCTAAGAAAAATCCAATAATTATAGTTATTATTGTTGTCTTATCCATTTTGAGATTTACTCCATACCAATGACCTTGAGTCCTTAAAGAATCCGTTCTCATCATAAAAATCACTCCTGTTATTTGTATTTAGATACATATTAACAAAAGAGGTCATAGTAATTTGTCAAATCTAAGGACTTAAACTGAAGAATTTTAAGACATAAATCATTTGTATTTCCCATAACCTTAACTTTTCATAAGGAGAACTTAATATAATTTACTTTAACTTTAAAACAGAGGATTTCAAAGAGTTAGAGCTTCATGTGGCTAATTTCATAGTTAATGTAGAAAATTGTAGTTTTTAGAGTTAAAGAATAAAATAAAAAAGTTTTTTATAAAATTATTTTTAAGAAAGTCTTTTTTTAAACTTCATTCAGTCATAAAAGGTTCAAAATAAAAAAAACCGGATAAACCGGTTTTATACATCCATACCACTCATTTTCTTGGGCTTTGTACTTCTTCTACTACTATCTCTAGTCTTTAATTGGTCTTGCTTTTCATTACTATCTTTTAAAAATTTACTGATTTTGTCTTCAAAAGACATATGCTTCATTTTATCATCAGGCTTATTCCATTCAATTTCTACTGGTTTAGTAGTTTTTGGCTTTGCCTGTCTGATGGAAAGGCTAATCTTTCCTTCATTTGAAATTGATAAAACTTTTACTTTTACTTTTTGATCTTTTTTCAGATGATCAGTTACCTTTTCTACATAATCATGTGATATTTCCGAAATATGAACAAGTCCACTTTTACCTTCTGGTAGCTGAATAAAGGCACCAAAGTTTGTTATTCCTGTAACAGTACCATCAACTACTGCTCCCACAGATACTGGCATAAATTAATGATTCCTCCTTAAAAATAGTTTTCTTAATTTAGTATATATTAGAACTCTTTTAATGTCAATTAGTTCTCATTTTTTATAGGATTTAAAAAAGGATTTTTATTTTTATTTTTATCTATATATATAATTTCCCTTGGTTTTACCATTCCTAGTTCATCCCTTGCTACTTTCTCTACAAATTGCAAAGAGTCACTATCCTCTATTTCTTTACTTAGGACATTTATTTCCTTCTCTAGAGTTTGTACTTCTTTTTGGACTTCTTTCCGCTTCGCTTCTAGGTTCTTCATTAAGCTCCTTTGATTCCACAGTGTAAGTCCTACATATATAAGTAAAAAACCAATAATAAGATTTAATAAACTAAGTCTTTTTTTATTCTTTTTCTTTTGCATTATTTCACCACCCATATATACTTATTCTACAAAAATCAAAAAACTCCTCTATTTTTTTGAAGAAATTATTTTTTTGTATTTCTTTGTTTGTTGAATGATTTCCGTCGGAATTCTTTTTATTCGTCTAAGTGTTGGCAATGATTTCTTCTTTAGAAGTTTAAAAGGATATAAAATTGGAGAAATGATTCCCTTAATAAATGTACTTATGACTTTTCCAACTTTAATACATAGTCCATAGATATATTTGCTAAATAATTTATAATATATAATTATTCCTAGAAAAAAACCAAGTAAAATATATCCTCTTATTTCACCCCAATTGGTCTTTATTATAGTGTAAAAAAATATGGAAGCTATAGCTGTCCAAAACAATAAGTCCCCTAAATAAGTTATAATTTTATTAGGCCTTAAAAAATACCTTATGGCTTTATATAAGTCATAAATAAATCCTGCCATTAAGCCACTATAAATAACTGTAAGAAAAATATGTATTTCTAATATTAGTGAAGTATCCATTTTTTTCTCCTTATAAATTATTTAAATAGCTTACTCATTATATTCTTTGGGTTTGGGTCCTTATCTGTATAATGTAGTCCATTGATTCTTCCATCTATTTTTACTCCACCATCATCTAAGTTAAGTTTAGATATATTTAACCCTTCTCCTTTTATTATCATACCACCTTTAATCGTTGTCAATATAATTGTATTGTCATTGAAACTTTCTACCTGCTCTACTCCTGTTACAGTCATTTTATCCCTATCTTCAACCATTATATTTTGATTTTTAAATCTAATTTTATTTTCAGTCATTATATCCCTCCTATTTCTTATATAGTCATACACTAATATTTATGAATAAAAAAAGACTTTTATTACAAAGTCTTTTTTATTCTATCTTCTTATATAGCCCTAGAGCATCATCTTTTTTTACATTATCCGATATATTTAATATTTCAAAATTCATTGGCTCAGTTCCAAAAGCAATTTGAACTCTATCTCCAACTTTAACCTCGTCCCCAGGCTTGGCCACTTTTCCGTTTATGGATACTCTACCTTGTTCACAAGCTTCCTTGGCAATAGTTCTTCTTTTTATGATTCTGGCATTTTTCAAAAACTTATCAATTCTCATAAAACCACTCCTACAAAAAAATCAGGTCAAAGACCTGATTTTATTATTTATTTACTGTTTCTTTTAAAGCCTTTCCAGCTTTAAATACTGGAGCTTTAGATGCTGCTATTTTAATTATTTCTTCTGGGTTTCTTGGGTTTCTACCTTCTCTAGCTTTTCTTTCTCTTACTTCAAATGTTCCAAATCCAACAAGTTGAACTTTATCTCCACCTGCTAATGTTTCCTCTACTGTCTTCATAAATGCGTTAAGTGCGCTTTCTGCGTCCTTCTTAGTTAAATTACTTTTCTCTGCTATACTTGATACTAATTCAGCTTTGTTCATAATTAATTCCTCCTCGTAGTTTTATTATTTAAATAATAATTCTTTGCAAATTTAAAACCATTCTTTATATTATATAATTGTTAGCATTTTAATGGATTTTATGTATCTTTGCCTCATTCCATAATCTATCCATTTCATCTAAATTTGCATTCTCAATACTTTTGCCCACTTTCTTTAATCCATCCTCAATAAATTCAAATCTATTAATAAATTTATTAATGGTCCTGTTTAGAGCTATTTCTGGATTTACATTTAAAAATCTAGAAAGATTGACTACAGCAAAAAGTAGGTCTCCTATTTCGTCCTCTGTTTCTTCGCCACCACCTCCGAATTGTTCCATAGCTTCTATTACTTCTTGATATTCTTCCATTACCTTATCCAATGCCCCTTTTATGTCTTCCCAGTCAAATCCAATCTCTGCTGCTTTTTCTTGAATCTTAAAACTAGTCATTAAAGCCGGCAACTTAGGTATATTTTTCAATTTATCAGTAAAGCTATGAATATCTCTCTTGGCATACTTTAGCATATTCCAATTATATACTACTTCTTGGCTATTTTCCACACTTTTTTCTAAAAAAACATGAGGATGTCTATAAATTAATTTCTGAGCAAGAGTTGACGTTATATCATATAGAGTAAACTCTCCTTCTTCAGAGGCAATTTCTCCATGAAAGATAATTTGAAGTAATAAATCTCCCAATTCTTCCACCAGTCCATCAATATCATTTTCATCAATGGCATTTACTACTTCATAGGCTTCTTCAATTAAACATTGCCTTATACTTTCGTGAGTCTGTTCTATATCCCAAGGGCAACCATTTTCAGATCTTAATATTTTCATTATACCTAATAAATCGTTGAAGTCAAATACTTTCTTATCTATTTTTACCATTTTAGGCACATATATACTAGTTAATGCTCCTATTTCTTCAACTCTATCCAATTCATAAATAGGTATAAAGTACTTTTTTTCATCTTTTTTTATTCCAGCACTATGGATTAAATATATTTCATATTCATCACCGTATATTTCTGATAATATAAGCTTAACCTCAGATAATATTCTATGGTTATATACCTGAGTAATTATAGTGTCCGAATTTATATCTACTATCAAGCTATTAAATCCTACTCCATCTACTATTTTAAGTCCATTTATAGGATCTATCCCCACTAATTCTATCATAGGTTCTATAAAGCTCATACCAGATACTATCTCTATATCTATATTCTCATTCATTAGAATTTCTACAGTTTTTTCAGCTACTAAAGGATTTCCCGGTACAAAATAATTTATTTGAGAATTCTTTTTAGATTCCTCTATTAAATCCATAGCAATTTTTTCATATACATCTTTAAAATCATCTTCCTTATCATATAAGAAGTCATAAGATTTATAAGGTATATTCTTATTTATAAAATATTCAACAGTAGGATGTTTTTCAGTCCTTAAAAAATTTTTATCTCCTGAATTTATTCTATCGACCGCCCCTAATGTAAGGGAATCTACGCTTCCAGGTCCTAATCCTATTATATATATCTTTCCCATAGTCTTTCTCCTTTGTATACTTCTATTAAAATAATTTAAATTTACTTAGTTTTTTACCTATTTTAACACCATTAGGCAGTAGGTTAAAGTCATCTTCTGTAATAGCTCCTGTTATAATTAAAAATACCCCATATACAAGTACTCCAACTAATACTGCAACTATTGTAGCCAACTTTTCTCCAATTATATCCATTAAAAATAAATAAGAAAGAAAAGCTGCTATGGCCATAGATAAGGATGAAATGAAAGGTTTAATAAATATATCTTTAAAACTTAGCTTTACCTTAGCTAAAGTCCTCACACTTATTAAGTCTAAAATTGCTGCAATACCAAAGGCTACTACAGTTGAGATAGCAGCACCATAAATATTTATACTGGGTACAGCAGTTAAAGTATATGAAAGTATTACTTTAATTATGGCTCCTATAAATAAATTTATAGCTGGAACTATTGGTTTACCTAAACCTTGGAGGATTGCAGACAAAGTTTGAACTAAAGTTAAAAATATTACACCAAAGGATAAAATTGATAGTAAATTCCCTATATTAATTATGGTTTCTAAATCATTTTTATAATACAATAATCCAATTATTGGTCTTGCCAATACAAATAAACCAAATGCACAAGGTAACCCGATTAATAGTGTCATTCTAATACCAGAGGCAGAGATAGCTTCTATTTCTTTCTTTTTTCTTCTTGCATTGGCATCTGAAATAACTGGCACTAAACTCATGGAAATCGCCAAGGAGAAAACTTGAGGTAAATTAATTACCGTTTGAGCCATTCCTTTTAGATTACCATATAATCCATTGGCTTCTGATTCTAAATATCCTATGGATTGTAATCTTTTTAATACAACTGCCACATCTATGGTGTCCATTATTGGAACAATGGCTGAACCTAAAGTAATAGGAATTGCTATTATAAGAAGGTCTTTTATTATAGTGCCTATTTTGTACTCTTCAGTATATATACTATTTTCCAACTCTTTTTTTGCTTCTTTTCGACCATAAAAGTAAATGAATATCATAGTAAGGGTTCCCATTATAGCACCTATGGAGCCACCAAGGGATGCCCCTCCTGCTGCCATGGGAATTCCTTTATCTAATAAAAAATATGTTAGTAAAAGTCCTGACCCTACTCTAAATAACTGTTCCATTATCTGTGATAATGCAGTTGGGGTCATTAATTGGCGTCCTTGAAAATATCCTCTAAAGACAGCCATAATAGGAACAACAAATAAAGCTGGTACTAATGCAATGAGAGCATAGTAGGCATTGCTATTACCCATTTTCTCTACCATACTACCAGCAGTAAAAAATAAGAATAAAGATGTAAGTAATCCACCTATGGAAAGCCCTGTTAATGCAACTTTAAAAACTCGCTCTGCACTTTTAAAATCTTTTACTGCTCTTTTCTCTGATACCAACTTAGCTATTGCTACAGGAAAACCTGCTGTAGATATAGAAAGTAATAAAGAGTATAAAGGATATGCTGTAGAATAATATCCCATACCTTCTGATTGAATTATATTAGATAATGGTATTCTATAAACTGCACCTAAAATCTTTACAATTATTCCAGCTATACTTAAAATAACGGCACCTTTTAGGAAATTATTTTTCTTAGTCATTAATTTTCCCCCTATAACATAATCTTTTATATTATATCACTTAATTTAGTAAAATAATACAAATAAAAGATAAAACCTACCCTATATGGGTAGGTTGCTAATTTTCCATTTGTTTAGACAAAAATCCTGCTGCTGTTTCCGTTAACTTTACTTCTAATTCTCCCATAATAGAATTTGGTTCCTTTGATATAAGTATAACTGAACCTATTGGGTCACCCTGCATAATTATAGGTGCAATTACTTGAGCTGAATACTTATCTAAATTAGGGTCCTCATATATTATCTTCATAGGATTATTATCGGCATTAGTTGTATAAGTGCTTCTACCTTCAGTCAACTTTTCCAATTCAGGGCTAATCCTTTTCTCTAAGTATTCTCTTTTAGAACCTCCAGATATTGCTATTATATAATCTCTATCTGAAATCAAAGCTGTATGGTTAGTACTTTCATGTAGAGAGTCACAGTACTCCTGAGCAAATTCATTTAGTTCTCCTATAGGTGAATACTTTTTAAGAATTACTTGCCCTTCCCTATCAGTAAATATTTCTAAAGGGTCACCTTCTCTAATTCTAAGAGTTCTCCTAATTTCTTTTGGAATTACAACTCTGCCTAGTTCATCTATTCTTCTAACGATTCCTGTGGCCTTCATTATTTTCCTCCTTAAACAATAATTGTGTAGTAAAATTATTATTCAACCAAAAGGAAAATTTTATTCATCTTTGTTACTTTATGTTAAAGTGTTTACATTAACTACTTTAATATAAGGTAAAATAACGCTATTTTATCATATTTGCAAAATACGGCTCTAACATAGTTGTTAACCTTTTTTATTAATTAATTGCTCTATTTTGAATCCTTTAAATCTAAATATACTTTAACCTTAGCACTATTCCTTAAACCTTGAATAGCTTCCAGATATTTTTGTTCCTTTAACAGTTTGATTATATCATCTTTCAAAGCCTCAAAGGTATCTTTTCTATCTTCAAGATGTATTATATGGTATCCTACTTCTGTTTTTACTAAGTTGCTGACTTCTCCAATATTTAAATCAAATGCAGCTTCTTCAAATTCGGAGATCATACTGCCCTTAGTAAAGTATCCTAAATTTCCTCCTTCTACGGCTGAAGCTTTATCTATAGACACTTCTTGGGCTAATACATCAAATTTTTCACCTGCATTTAATCTTTCTAAAACCTTTTTACCTTCTTCTTCTGTCTTTACCAAAATATGGCTTGCCTTTATTACAACTAAATCATCCTTATTGGCTTCAAAATATTTTTTTGCTTCTTTCTCAGTTACATCAGTTTCAGCCATAAATGTTTCTCTATGTTTATTAAACAATAATTCTTTTCTTAAATTTTCTTTGAAAAATTCCTGTGAGATTTTATTATTCTCTAAAAATTCATCAAATTTTTCTTGTCCACCCATCATAGAAACATAGCTTGACGTTTGCTCTTCAATTTCTTCATCTGTTATGGTTATATTCATTTTATTTGCTTCTTTTGATACTATCTTTTCCATGATTAATCTTTGAACTATTTCATTTTTAAGATTCTCTTCTAGGGTTTTTCCGTCTTCTCCTACTTCTGCCATGGCTCCTTCTCCAAGTCGTTGTTCATATATTTTCTTATATACTTGGAAATCACTTTCAAATTCTTCAGTTGTTATACCTTCTCCGTCAACTTTAGCCACAAATCCATCTTCTTTTTTTGTACATCCACCTATGGTAAAAACCATTGCTAATAGTAATCCCATGACTAAAATCTTTCTATAATTTATTTTTTTCAATAGTAACATCCTTTCTTATCTATTTGTAATAAGCCTTTTAAATATTGTTTCCCTTATAATCAAAACCATGAATCTTTTCAATTAAAGATTTTAATTCATCTAATACATTAGATTTTATTTTGTAATTAAAAGATGGTTCTTGAGATAGATTAAATGATAGTCTTTTTCCATATTCAGTAGATAAATAGTGAAGTAGTTCTACTGAGATTTTATCTGTATCACTAAATTCTAATCGAATTTCTTTATTTATTTGAGTAATACTTTTAATATTATTTTTACTTCCTAAGTATCTAATATAGGAAATATCCATTAGATTTTCAACTTCCTTAGGTAAATCTCCAAATCTATCAATTAACTCATCTAATAATTCCCTATAATCATCTATATTAGAAATTGAAGCAATTTTTTTATATACCTCTATCTTTTGTTCCTCATCTTCGATATATCGTTCTTTAATATATCCATCTACTTTAATGTCCACTGTAGTATCTATACTTTCCTCTACTTCTTCTCCTTTTAATTTTCTAATAGCTTCACTTAAGAATTTTACATATAAGTCATATCCTATGGCTTCAATTTGTCCATGTTGTTCTACTCCCAGTAGATTTCCTGCTCCTCTTATTTCCAAGTCTCTCATGGCAATTTTAAACCCTGACCCAAATTCTGTAAATTCCTTTATAGCTCTAAGTCTTTTTTCTGCAACTTCTGATAAAACTTTATTGGTTTCATAGGTAAAATATCCATAGGCAATTCTATTGGATCTTCCTACTCTTCCCCTTAATTGATATAATTGGGAAAGTCCCATTTTGTCTGCATCATGAATTATTATGGTATTTACATTTGGAATATCTAGCCCTGTTTCAATAATAGTAGTACATACCAAAACATCTACTTCATTTTCTAAAAAACTTACCATTACTTTTTCTAGTTCTCTTTCTGACATTTGTCCATGTCCTATGGCAAAGGTGGCCTCAGGTACTAGCTTCCTAAGAATTGAAGTTATCTTGTCTATGGTCTCAACTCTATTATATAAAAAATATACCTGCCCACCTCTCCCTATTTCTTTTAAAATAGCATCTCTAATCATTTGTTCGTTAAATTCAACTACATAGGTCTGTATAGGGTATCTTTCTTCTGGTGGGTCTTCAATAACAGACATATCTCTAATACCCGATAGAGACATATGTAATGTCCTAGGTATAGGGGTGGCCGTAAGAGTTAGTACATCTATTGTCTCCTTAAATTTCTTTAGAGATTCCTTATGTTTTACACCAAATCTTTGCTCCTCATCTATAATCAATAGACCTAAATCATGAAACGAAACATCCTTAGATAATAGTCTGTGAGTACCTACTACAATATCTATTACTCCATTCCTAATATTGTCTATGGCTAGCTTTTGCTGAGACTTAGTTCTAAATCTGCTTAGTACATCGACTTTAATTGGAAAACCTGAAAACCTTTCTACTATAGTATTATAATGTTGCTGTGCTAAAATTGTAGTAGGTACTAGAATAGCAACTTGTTTACTATCCATTACAGCTTTAAATGCCGCTCTTAAAGCTACTTCAGTTTTTCCATATCCCACATCTCCACAAAGAAGCCTATCCATAGGTTTAGGCTTTTCCATATCTTTCTTAATTTCCAAGATACTTCTCAACTGACCATCTGTTTCTTCATAGGGGAATAAATCTTCAAACTCCCTTTGCCAGTTTCCATCTTTAGAAAATTCAAATCCTCTATATGCTTCCCGTTTCGCATATAGTTCCAGTAAATCATGGGCCATATCCTCTACTGCTTTTCTAGCCTTTTCTTTTGTTCTAGCCCATTCAGCACTAGACAATTTATTGACCTTAGGTTTTATACTATCTGATCCAATGTATTTCTGGATTAAGTGCATTTGGTCTATAGGTACATATAACTTGTCTTCTCCCCTATATCTTATGGTCATATAATCTTTTTTAATACCCTGAATATTTAACTGTTCTACACCTTCATAACGACCGATTCCATGGTTTTCATGTACTACATAGTCTCCTACATTTAAGTCGGAAAAGTTAACTTGTTTAGTACCCTTATTTTTTACTTTTCGAGATTTTTTCTTTCCTGCTCCGAATATTTCTTTATCACTTATTACTATGAATTTTAAAAGAGGGTATTCAAATCCCCCTCCAATACTTCCAGGAGTAATAAACACTTGAGAAGATTTGATTTCTGTATTTTTATCCATTAAAAAACTAGACTCTATATCCATATTTACTAAGGTGTCTTGAAGTCTTTTTCCTCTTTCTTCTGTTCCAGAAAGTATTATTACTTTATAGCCTCTATATTTGAAATGATTAATATCCTCTTTTAAGATTTCCATCTTATTGTGATATGAGTGAGTACTTTTAATGGAAAAATCATGAATTGATTTTGGATTAAAGCTATTAGTACCACTTAATAATGCACTATTTGTAATACATATTTTTTCCTTTATTTCTTTTAGGACATCTGTATAATCATATAAAACATTGGAATGAGAAGGTAAAATTTCTCCTACTTCATAAAGGTCTGTAAGCTTTAACCTAAAATTCTCCTCCATAAATTTTATACTTTCTTCTATTCTTTTAGGTTCGTCCATATAAATTAATGCGTCTTCTTTTAAATACTCTATTATAGAAGATAGGTTCTCTTTAGGTATATAGGGAATTATCATTTCTCTGTTGGAAATAAACAATTTTTCTGCCAAACTTTCTTTATACTTGTTGAACTTATTTTCTAAGTTTTCCTTCTCTATTCCACTGATTTTAGTCTTAGATAATGCCCTATTTAAATCCTTGTCTAAATTCTCAATAATATTTTCTCTATAGTCTTCTAAAATTAAAGTTTCCTTTACTGGAGATATAAGTGTATGATCCATTATATCCAAGGACCTCTGGTTTGTAATTTCAAAAGTTCTTATGGAATCCACTTCTTCATCAAATAATTCAATTCTAATTGGATTTGAACTATAAGGAGGAAAGAAATCTATAATTCCACCTCTGATACTAAATTGTCCCACACCTTCTACCATATTAACTCTTTCATATCCTCCATTTATGAGAAGATTTATTAAATTGTCCAAATCTATCTCATCTCCAAGGGATATATTCTTCGAGTAGGATTTAAATATATCTTTAGACATTAGTTTATGAAGTATTGCTTCTATTGAGGTAACTATAAGTAAGTCTTCACCTTCCATAAGTTTAGAAACTATTCCTATTCTTTCATTATTCCTTTCATAACTAAAGGCATCTACTTCATAGAAAACCAATTCTCTTTTTGGTAACAAAACTACATTATTGTTACCTATATTTTTTATATCTTCATATATTTTTTTACTTTTTACTTCATTATAGGTAATAACTAATATTTGTTTTTTAGTATGCTCTTTTAGGGCATAGATAATATGTCCTATACTTTCATCGATTATACCATAAGTACCTATAGGACTAACTTTTCTTTCTATATCTAGTTTTAATTTATTATATGAGTCTAAGCTATTTAACGGATCTATTAAAATGTTTGACATTTTTTCACCTCTTAGGTAAATACCTCAAGCCCAGGTTTAATCCTGGGCCTTGTTTCCTTTATTATTGAATTTATTCATTGCTTCTTCTATACCATCTTTTATAATAGATTCTACTGATTCTGCTCCAATTAAAATAGATTCCTCAATTAATTTTCTTTCTTCTTTAGAAAATCTACTTAGTACAAAATCTGCTAAATTTTGATTCTCCCTTTTCCTTCCAATTCCTATTTTTATTCTAGGAAAATCATCTTTTTGCAGGTGGTATATTATGGATTTTAATCCATTATGAGAACCAGCACTTCCTCTTCTCTTTATTCTAACAGCACTGAAGTCAATATCAATATCATCTACTATAACAATAATATTCTCTGGAGGAATCTTATAAAAACTAGATATTTCTCTGACTGTAATTCCACTATTATTCATATATGTTTGTGGCTTTACAAGTAGAACTTTGGAGCCTCCTATATTTCCTTCCCCATATACAGATTTAAATTTAATTTTATTTATATTAATATGATTTCTTTCTGCCAATATATCTATTGTATCAAATCCTACATTATGTCTTGTATTTGTATAATCCTTCCCTGGATTACCAAGACCTACTACAACAAACAAAAAATCATCTCCCATTATTTTATTCAAATAACTTGCTTACAGACTCATTATCATGAATTCTTCTTATGGCCTCAGCAAATAGTGGAGCAACAGATACTATTTCTATTTTATCTATTTTCTTATCTGATGGAAGAGGTATTGTATCTGTAATAATAAACTTCTCTAATTCTGAATCTCTTATTCTTTCTATGGCAGGACCTGATAGCACTCCATGAGTTGCACATCCATAAACCTTTTTAGCACCAAAGTTTTTAAGCACTGATGCCGCTTTAGCTATGGTTCCTGCTGTATCTATAATATCATCTACTATGATTACATTTTTTCCATTAATATCTCCTATAACATTCATTACTTCTGATACATTTGCCTTAGGTCTTCTTTTTTCAATAATGGCTATAGGTAAATCCAAGTGATTAGCAAAAGCTCTGGCTCTACTTACTCCACCTAAATCTGGAGAAACTATTACTGTTTCCTCTTCTATAAAATCTTTGAAGTATTCTGCCAGTATAGGAACACCTGAAAGATGGTCTACTGGAATATCAAAATATCCCTGAATCTGTGCAGCATGTAAATCCATGCTTATTACTCTATCTGCACCTGCTGTAGTAAATAGATTTGCTACTAGTTTTGCTGTAATTGGCTCTCTAGCCTTAGTTTTTCTATCTTGTCTAGCATAACCATAATATGGAATTACAGCATTTACTCTTCCTACAGATGCTCTCTTTACTGCATCTATAAGTATTAATGTTTCCATTAAATTATCGTTTACAGGAGAACAAGTTGGTTGTATTATAAATACATCTATTCCTCTTACGGTTTCATCAATATTTACATTTATTTCTCCGTCACTAAATTGACTGACATCACAAGTACCTAATGGAATACCTAATTCTTTACAAATCTTTTCTGCTAATTCCCTATTTGCATTGCCTGAAAAAACCTTCATGCCACCTCTACCTAAATTCATTTACATATTCCTCCTAAGTTTATTTATCTTTTATTAAGTCTTTCTTTTCCACCCAACCTATCTTATTAACTTGTGCTGCCCTTGCTATAGACAATGCACCTTCTGGAACTTCTTCTACTATTGTAGAACCTGCTGCCACATATCCCCGTGCTTCAACCTTTACAGGAGCTACTAAATTAGAATTACTTCCAATAAAAGAATTATCTCCTACTGTTGTTCTAAACTTTTCTTTTCCATTATAATTTACAAATATAACTCCACAACCAATATTAACATCATGTCCAACATCTGCATCTCCTATATATGCTAAATGTCCAGCTTTTGTATTATCCTTAATAACTGAATTTTTCACTTCAACAAAATTACCTATCTTAACATTTTCACCAATATTGCTATTTGGTCTAAGATGAGCAAAGGGACCTATATGGGTATTTTCTCCAACTTGACTGTCTTCTATAGTTGAAGATTCAATAATTACATTAGAGGATATTATACTATTTACAATTCTAGAATTATTCCTTATAATACAATCTTCTCCTATTTCCGTACTTCCTTCTAAACTCACTCCAGGATAAATAATAGTATCTCTACCTATTTTTACAGTATCTTCAATATAAGTGTTAGAAGGGTCTATTATGGTTACACCATTTTCCATATGCCTTTCGTTAATTCTATCTTTCATTATCTTTTCACTAAAACTAAGTTGTACTCTAGAATTAACTCCATGAATTTCTGTAGAGTCCTCAATTATATAGGCTCCTACTCTATGCCCTTCTTCTTTTAATATACCTATAACATCAGTAATATAGTATTCATTTTGAGCATTATTGTTATCAATCTTACTTAAAGCATATTTTAACAGCTTTCCATCAAAGCAATATATACCTGAATTAATCTCTTTTATTTTTTTCTCTTCTTCTGAAGCATCTTTTTGCTCAACAATTTTAAGTATATTTCCTGAGTCCTCTCTTATTATCCTTCCATATCCTGTAGGTTCCTCAAATATAGCTGTTAGTACAGTAGCTTGGAATCCACTTTTATTATGGTAATTAATCAATTTATTTATAGTTGATTCTGTAATAAGTGGTGTATCTCCATATAGTATTGTTATTGTACTATTATCATCTATGTGATCTATTGCCTGCATTACAGCATAACCAGTGCCATAAGGAATTCCTTCTCCAATAGGCTGTGTTTTAAAGATTATAGGTTCTTCTTTAAAATATTCCTTAGTTATATCTCCGCCATAACCCACTACAACTACATTCTTTTCAACATTTGCACCTTTACTAGCATCTATTACATATTGTAAAATAGGTTTTCCACATACCTTATGTAATACCTTAGGAAGTTTTGATTTCATTCTAGTACCTTCGCCAGCTGCTAATATAATAGAAATATTCATTTTTTACACCTCGATTTCAATTGTCTATCATTATTATTTTAACCCATTTAAAATATAAGTCTACAAAAAAATATAAAATTTAATATAATTTATATTTTTCCTATAAATATAAGGAAGTCTTTTTTTGAAACTATAACAAGTTTTAATTTAAAAATATAAAAAAAGCAGAACATTCCTATCCCTTATAAAAAAGAGCCTCTAACTCTTTTTATAGTAAATAGAAAAATTCTACTTTTTATTTTTCAAATCAATAATTTTCAATTTACTTCAATTAATTTAAACAAAAGTTACCAAAAAGCTTCTATATAGAAGCTTTGGCTATACTGTAGCTAATGATTTCTCGTATTCTTCAAATATGGCTTCTTGAATTTTCTGTCTAGTATCAGCATTTATAGGATGTGCTATATCTCTAAATTCCCCATCTGCCATTTTTCTACTTGGCATAGCAACAAAAAGTCCATTTTGACCTTCTATTATTTTGATGTCATGAACTACAAATTCTTCATCAAAAGTTACTGATACTATTGCTTTCATCTTTCCTTCTTCTGTTATTTTCCTTAATCTTACATCTGTGATTTTCATTTTGTATTTAGCCCCCTTTATTTAAGTCATGAAACTATTGAATATTCTATATATTCTATAAAAGTTTTAAAACTCCTTCTTTTTTTTGAAATTTTTTTTATTTTTTTACTTTTTTATATGAAATTACCATATACTTTACATAATCTATTAAATTTATGTTTAAATATCTTAGGTTTATGATATAATCTATCAGTGACAATTTAATAATATTAGAATAAAATAATATTAATATATATAAGAATGGTAATAATACATATATAGTATCTAAATAGGAGGAAATATTATGTTCAATTTTTGTATAGATAGTAAGGAATATTCAAAAGTTCATTTCATAGGAATAGGTGGTATTTCTATGAGTGGTTTAGCAGAAATTTTATTGAGTGAAGGATATTCTGTAAGTGGCTCAGATGCTAAAGATAGTCCAATAATTGAAAAACTTAGAGATATGGGAGCCAAAATTTACATAAATCATAACGAAGATAATGTAAATGATGCAGATTTAATAATATATACTGACGCCATATCTAAAGATAATGAAGAACTTACAAAGGCTTTCAGCATTGGAGTACCTGTAATAGATAGGGCAACTTTTTTAGGTGCATTAATGAAGAATTATAAAAATTCTATTGCAGTATCTGGTACTCATGGAAAAACTACAACCACTAGTATGTTGTCTACTATATTAAATCGTTCAACACTTAATCCTACTATTCTTTTAGGAGGACAATTAGATGAAATCAATGGCAATGTAAGACTAGGATCTAAAGATTTTATTCTTACAGAAGCTTGTGAATATAAAGGAAATATTTTGAAATATTTTCCCACAATGGCTATTATATTAAATATTGATGCAGACCATTTAGATTTCTTCAAGAATATGGATCACATACTTGATACTTTTGTGCAATATGGTGAGAACCTTTCCAGCCATAGTAGATTATTGATAAATGCAGATGATGGAAACGCAAAAAAAGTTATAGAAAAAACAAAAGCCAAGGTAATTACTTTTGGTAAAAATGGTGATTGGGATTATACTGCAGAAAATATTAACTTTTCTCCAGAAGGGTATCCATCCTATACTCTTAGAATTAAGGGAGAAGGATTATATACTATTCATCTAAATGTAATGGGAGAGCATAATGTATATAATTCTTTGGCCAGTATTGCCGCAGCACATATATATGGTGTGCCTATAGAAGATATTCAAAATAATATTTCTCTTTATTCTGGAGTTCATAGAAGATTAGAACTAAAAGGATATTTCAACGATATAAAAATAATTGATGATTATGCTCATCATCCAACAGAAATTAAGGCATCACTAAATGCAATTAAAAAATCTACTCAAGGTAATATATATTGTGTATTTCAACCTCATACATTTACTAGAACAAAACTTTTACTAAACAACTTCGCAGAATCATTTACAGATGCAAATAAAGTTATAATTACAGATATTTACGCTGCTAGAGAAAAAGATAATGGACTTATTCATTCTAAAGATTTAGTAGATGCAATTATTGATAAAGGATCTGATGCCATTTATTTAGGTTCCTTTAATGAAGTAGAAAACTATTTATTAGATAATATAAAAGAGAATGATATTATAGTAACTATGGGAGCTGGAAATGTTTATATGGTTGGAGATTCAATAATAAGCCAAAACAAAGAAAAAGAAGCAGTATAGAATTGTGAATGTTGAATTCTAATTTAAGAGATTAAAAAAGATTCTGTTTTTTGGTTATTGTAACCAAAAAACAGAATCTTTTTTAATTAACGATTATAGTCTACATTATATATTTCTTCCAATAATTTTCTTGCTTCTTTTTTATCATAAATAAAATAGGATAAAACTTTTTTATTTATTCTCCTAAACTCTGGTTTGCCAGGTAATGTTATCATCTCAAAATCTTCCTTTGTCATTCCTATGGCTTTTCTTCCCCAAGATAAAGAGTCCACCAAACTTATATCTGTTTTAACATGTTTAAATCCCTTTGTAATCACCGTAAGCATATTATCTGAAGCTTTACTTATAAAAGAACTCATAAACTCTTGTTGAGCCTTTATTCTTCCCAAATCGCCATCTCTATATCCCCCTTTATTGTTATTTCCTTTTCTATACCTTAGAAATTCCAATGATTTCTTTCCATCTAGTATCTGATTTCCTGGTTGTATATCAATTTCCAAGGGTGGTTTTCCTGTAGGGTCTTTATACTTCATATGAATAGGTACATTGACCTCTACTCCACCTAAACTATCAACTATTTTTTCCACACCTTCATAATCAAGCATAACATAATGATGTATTGGTACGTTATCTAAAATATAAGATACAGTCTTTTTAACTCCAGTTACACCATGTTTTTCATATATACTATTTATTTTTCTTTGTTCTGCTGTATTATATCCTTTTCTATGAATATAAGTATCTCTTGGTATATTCATTAAATTCATTTTTTTAGTATCTGGACAAAAAGAGGCGAAAATAATAGTATCTGTTCTAACATCTTCTAGTCCCATTACTAAAAAATTTATTCTGTTACTTTTTTCTACTGCTTCCTTTAAAGTGGAATAAACTTCTGGTTCCTTTGGTTCCGTCTCTAGCTTTTCCATAATCTTTTTGCTTATATCTAATTGTTCTTTCATGGAATTATCTATATTGGTTTCAAGTTTAATATCTTTTTCTTTTACATAGGAATAAGAACCAATGGATATTGCCATTAAAAAACATATAAAAGATAGAATAAAAACCTTTGAAAAAGTTCTCATATAATGCCACCTTTCTAATGTGGATTCTTATTAGTATATTGTAACCAAAAAAAATAATTTTAAATTTAAAATTACAGAAAAAAATACCCTTCAGTAAACTGAAGAGTATTTTAAAATTAATATTCTATTTAAAATTAATATTCAAAGAAACCTTTTTTAGTTTTTCTTCCTAACAAGCCACCTCTAACCATTTTTCTTAGTAGTGGATGTGCTCTATATTTAGGATCTCCAAACTCCTCATATAAAACATCCATTATTGCTAAACAAACATCAAGACCTACTAAATCCCCTAAAGCTAAAGGTCCCATTGGATGATTTGCACCTAATTTCATAGCTTCATCTATATCCTCTGCAGTAGCTACTCCATCGGCTAAAATACCTACAGCCTCATTTATCATAGGAATAAGTATTCTATTTACTACAAAACCTGGTGCTTCTTCTACTTCCACTGGAGTTTTTCCTAGTTCTTTAGATAATTCTATAATTATATTTTTTGTTTCTTCTGAAGTAGCAATTCCTTTTATAACCTCAACTAATTTCATCATTGGAACTGGATTAAAAAAGTGCATTCCTATAACTTTATCTGGTCTATTAGTTGAGTTAGCAATTTCAGTAATTGATAAAGAAGATGTATTGGTAGCAAGGATTGTATCTTCCTTACATAACTTATCTAGTCTACCAAATATCTCTTTTTTCAGTTCCATATCTTCAGATATGGCTTCAATAACTAAGTCGCAGTCCTTTAAGTCTTCATAGGAGGTAGTTATGGAAATATTGTTTAATATATTTTCCATGTTTTCTTTTGTAATCTTTTCTTTTTCTACTAGTCTATTTAATCCTTTCTCTATAGACTTGATGCTTCCTCTTGGATTTTCCTCATCTATGGCTCTAACCCACATAGTTACATTGTAATCCTTCTGAGCAAAAATTTGTACAATTCCACAAGCCATAGTTCCTCTACCTAAAATACCTATATTTTTCATAAAGCACCTCCGAAATTATTTTAATTTATAATTAGGTATACGTTTTTCTAAAAAAGCCCTCATACCTTCTTTTTGGTCTTCTGTGGAAAAACATAAACCAAATAAATCCTTTTCTATGACCATTCCAGTAGATAAATCTGTTTCTATTCCTCTATTTATTGCAGTTTTAGCATATCTTACAGCAACCTGTCCTTTAGATATAATTTTACTTGCCATTTCCATAGCTGAATTCATTAGATCTTCTGATGCTACTACCTTATTAACTAATCCAATTCTAGCCGCTTCTTCTGCACCAATTATGTCACAAGTAAATATAAGTTCTTTTGCCCTGCCTATTCCAACTAATCTAGCTAATCTTTGTGTGCCAGCAAATCCTGGAATAATTCCAAGTCCTACTTCTGGTTGTCCAAACTTAGCTTTTTCGGAAGCTATTCTTATATCACAACACATAGAAAGTTCACAGCCACCGCCTAATGCAAATCCATTTACTGCGGCAATTACTGGCTTTTCCATTAACTCTATCTTCCTGAATACAGATAATCCCTTTTCAGCAAATTTTCTAGCTTCCATAGAGTTCATATCCTTCATTTCCCCTATATCTGCTCCAGCTACAAAAGACCTACCCTCACCAGTTAGTATAAGTATATAAATATTTTCATCATTATTAATTATGTCTATTGCTTCATTTAATTCATCTAATACTGCTTCATTCAAAGCATTTAATGCCTCGGGTCTATTGATTGATAAAATTCCAATGTTTCCTTCTCTCTTAAATAATAGACTTTTCCAATTCAAACCTATCCCCCCTTAGTAAATTCACGGCTATTATTGTCAATATCATATCAAACTCTTTTTTATAAATCAACACCTTTTATATATTATGTAGGTACTAGTTCTATTAATACATCATTAAATAACAAAAGACCAAATAGCCAAAGCTATTCAGTCTATTATTATCTATTCAATTACTTCCATAAGAACTAGAGCAAAGTCATCTTGCTGTTCTCCCCAACTATAGGTTATAATTTCATTATTTATTTCATTTAAAATATCTTCTTTATGACTCCTTATCATATCTATTACGCTTTCTATACCAAATTCTCTGCCTGTTCTATCTTTGGCTTCTGTTATTCCATCTGTATAAAATAGTATTTTATCACCTTTTTTTAATTTAATAACTTCTTCATCATATACAATCTCATCAAATAATAAAACCATAGGGTATCCTTTTACTTCTAACATTTCCATACCATCATCATTATACTTAATTGGTATACAATTATGTCCTGCATTTGCATATTTAAATTCATAGGTGGTTTTATTGAAAATACCATAGAACATAGTAAAATACTTATCTACTTCTAAATTCAATGTCCTAAATCTTTTATATAGTTCTGATAATGTAGCTGATGGATCCAAAATATCATCCTTTATAGCCCTCATAGTTTGCCTAATAAACATGGTCATCATAGCTGCAGCTATACCATGACCTGACACGTCTGATATATATATCCCTATATTTTCATCATCAATGTGAAATACATCAAACATATCTCCACTTAACATCTCTGATGGTTTATATATATAGTCAACGAAAATATTTTCTAATACTTCTTTACCAGGTAGAATTTTTTCTTGAATTCTCTTAGCAAAACCAAGGTCTTTACTCATCTTTTTATTTTTATCAATTAACTCTAACTCTAGCTTTCTTTCTCTTGTTACATCTCTAAATACTTCTACTGCTGCAAACACTTCTCCATTGGAATTAGTAACTGGTGATGATTTTACTGAAAAATATCTTCCATTAATTTCCTCTTCTTTTTGCACAGTTTCACCAGTTTTTATACTTCTTTTTGTAATGCAAAAAGTACAAGGAGTTACTTTGCAATGGGCTTTATAACATTTCATGCCAACAATATTATCTCCTAAATGTTCTTTCATTGTTTTATTGGCATATATAATAGTGCCTTCTTTATCCACCACTCGAACCCAGTCTGCCATACCTTCTAACACATGATAATTTAGCATACCATATTCTTCTATTTTTTTTTCTACTGGACTTAAATCTTCTTTACTTAGCATGCTTATCACCCATATAATATTTATTTGTATAATAAAACTACTCTTTGTAACATTCTATACTATTTATATAATAATTTCTACCTTTTTTTGATTTTATTGCTTTATTTCGGTAAACTTTTTCTAAATTTTACATATATTTTACATGAGTCTCTTTTTCTTCAGAATATCTTGCCATTGCATATAAACAATCTGATAACCTATTTACATATTTTATGACTAAAGGGTCTACTTCTGCATGACCTGATAAAGTGATAATCCTTCTTTCTGCTCTTCTACACACAGTTCTAGCCACATGAAGATATGCAGACTTCTTTCCTGAACCTGGCACTATAAAACCAGTGGGATTATTTAATCTTCCCATATATAAATCAATTATCTTTTCTAAATCATCTATATCTTTTTCTAGTATATGATGCTTTACCTTTTTACTGTCCTCTGTGGCTAAGTTTGTGGCAACTGTAAATAACTTGTTTTGAATGGATTCAATTAGTTCATACATTTCCTTATCATCTACATAATTCTTTGCTAAACCCATAAAAGAACCTAGTTCATCAACAGTTCCATAACTTTCCACTCTAATATCATCCTTTGATACTCTTTTATTATCAAACAAACTCGTGGAACCCTTATCTCCAGTTTTAGTATATATGGTCATGTCTACACCTCCGTATATTTAGTAAACAACTAATAACTAATAATTAATATAAGCAGGGTACCAAAATTGTGGTTTTCAATTTTGTGTGCATCCCTTAGTTTGTTTATCTAGTGAATAGTTGTGGAAGTTTCTAGTAAACTAGAATCTATTAACTATTTTTCTGGTCTTGGTCCATAGTATTGATAGTAGTCTACCTTTATTCTTCCATTGTATAGCTTTCTTTTTTTATTTGCTTTCTTTCCATATTGCTTCTCAAATTCCTCTTCAGAAGTAATTATATACAACGACCAAGTATCTAGCTCTTTAAACTTAATCCCTAAATCTTTGTGAAGTCTTTCTACTTCTCTTTTCTCACTTAATCTTTCACCATAAGGTGGATTAGTTATAACTACTCCATATTCGTTTTTTAGCTCTGCATCTCTGAAGTCTTTATTAAAAAATGCGATATCATCTTCTAATCCTAAATTTGCGGCATTATCTCTAGCACGATGAATTGCTTTTTTGTCTATATCACAACCAAGAATGTGTAATTTAGTCTCATTATCTATTGCTTGAAATGCTTCCTTTCTTGCTTCCTTCCAATATTCTTCCTTTACTCTAGGCCAGTTCTCTGCTGCAAAATTTCTATCAAGACCTGGTGCCATATTTCTTCCTATCATTGCCGCCTCTATTGGTATAGTTCCTGATCCACAGAATGGGTCCATTAAAACTCTATCTTTATTCCAATAACTTAAAAGTATCATAGCAGCAGCTAAAGTCTCTTTTATAGGTGCATCACCCTGTCTATCTCTATAACCTCTTTTATGAAGTCCTTCTCCCGATGTGTCTATAGTTAAAGTTGCTATATCCTTAAGAAGAGCTACCTCAATAGTATATTTAGCACCTGATTTCTCAAACCATTCTACATTATATTTAGTCTTTAACTTTTCTATTACCGCTTTTTCTACGATTCTCTGACAATCCGAAATACTAAATAGCTTTGAATCTATACTCTTGCCATTTACTACAAAGTTTGCGTCTTCTGTAATCCATTGATCCCATGGTAATGCTTTTGTTTTTTCAAATAACTCATCAAAGGTTAATGCTTTAAACTCACCCATCTTTAAAAGAACTCTATCTGCAGTTCTTAACCATAAATTAGTTTTTGGTATATCTTTTTCTGTTCCTGTAAATGTTACCTTACCATTTTCTACTACTAAATCATTATATCCTAAATTCATTAGTTCTCTTTTTACTACTGACTCTAACCCAAAGGTAGCAGTAGCTATTAATTGAATGTTTCCCATTTTATCTCTCCTTCAAGCATATCTATCTATATTATACTCTAAATATAAAATATTTACCTATTAATATTGATTTTTTTAAAAATAATTGGGTATAGATAGTAGGAGATTATAAAAATGATTATGGAGGGGTTATATATGAAAAGCATAGGCAGTTTGTATCAAAGTGGAGATTGGAAAGGTGAAAAACATGTACCAGTAATTCACGCTCCTGAAAAAGTTAAACTTGGGGATTTAGTAGATGTTAAGGTTATGGTTGGTGAAGAAATAGCACATCCGAATACATTTGAGCATTACATATCATGGATAAAAGTTTACTATCAACCAGAAGGACATAAATTCCCTATAGAAATTGGTTCATTTAACTTTACAGCTCATGGAGAAAGCGAATTATATACTGAACCAAATGTATCCCTTAGATTTAAGCCATCAAAATGTGGTACAATTTATGCAACTTCCTATTGTAACATTCATGGACTATGGGAAAATAGCGTAGAACTTAAAGTTGAAGAATAGTAGTAAAGCCTAGAAGATTTCTAGGCTTTTTATTTTAGCCTTGACAACATATTTATATTGTATTAAGATAATATAAATATATAGTAGACTATGAAGGAGTTAAGTAACTGATTAAAGGTAAATCCACAGAGAATAGACTATTGCTGAGAAGTCTATATCCTTAAATTAGTGAATTACAATTCCAGAGTTCAATTTTGCGGTTTCCACACGTTACGTGGCTGAGGCTTTATGCGAA
This sequence comes from Tissierella pigra, assembly GCF_009695605.1. Lineage (GTDB taxonomy): Bacteria > Bacillota > Clostridia > Tissierellales > Tissierellaceae > Tissierella > Tissierella pigra. Next base: position 44,116 of record NZ_VUNQ01000010.1, read on the forward strand.
TTAAGGTGGTACCACGGGTTTCCTCTCGTCCTTTAGACGAGATGATGCCCGTTTTTTTATGACCTAACACAACGAACGATAGTGAGTTGATGTAGGTCAAACGTAACGAACACCAAATTCATGTGAGCGTAGCGAGCAAATGAATTTGTGCTGTGAGACTGCGTGATATGACCTAACTTAGCGAACGACAGTGAGCTTTAGTAGGTCAAACGCAACGAGAACCAAATTCATACGAGTGTAACGAGTAAATGAATTTGAGTTTCGAGACTGCGTAGTCTACACAATACAACAAGCATAACAAGTTAAATAAAGTCAAACGCACCTATGCTATCTGTTTTGTCTATAATTCGCTACGCTGATTGGACAAAAAGGCAATGAGCACCAAATCTATACGAGCGTAGCGAGTAAATAGATTTGAGTTGCGAGACTGCGTAATATCCCTAACACACCAAGCATAACAAGTTAACCAAAGTCAATAAATTAAAATTATAAACTTAATATAAAATTACTAGGAGGAATAAAATGGATAATGTATTTGATATTTTAATGGAGAGAGGGTATATAAAACAAACTACTCATGAAGAAGAAATAAGAGAATTGTTGGGTAAAGAAAGTATAACATTTTATATAGGATTTGACCCTACAGCAGATAGTCTACATGTAGGTCACTTTATAGCTATGATGTTTATGGCTCATATGCAAAGAGCAGGTCATAGACCTATTGCCTTAGTTGGTGGTGGTACAGCAATGGTGGGAGACCCTTCTGGAAGAACTGATATGAGAAATATGCTCACTAAAGAAAACATAAATCACAATGCAGGCTGTATCAAAAAACAATTAGAAAGATTAATAGATTTCAATGATGGTAAAGCAATTTTAGAAAACAATGCTGATTGGCTTCTTGATTTAAATTATGTTGATTTTTTAAGAGATGTAGGTTCTCATTTCTCTGTCAATAGAATGTTAACTGCTGAATGCTTCAAACAAAGACTAGAAAAAGGATTATCATTCCTAGAATTTAACTATATGTTAATGCAGGGATATGATTTCTATGTATTAAATGAAAAGCATAATTGTAAAATGCAATTAGGCGGAGATGATCAATGGTCAAATATGATTGCAGGTATGGATTTAATCAGAAGAAAATCTAGTAAGCAAGTATATGCCATGACTTGTACTCTTCTTACAAATAGTGAAGGAGACAAAATGGGCAAAACAGCTAAAGGTGCTGTATGGTTAGACCCAGAAAAGACATCTCCTTATGAATTCTATCAATATTGGAGAAATGTTGAAGATGCTGATGTAAATAAATGTTTAAGAATGCTTACATTTGTCCCTATGGATGAAGTAAGAAGACTTAGTGCTTTAGAAGGTGCAGAAATCAATGTTGCTAAGGAGATATTAGCTTTTGAAGTGACTAAATTAATCCATGGAGAAGAAGAGGCTAATAAAGCACAACAAGCTGCTAAAGCATTGTTCTCAGGTGGCATAGATGAAGGCTCTATTCCATTTACTGAAATGGATAAATCTAGTTTTGAAAATGGTATAGGTATTCTTGATTTGCTAAAAGAAGTAGGTCTTACTAAATCCAATGGAGAAGGAAGAAGACTAGTAGAACAAGGGGGTATATCCATTGATGAAGTAAAAGTTGAATCCATAGATAAACAAATTACATTAGATGATTTCAAAGATGGAAAAATAATGATTAAAAAAGGTAAAAAAGTATATCATCAAGTGAGAATTTAAAATAACTCCGATTTTTGGTACAATAACCAAAAATCGGAGTTATTTATTTACTTAGTCTTACGAAGGTTTCCAATGCTAAAATGATTTCCCTTTTTTCTCCTTCTATAGTCTCTATATCTTTCATGGCATAATCTTCTACTGATTCTTTTAAATCTGATTTATATTCTACTACATTGTTTAATATACTGGCTGTTTTTACTCCCCTAAGTTGTCCAACTACAAATAAAGAAGAGGTTTCCATATCTGAAGCCAGTATATTTTTACTATTCCAATATTCCATTAACTTATTTTCATCATCAGTATAAAAAGAATCATGTGACCTTACTATTCCACAATGATATTTATATTTTAATTCTTCACAAGTATCTATAATTAAATTAGTAAGTTTTATATCAGCTACAGCAGGATATTTAGGACTTATATACATATTTGTAGCACCATCTTCCCTTATGGCAGCAGAACAAATAATTAAATCACCTATATTTATATTTGATTGAACTGCACCACCTGAACCTATTCTAATAATATACTTTGCACCACAGTAAATCAATTCTTCTATGGCTATGGCAGCTGATGGTCCTCCTATTCCTGTGGAAGTAACTGTTATAGGTACTCCCTTATAATAGCCTTTAATTGTTCTAAACTCTCTATTATATGCTATTTCTTCATAGGAATCCAACAATTCTCCTACTCTTAAAACCCTTGCTGGGTCTCCTGGAAGTATTACATATTCAGAGATATCTTTTGACTCACATAATATATGAGGCTGTTTCATTTTATCACCTTCTATTCTTTCCTTGTAATAAAGCTTCTCGTATTGATTCTCCTAAACTAGGATGAATAATTAAATTAGATAATAGGTCATCTGCTGTTTTTCCGTCCTTTATCACAGAACCTATTAATCCGATATATTCAGATACATTTTCTCCTATCATCCATAATCCTAGAATCTTATTTTCTTCATCTAGTATAACCTTTACAAAACCGCAATCTATATTCTTTGCCCAGCCTCTCCAAGAATCTTTAAATAAGGCGATTCCTATTTTATATGAAATACCATCCTCTTTTAATTCTAGCTCTTGCTTACCTACACCTGCCATTTCTGGTAAAGTAAATACTGCTCGTGGTAAAATATAGTATGATGTGTCCACTGGTATACCGTTCAGTATATAATCTGCTACACTTAATCCTTGTTGAATAGCCACATGAGCCATTCCTAAAATTCCATTGATGTCTCCAATGGCAAAAATATTTTGTTCATCAGTCAATAAATTTTCATAGACTATTATATTATTTTCATTTGTTTTTATATTGGTATTTTCAATTCCCAATGGAAAATTAGGTTTTCTCATGAATGTTACCAATGCTTTTTCAGTGGAAATTATAGTTCCATCCTCTAACAGTGTCTCTACTGCTCCTTTACTTACTTTTGCACTTTTGGCCCCTATACCTTTTATTATTTTTACACCCTTTGATATTAAATGAGTTTCTATAGGTTCTACTAAATCTCCATCGTTTCCAGATAAAATACCATCTTCTTTTTCTATAACAATAACATCTACACCTAATTCAGCATATAGTGCTGCAAATTCTATTCCCTCAACATTTCCACCTAAAATAGTTATACTCTTTGGAATATGAGTTAGATCAATAGCTTCCTTATGAGTTATTATATTTACTCCATCAATGGGAATTTCCTTTATACTATGGGGTTCAGTTCCTGTTGCAATAATAAAGTACTGAGCATCCAATATTTCATCTTCTACTGTAAATCTTTTTGAGTCTATAAACTTGCCGTTACCAATATATATATCTATATTTTCATTTATTAAATCTTCTTTAATCTTACTATCTAATATACTTAAATCTTCATTCCATTTATTTATAAGGTTTTCTCTAATGTTTTTAGTTTCATTATATTTATCTTTTATGCCTTTAAAAGAATCTAAAGCTTTTTTTACAGGTAGTGCACCCCATCTAAGAGCAGTTCCTCCTAATGAGTTCTTTTCTACTAATGCTACAGTTTTCCCACCTTTTTTTAAAGCCATAGCACTATAATATCCGCCAATTCCACCACCTATTATGACTACATCATATTTCTTATTCACCAAGGTTTATCGCCTCTTCCTTATTCTTTTTCCCCTTATTCATCTGTCTCTTAGTCACAATTACTAGAGCAAATATAGTAGCCAAATAAGGAACCATTTGAGTAAATTGAGCAGGAACTCCCACTACCTGCAGTCTAACACCTAAGGCATCAAAGAACCCAAATAATAAGGTAGCTAAAAAAGTCCCTATTGGATTAGCTTTACCGAATATTATGGCTGCCAATGCAATAAACCCTCTATTGGCACTCATATTTTCTGTAAATAAGGTTAAATATCCAAGGGATAAATGAGCACCAGCTAGTCCGCATAGTACTCCACAAGCTATGGAACTAGTATATTTCATTTTTCTTGGACTAATTCCAGCTGTCTCCAAAGCATCAGGGTATTCCCCTGCGCCACGCAACCAAATTCCTTGGGGTGTTTTGTATAAATACATATAAATAAATATTACTAAAATCCAACTAATATAAATAAATATAGTATGATTATTAAATATTATATTTAGAAATTCTATATTATCCATAAATGGAAAGTTTAGTTTTGGTAAAGGAACTATATCTGGAGAAGAAAATGCACCCTTCACTCCAAATATACTTCTCAATAGAAATACAGTAAGTCCTCCTGCAAACATATTTATGGCTATTCCTATTACAAATTCATCTGATTTCAGGTCTATAACAAATAATGCAAATATTAGACCTATAACCATTCCTATAATAGCAGCCAATGCAACTCCTGCAAGAGAACTGCCAAAGAAATAACTTCCTACTACTGCAAAAAATGCCCCTAAAAGAATCATTCCCTCCATACCTATGTTCAATATTCCTGCTTGCTGAGTAAGAAGTCCCCCTAATGCAGCTAAAATAAGAGGGGTAGCTGTTCTAATGGTATGTTGTAATAATGTTAGGTTAAAAAGCTCCTTAAACAATTTTTTCACCTACTTTACTATTAGCTGTCTTTTTCATCTTCCAGTTTTTATATATATTTTTAAAACCTGCTTCTCCTGCAATAAATAAAATTATTATGGATTGAATAACTGATACTAGCTCTGATGGTATTCCTATGGAATTTTCCATAGCAATAGAACCAGTTTTCAATGCTCCAAAAAATATGGACATCAATACTACACCTATAGGGTTGTTTTTTACGATTAATGCTATTAACATACCATCAAAGGCATATCCTGGGGATATATGCTGTAAAAACCTATAGTGAACTCCTAAAACTTCCAATGCCCCAGCAATTCCACATAATCCTCCTGAGATTACCATGGCTAATACCATTTGATTTTTATCTTTTATTCCTGCGTATCTGCTAAATATACTATTTTGCCCTACTATTTTGAAGTCATATCCATAGGAGGTTTTCTCCATTAAATAATAAATCACCACAGCTATAATCCCCATATAAAATATACTTGTATTCAATGTAGATAGTTTAACTAATCGAGAAAATCTAAATTGTTCTGCTACCATTTCTGTACCACCCATTTTACCTTGAGATGAAGCAAATGGGTAATTAACTAGATATGCAGTAAATAGTGTGGCTACTGTATTTAACATTATTGTGGTTATTACTTCGTCTACTTTATATTTTACTTTCAATATGGCAGGAACAAAACCATAAGCTCCTCCAACTAATGCACCTGCAATAATTGCTAATATTATACCTATAATTCCTGGTAATCCAGTGAAGGTAATACCTACATAAGCTGCAGCAAATGCACCTAAATATAGTTGTCCTTCTCCTCCTACATTTGATATTCCAGCCCTAAATGCTATGGCTGTTGCCAGCCCAGTAATTACTAGGGGAACAGTTTTAGCAAAAGTAGTTGCTATATTATACTTTGATCCAAATGCTCCTGTTAATAAAGCCCCATATCCTACTAATGGACTTCTGCCATTTGCTATCATAATCAATGCTCCTATTAAAAGTGATGCAAATATGGATATAAATAAGGAATTTAGATATTGGAGGTTCTTATTCTTAGTTAATCTTTCCATTTAATTCACCTTCTTTAAATTTGTATGTTCTTTCCAGTCATATAGAGTCCGATTTCTTGCTTTGAAATTTCGCCTTCCTTAAATTCTCCTGTAATAATTCCTTCATAAATAGTTATTATCCTATCAGATAATCTAAATATTTCATCTAGTTCAGCTGAAACCAACAAAATAGCACAACCTTGATTTCTCTTCTCAATTATTTGGCTATGAATAAATTCAATCGCCCCTATATCTACTCCCCTAGTTGGTTGAGATATAATCAGTATAGGAGTATTAAAGGAAAACTCCCTAGCTATAATTACTTTTTGCATATTTCCACCAGATAAATTCCCAACTAAAACATCTTCTGAAGGAGTTCTTATATCAAACTCTTTTATTAGTTTTCTACTTTTGGATTTAATCTTTGATTTATTCAAATGAATGCCTTTAATAGCATATGGTTCATTATGCTGATTTCCCATAAGGATATTTTCTGAAATTGAGGCATCTTTAGATAGACCCATGGCAAGTCTATCCTCTGGAACATGGGCAATACCCAGCTCTCTTATATCCCTTGGAGACTTATTGGAAATTTCAACTCCATTGATAAATATTTGTCCACTTTCCTTTTCTCTAAGTCCAGTTAAGACTTCTACTAACTCCGACTGTCCATTTCCTTCTATTCCTGCAATTCCTAGAATTTCTCCCGATTTTAAACTTAAATCTATGCTTCTCAAAGCTATAAGACCTCTATTATCTCTAGCCCTTAATTTTTCTACCTTTAGCATTTCTTCATGTTTTCTATTTTCTATATGCTTCTTGTCTATTTTGTTAAATAATACTTCTCTGCCTACCATCATTTCTGCTAAAATCTTTTCATTGGCGTCCTTTGTATCTAAAGTGCCTATCATCTTTCCTTGTCTCATTACACTTACTCTATCAGAAATAGATAATACTTCTTGAAGCTTATGGGTAATTATTATTATTGTCTTTCCCGATTCATCTACTAATCTTTTTATTACTTTAAATAATTCATCCGTTTCCTGTGGAGTCAAAACAGCCGTTGGCTCATCTAATATTAAAACATCTGCTCCTTTATAAAGAGCCTTTAGTATCTCAACTCTTTGTTGAACTCCTACAGATAATGACTCCACCTTTAACTTCGGGTCAACTGTTAAACCATAAGTCTCTGATAACTTTTTTGTAGATTCTATAGCTTTTTCTTTATCTACAAATATTTTTCTTTTTGTAGGTTCTGTTCCCAATACTATATTTTCTGCCACAGTAAATGAAGGAACCAACATAAAATGTTGATGAACCATACCAATTCCTATTTTTATTGCATCTAAAGGACTAGTCATTTTGATGGGTTTCCCATTATAATAAATATCTCCTGTAGTTGGTTCATGAAGTCCATACAATATATTCATCAGTGTAGATTTTCCCGCACCATTTTCTCCAATTATTGCATGAATTTCTCCTTTTCTAATATCAAGGTTTATATTATCATTAGCCAATACCTCAGGAAATTGTTTGGACACATTTTTTAACTCTAAAACCTTTTCATACATTTAAGTTTCACCTCTTAATCTCAAAAACTGTTTTAAAATGGAGAAGTAGTTAACTACTTCTCCAATAATTATTACTTACCTGTTGGTACTGTAATTTCTCCGCTAATGATTTTTGCCTTAATATCTTCAAGAGTGTTCTTCATATCTTCTGTTGCAAATTGCATCATATCATCTGTACCATAAGCCATACCCACACCATCTTGAGCTAGGCCATAGTAAACAACCTTACCTTTTTCAACTTCATCTTTTTGGATTTTTTCTATAGTTTCATAAATTGATTTTCCTACTTCTTTAATCATTGAAGCAACTATATTATTTGGATTAATATAACGCTGATCTGAGTCTACTCCTATGGCATATTTACCATGTTCTGCAGCAGCCTCAAATACACCTTCTCCCGTTTTTCCTGCTGCTTGGAATATAATATCAGCTCCTCTTCCATAAAGAACTGTTGCATGTTCTTTACCTTTTGCAGGGTCTTCAAAGTCTTCTGCAAATGTTGTTTGAATTTCAATTTCTGAATCAATATACTTTGCTCCAGCTTCAAATCCTATTTGGTAGTTTCTGATTACAGGAATATCCATTCCTCCAACCATACCTATTAGTTTACTGTCATCTATACCTTCTATAGATGTTTCTGTTGTAAGCATAGCAGCCAATGCTCCTGCTAAAAAAGCTCCTTCATTTTCTGCATAAGAAACAGTAATTAAATTATCCATCCCTTCTATTTCATTATCTACATATATATAATTAACGTCTGGGAACTCTTTTGCAACATCTTGTACAACATCAAAGAATTCAAAACCTACTACTGCTACAATTGAACCATATTGTGATGCTTGTACTACTTGATCATTTAATAAAGACGAATCATTCCTACATTCATATACCTTATACTCAATTCCGAAATCTTTTTTAGCTTTTTCTACACCTTCGTGGGATGAATCATAGAAAGAACGATCTCCTAAACCACCAGCTAATACTAATCCTACTTTTACTCCTTCTCCAGCTGTATCTCCTGAGTTATTAGAAGCACCTGGCACATCATTAGCTTTTTTACAACCTGATAATGCTAAAGATACTGTCAGCATCAGTACTAAAAAAATCGTAAGTTTCTTTTTCAAGAAAAATACCTCCTTATTTTATATTATTTTTTATATAAAATCGATTATCTCGATTCTATTTCATAGTTATTCATTTTTACTTGTTTTTTCTTGAAGTTTCAATCCATTAATATCTATTATGGTAATATAATTATTTGATACATCTATTAAATTACTTTCCTTTAACTGCTGAAGAACTCTATTTATACTTCTAGATGTAACTGCAAACTGCTCACTTAACTGTTCCTTATTTATATCAATTTGTATTCCAGTGCCCGATTTAACTCCAGAATCTGTTCTATATAAAAGATAATTACATATTCTGTATTTTAAGGAATATAGAGTATTTTCTCCTGCTAATTTAGATAATGTATAAAAATTATGACATAATGTTTTCATTATATGTAGGGAGAAATGTCTATCTTTATCTATCCATTTTAGAAAGCTATCTCTATCTATTCGTATTAATTGAATATCTGTCAAAGCTTCAATGGAACATCCATAGGGCTTATTATCAAATATCTCCAGTTCTCCAAAATAATCTCCCTTTTTATATATAGCTTGAGAATATTTTTTACCATTCTCCCCATTTATACATATGTTGGCATATCCATTTACTATAATATAAAAATATTCATATACTATACCCTGTTGACAGATTATTTGCCCCTTTGTATAGTTCATGCTTTCCCATTTATTAAGAATGCTGTATGGGCAATCTTTTAGAATCTTTTTTATTATCTTATTAGACTCGATAATTTCTATTATATTCACTAAATTCGCTCCTTTAAGTATATAGTAAATTAAAATCATTTTAAAGGACATCTGTCCTAAAAAGACATACTTTTTCTATTAATTATACTATATATAAAAAAAATTAGGAATTGTGTCCTTCTATATCAAATTAAAAAGATTATTCTTCAACTTTTTAAGAATAATCTTTTTAATTTAACACAATATTATCTAAATATTATTTTACCATTTTCTATGGAATCTACAATAGCCAAGGATTCTAATTTTATACCTTTATCTCGTAAATTTTTGCCACCATTTTGAAAGCCCTTTTCTATAACTATTCCTACACCAATTAAATTGCTATTAGATTGATTTATTATATCTATTAATCCTTCTGCTGCCTTTCCCTTAGCAAGAAAGTCATCTAATATAAGTATGTTTTCTCCCTTATTTAAATATTTCTTAGATACCCTTATGGTATAGGTTTTATCCTTAGTATAAGAATATACTTTACTTTCATATGTATCTTTATCAAGATTTTTTGAATCAGTTTTCTTTGCAAAAACCACAGGTACATTGAAATACTGTGCCACAATAACAGCTATGGCAATACCTGATGCTTCTATAGTAAGTATTTTGTCTATTTTTTCTAAGGAAAATCTTGATTTAAACTCCTTACCTATTTCATTTAATAGCTCTACGTCTATCTGATGGTTTAAAAAACTATCTACTTTAACTATATTCCCTTCCTTAATATCTCCATCTTTATTTATTCTCTGTTTTAATAGTTCCATATTATTCACTCCAATAATTAATTTATATTATCGTATAATAACTATTAGATTTATGCAAGATATATTATTTAATCTGTATTTGGCAAATTTTCATTGCATTTAGTGCATTTTTATGACTTTCTTTAGTTACGCCTGCACAGCAATTTTCATCCACAGAGATTTTCACTTCTGGTAAAAATGTTTTTATAGTAAGAGCATTGGATATTACACAAATATCTGTACAGATACCTACTAATTCTATTTCATCTATGGGTTCTTTCTTATTCATTTCTTCTAGTTCTAAAATTAAGTCCTTTGAACCAAAGGTTACTTTGTTATAGATAACATTCTGAGGGCTTATTATCTCTTGAATATCCTTATGTATTTCCCATCCCAATGTACCTTCTATACAGTGTTCTATAGGTAAATTTCTGCCTTCCTGGGTGGATAAATAGTCTCCTTGGTGAGTATCTCTTGTGTATATTATCTTTCCTTCAAATTCTTTAATTTTCTGGACTACATTTGGAACAATACTTACTGCCTCTTTTGTACCTAATGAACCGTCTATAAAATCATTTTGCATATCAACAACTAATAACACTTTGTTCATTTGAATTCACCCTCCTTTTTTTATTTTATAAACTTATTCTCTGCCTAATAACTTTTCTATAATCATATGAGTTTTATAACCTTCTTCAAAATCAACAATCTTAGCCTTTTCTCCTTCTATTGCCTTAAATACATTGTCTAATAAATCAACTAGATGATTTTCTTCTTTAATATCTAATTTCTCTAAGACTGAATCTTTCGTAGCTATCCATAGCTCTCTCCAATTCTTTAAATATATAGATCCCTTTGTACCAAATATCTTAAAACATAATTCTTCTTCCATACCTACATCAGTAACTCCATTGATTAACACTGGAACTCCTTTTACCATTCCCCTAGCAATAATGCTTTCTTCTGAAATCTGCGGATTTGCAGGATATTCTATAAAAGTACTTATATCTTCTATATCTCCAAATAGCCTTTGAATCATTTGAATGTAATGAGTAACCACCTCTCTTACAAAACCACCTTGCTCCCTTGATGTTATCCAATCGTTTTTTTGCCACAGTCTTGGCCAATGAGTAAAATAACCTTGAAACTCAACTCTAACTAGATCACCAATAAATCCCTCATCTAAAAGCTCCTCTATCTTTTCATAGGCCTTCATATATATAGTAGGAAAGTTCATTCCATGAACTATATTTTTATCCTTAGCTGTTTTATACATTTCTTTTGCCTCATCTGTTGAATTTGCCAAAGGTTTCTCGCATATAAAATGTTTATCTGTCTTTAATACATCCATAGCTATGGGATAATGATATTTTGGAGGCACCGCTAAATAAATAATATCTATATCTTTATCCTCCAATAACGCATTATAAGAATCTACAGCTTTTAACTTATACTTCTCTGTTATTTCTCTTAGTCTACTAGTATTTACATCATATATCCCTTTTATATTTGATTTTGGATGATTGTTACTAGCATTTATTATTCTTTCTGCAACTACTCCTGCCCCTATGATTCCTATATTCATGTTTTTCTCCATTACATTCATCCTTCCTTTCCATCATAACAGGAACAAAGTTCATTCCTGATATTTTTATTATGTCTATATTGTTATCTTATCATAAATTTTAAGTATTGGAACTGTTTATAAATAGATTTTATTAGTGCTATTAAAACAAGTTTAAATTGAGAATTATTTGGTGTATTATATATATAAGAAAATACTATAAACGGAGGAATAGATATGTATAGTTTTAGAAATGATTATAGCGAAGGTGCTCATCCGAGAATTTTAGAATTACTTATGAGCTCGAATTATGAACCCAATATAGGTTATGGAGAAGATATTCATAGTGACAGGGCAAAAGAATATATTAAGAGATTAATTGAAAGAGAAGATGCAGATATACATTTTATTCCTGGTGGAACTCAAACCAATATGCTGGTAATATCATCATTTTTACGACCACACCAATGTGTAATTTCAGCAGATACAGGTCATATAAATGTTCATGAAACTGGTGCAATAGAAGCTACAGGTCATAAAGTAGTGGCTATGCCTTGCAAAGATGGTAAATTGACACCAGATATTATAAAGAAAGCTCTAAATCATCATTCTGATGAACATATGGTACAGCCTAAGATGGTATATATATCCAACTGCACTGAGCTGGGAACCATATATTCAAAAGATGAACTAATATCAATTCATGAGATATGTAAAAAAAATGAATTATTGTTATTTTTAGATGGTGCAAGAATAGGTTCAGCCCTTACATGTAAAACTAATGATTTAAATATTAAAGATATTGCCAATCTAGTAGATGTATTTTATATTGGTGGAACAAAAAATGGAGCGTTACTTGGAGAAGCTTTAATTATATTAAATAAAGATTTAAAAAAAGACTTCCGTTTTTTAATAAAACAAAGGGGAGCATTGGCTGCTAAAGGCTTTGTTTTAGGAATTCAATTTGAAGCATTATTTCAAGATGATTTATATTTTGAATTGGCAAAACATGCAAATGAAATGGCTGAAATATTAAAATCAATCATTGAAGAAACAGGATATACGTTTTATGCTGAACCATATACAAATCAAATATTTCCAATATTTCCAGATACTTTACTTAAAAAGATGGAAAAAGAGTTCGTATATGAGTTTATTGAAAAGGTAGATGAAAATAATACTGCTGTACGATTTGTTACATCCTGGGCAACTAAAGTTGAAGCTGTGGAGGCTGTAAGAGCTTTTTTAAATAAAAACAAGTAAAACTAATGGGGACAATTGTCCCCATTCATTAAATATTTACTATTTAAGTTTTCTAAAGCATAATTTATTTTACCAATCAATATATATTTCTGTTCTAGAAGTCTATTTTCATTTTACTCTAATATATTTTTCCATTCATCTTCTTTAAATCCAACAAAAACATACTTTTCACCTACTATAATAGGTCTTTTGACAAGCATACCATCTGTAGATAAAATATTTATCTTCTCATCATCGTTCATATCTGACAGTTTATCCTTTAATTTTAACTCCTTATAAACATTGCCACTTGTATTAAAGAACTTTTTTATAGGATAATTACTTTTGATAATCCACTGCCTTAATTCATCTTCAGTTGGATTGTTTTCTTTAATATTTCTTTCTTCATATTCTATATTATTTTCATCAAGCCACTTTCTAGCCTTCGTACAAGTAGTACATCTTGGATAACATAATAATAAGTATTTCATAAAATCCTCCTTTAAGTATTTCTTTTATTTAACCTTTTTCTTATGGCAGTATTTTATATTTATAATACTAAATCATTTTTTATTATACACCTCTTCTCTAAAAATAAAATATGTCTCTTAAAACTTTTAAACAAAATCCAATAACTATTGCTACTAAAATAGCTCTGCAAAAATTTCTCAGATTCATATTAGACTTTTTTCCGAATGTCCATATAGAAAACATTATGATATTAATTAGGGGTATAAATAATATTGTTATTACCCCTACCCATTCCATAACAATCATTACAACTTCAGTATCACGAAAGCTGGAATATCCAGAAGGATTATCTTGAAATTTATTATTTTTAGTAATATCATAATCTTTGAAACCCATTTCAGTCTCCCTCTCAACTAATATTTTATATACCCATTTATTATAAATTTTCATATATATTTCTAAATCTCCTTTTATATATGAAATTATTCTGCTCTTTCTTTATCCCTATATCTATATATTCCACAAATAAAACCAAAGTCCTTCTTTTCACCAATTTTTCTTGAAATCACTTATTATATTTAGCTTTGGACTATAAAAATCTTCTTATCTAAGATAAGAAGATTTTTATTTTATAGTCTAATATCAATACCTTTTCCTTTCTCTTTCTCATTTATATCTTTAGGGGTATTTCCTTTATTTTTACCACCATTTTTATTATAATCTGATTCAACCTTATTTACTGCTTCCATAAGATATTCTCCATAGATTTGGTCACCTTTGTCCAAGGCTATTTTTGCCTCTACCTTAGATTCCAATATTATATCTCTAGCTTCCCTTTCAGTTTTAGCAGCTTTTACTCTATTTTCTATTTCTTTACGTCTTTTATTGGCTTGTACAGCCTTTTCTAGTCTATCTGGAGCTTTTTCCATAATCATAGCTCTTTCTTCTGCTGTAATTTCTTCTCCCCTTGCAATTTTCCTAGCTATTTTATCTAATATTATAGACTCATATATTCCTTTATACATATTACCCTCAGAACTTTGAGGTCCTTCTAATTTTTCATTTTTATCTTGTCTTATATTTGCTCTAAATATATTCTGTCCCGACATGATAATTTTACTATTCCAAGGCTTAAATCCTATGTTTTTTTTATTATTTTGCATAAAGTTATTAGTATTAAATTGATTCCCTGTTATTTTCATATTCTCACCCTTTCCCATATATTATCTGCCTTATATTATATATCGGCACAACGGAAAGTAGTTTAATCTTAATTTCTAACTAATTTTAAGGCGTCTATTTTTATTACAAAATAGACGCCTTTCATCCACCAATTCTATTTTTATATCTTTTTAAATATAATCCACTTCTAAGTTAAATACCATAGTCTTATTGTCTAATAATCCCTTATTTTGAGACTTCCCAACAAAATCATCACCAAACATTGAATATAGTTCACCTGATATTGTAAGTTCAGGAAGTCGTCCCAATAGCTTTTCTCCATCAGTTAAGAATGCCAATTGAACAGGTGTCCCAAATACTCCTTCTTGAGTAAAGTCTCCACCTGATGCAATAAGAACTGCTATACCTAGTTGACCATTTAATAATTCCTTTAAAGTTTTATCGCTAGATTTTACAACAAGATTCCTAGGTGTTAAGGAAGGAACCTTATCATATTCTGATGAAGCACTTCCTGTAAGAGGTAAATTAAATTCTGAGGCAGTTTTTTTATCTGTATATGGAGTTATTATCTTACCATTTTCAATTAAGGTGTATCTGTAGTCAGGATTTACAACACCTTCTGCATCGAAAAATTCAACTCCAGTTAATTCTTCTTCCTCTGCACTTTGATATAATGTAAATTTATCGCTGAACTTTTTCTCTCCTATGAAGTCTTTAAACAATGAAGCACCTGTTCCTACCTTATATCCGTTCATTTCTTCTATTATTTTCTTTAGAGGCAACATATCATCTGCAAAAAAAACTACAGGCTGCTTTCCTTTAATAGGCAGTTCTACCTTGTTTCTATAAGCCGTTAAAGTTTCCCTTATATTGTTTAAGATCTTCTCTCTGCTATATTCCCTATCTACATAGCTTGAAAAAGCATCAAATACATTCACAGAATCCTTTTCTTTTATTATAATTGCTGCTGCAACTATTCTATCTATATGAGTTAGATCAACTCCCTTATTATTTATTAACTTAGTTTCAAAATCTTGGATATAGATATTATTTGAAAAAATGAAATCTGGAAACTCTTCTCTTAATAATTTAAATAACTCCTCTATTTCTTTTACCAACTCTTCATGGGATAATACTTCTTTCCTATAGTCAACTTTTTTTACAAGATTAGCAGAGGGCTCATAAGGATAAGGTATTTCAAGCCTTAAATTTTCAATTGCTCTTTTTTCCAACTCAGATTCATCTACTTTTCCCACAGCCCCTGCAATACCAATAAATCCATTTTCATACACTCTAAAACCCATTTTAGTAATATCCTTTTTTCTTACAGATCTTATATTTGATTGAAGAATATTTATACTTATCTCTTTGAAATTACTAATATATTTTTCCTTAATCATAGAAATCCCTCCTTACTGTACCGTAATATTTTTTACTCTAATATAAGGACCGCCCATACCTACTGGAAGTGGAAATTGCTCCATTTTCCCACAACCTGATAATGGAAAGAAAACAATTTCTATTTCATTTGAGATCCCATCGATTTCATATAAAGTCTCCATTACATTGCCACTAATAACTGCAATATTTACAGGCTCTGCAATTTTTCCATCTCTTATCATATAAGAGATACTAGGTGCTATGGTAAATGTTGACATACCTGCACCATGTCTTATATCCTCAACTAATATACCTTCTTCTACCTCTGAGATTAGTTCCTCTTTAGTCTTATCTCCAGCTTCAATATAAGTGGTAGTCATTCTCACTATTGGTTCAAACTCAAAATTCATTGCTCTTGCATTACCTGTTACATTCTCTTTAAGAGATTCAGCGGTTAAACTACTATGAAGTCTCCCTGAAAGAATTCCATCTTTAATAAGATAAGTTTCATTATATTTAGTCCCCTCATCATCAAAGGGAACAAATCCACATCCTAAAATATCTCCCCTATCAACTATAGATAAATTATCTACACCTACTTTTTTACCAATAGTCCATTCTCTCATCATGGTTTCATCTCCAACCATGAAATCTGCTTCAGATTTATGGCCAAAACTTTCATGAGTGAATACTCCCGTTGCTATAGGTGAGAATATAACAGTGTATTTTCCTGGTTTAACAGGCTTGGCATCCTTAGTATAAATAATATCTTTATCTATTTTATTTTTAAGTTTTTCGTGTAATAATTTAAGTTCATCAAAATCTGTGGTAGTCTTGTCATATTTGCTATCTAAAGTCTTACCATCTACATTTATAGAATACCTAAATGCAATAGCACAAGTCTGATAATCAAATATTAAATCTGCACCTTTACTGGAAAAAAACTGTTTTGTGATTTTACTGTCAACATATATTGCTCTGCACATTTTTATTTCTTCGGTTTTACTTATAATTGGAAAATATGATTTCAAAAGAGTAAGTTTTTCTTCTTGACTAATATTTAATATATCATTATCTTGAAAATATAGAAATTCTCCAGTATTGATTTCAAATTTTTTAACAACAGGGTTTTCATTGATTTTTTCATTTTTCTTAGCCATAAGAGCAAGGTTATCTATTTCTTCTTGAATATTATCTATATCTGTAGTTGAACTGTAGTACCACCTTTCTCCGTCGAATATTCTAATAAATCCACCCTTATGGTTTCTTTTTAAGTTTTGTCTTAGTTCCTTATTCTCATAAGTAATTTCACTGATAGAAACCTCTTCTAATCTCACATCTGTATAAAGATTCTCTGGAAAAATATACATCTAATCCCCCCTAAAGTTTTAGTTGATTAAATATTACCAATATTACAAAATATTGTCAATGAACCTTTACTCCGATTTCAATTCCTAATGTACTTCCTTGTTACCTTACAAATTATATATTAGTAGAAAATAAAATATTCTACATTGATTATGTATTATTGTCACTCTTCACAATAAGATATATAATAATTTTGAAAGGAGTGTTTTGTATGCTTACCATTACTTGTGAAGAAATGAAGGCTATGGACTGTTATACTATAGAAAAAATTGGCATTCCTAGTATAGTTCTAATGGAAAATGCTGCCCTTAAGGTAATTTATAATATTGATTTAAATAAGACCAATAGTTTCAATATAGTATGTGGAGTTGGAAACAATGGTGGAGATGGTCTAGCAATAGCTCGTCACCTTATAACAAATGGAAAAGATGTAGATTTATTTATTATTGGAAATTTAGATAAAGGAACTAAGGATTTTAATATTAATTTAAACATACTTAAAAATATGGAAGTAAAATTTATTCATGTAACTGGAGAAATGGAGTTAGAATATCTTAAAGATTCTCTAGTAAAAAATGATTTGACTATAGATTCAATATTTGGAATTGGATTAACCCGAGAAATTGAGGGCATCTTTAAAAAGGTAATTTCTTTAATTAATAGTTATTCCAATAATATCCTTTCAGTTGATATTCCTTCTGGGTTAGATGGTAATACAGGAAATACTCTTGGCATTTCTGTTAAAGCAAACAAGACTATTACTTTTCATTTAGTTAAAAAAGGATTACTGGAATCTAAAGAATATACTGGAGAAGTAATAGTAGAATCTATTGGAATACCCAAAAAAGTTACTAATAAAATATTGGAAAGGATGGTATAAACCATCCTTTCTTATCCTTTAGAGGGTACAAATGGCACTATCCTTGCAGCTAAATTTGATATAGGCATTGATTGGAGAATTACTTTACCAGGACCTATTAATCTTACAAGAAATAATCCTTCCCCTCCAAATAGAACATTTTTCATCCCTTTAATTGTTTCTATTTCATATTTTACACTTTCTTCAAATAAGAATACATGACCTTGATCTACTAACATTACTTCCCCTGAATTTAAGTTATATTCAGTTAAAGATCCATCTGCCTCTAGGAATAAATCTCCATATCCCGAAAACCTTTGTAAAACAAATCCTTCTCCTCCCAATAAACCTGAGGAAAACTTTTTAGTAAATACAGTTTGAAATTCAACACTGGTTTCTGAGGCTAGATATGCTGATTTCTGTCCTATTAATATTTGACCCTCCATTTTTATATGTCTTATTGTTCCTGGTAATGATGAAGCAAATACAATTTCTTGATTATCTGCTTTTGCTGTATAAAGATTAAAAAACATGCTCTCTCCTGAAAACATTCTAGCTATGCCTTTCATAATACCACCTGATGCAGTTTCAATATCAAATCCATCTGTCATCCAAGACATAGCTCCTGCACTGGTTTTTATAGTCTCTCCTCTATTAAGTACACATCTGAGTATTGGATAATCCCCTTCTATTGAATATTTCATATTCCTATCTCCTTTATAAATTATCTTTTTTTGTCTACCTCTATATTTTATATGATTTTTTAAATTTCTTCTATAAATTTATCTTATTCTATAGGTAAGCTTATTATTTTTTTCTATTGGTCAGCTATTTTAAACTTTAGTATAATTAATTAGTAGATTATAACTTTTGGTTTGTATATTTATAAATTTAAATTGGAGGAATTTAATATGAAAAGTCCTAGAGAATATTTAGCTGATTTCAATAATGGTATGGCAAGTATTGCAGCAACAAATCCAGAGCAATTATCTGCCTTTGGGAATTTTGCAGATACTGTATTTAAAGATGGTGCTATTGATTTAAAGAAAAAAGAATTAGTGGCTATTGGTATATCCGTATATAGTAGATGTGAGTATTGCATAGTTGGACATGCTTACAATGCTTTAAAAGCTGGTTTAACTAAGGAAGAAATAATGGAAGCTGCAATGGTTGCAATTGCATTTGGTGGTGGTCCATCCCTTGGTTATACTATAACCTTATTAAAGGATTCATTGGAAGAGTTTGCTAAAGACTTTGAATAATATTAATAAATTAAGAAACTACCTAAATTTAGGTAGTTTCTTAATTTATATGGCTTATTTCATTTCCTCAAAAGCCATTTTAGGTTGATTACAAGTAGGACATTTCCAGTCCTCTGGTAAATCTTCAAAAGCTGTATTAGGGTCTATATCCCGTAGTTTATCTCCTCTTTCTGGTCTATAGGTGTAACCGCATACTGTACATTTATAATTATTCATTTTATCATCTCCATATCTATGGTTTACGCAGATTATATTTTTAATCACCACAATTCTAAAGGATTTTCTACTTTTCTTTAAGTATATTTACAATGTTTTATCTAATGCTTCCTTCAGTATCCTTGCTTCTTCATCACTAAGAGTAACTCCTTTTCCCATTTTCCCTTCTTCATGATTCCAATCTCTCAAATCAAACTTTGCTGGTCTATTATTCCAACTAACCTTGTTAAACTCTTTCGTCCAATTTCCTTTTTCTGAAAGCACTGCTATTTTTTCTATTATTTCATATTTTATTTCTGCCATATTATAGCCTCCTTTTATCTGTAGTTTAATTTTCTAATAATAGTCTTATTAAATATTTATACTTGTATACATTAGACCTCTTGTATCCTAAAAGCTGAAATATCTTGTTTAATTAGTATTTAGATATCCTTATATTATACATTATAATACCATATTATCAGAAAAGTCTATATCAACATGTTAAAGGTAGCTTTCTTCAAAGTCATTGACTTGAGACTCAAAGATTTCAGAAATCAGAACTTGCCTATTGGTTATAAATAATCTATGTTATAATATTCTTACAATACTAAAATAAGGAGTGATACCATGTTAGATTTACTTATGAAAAGAAGAAGTATCAGAAAATATAAGAATCGAGAAATAGAAAAAGAAGTACTAGATAAAATTTTGCAAGGGGTACTAACCTCTCCTTCTTCTAAAAATAGACGTCCTTGGGAACTTATAGTAGTTAATAATAGAGAAAATTTAATAAAACTAGGTGACTCGAGAGGTCCTGCTTCAGCTCCTATAAAAAATGCACCTTTAGCGATTGTTGTAGCTGCAGATTCTCAAAATAGTGAGATTTGGATAGAGGATTCTTCCATTATAGCCACTGTTATTCAGATAATGGCAGAGTCCCTTGGTCTGGGTTCTTGCTGGATTCAAGTAAGAGAAAGACTTACTCCCCAAAACCAAAGTGTAGAGGATTATGTAAAAAATATATTAAATATTCCTGAAAAATATAATATTGAATGTATGATTTCCTTAGGTTATCCTGATGAAGAAAAATCTCCTCATAATAATGAAACTCTTCCTTACGATAAAGTTCATTATAATGAGTTTAATACAGCAAAATAAGTTTTAAAAGTCTCCTTGTTATGAAGGAGACTTTTAAATAAAATAATATTCTTTTTATTGCTATTATATTTCCATTTCTAAAAGCGCCATCCCAAGGGATTTTCCATGCTTATCTATTGCAAGGCTTCTCGTAACTCCTCCTCCTAATGACTCTTCCAATACAAAATTAAACGCATAGATATTATCAAGTTCATATCTCTTAACTCCTCCAAAACATATTTCAGAAAAAAATTCTTCTACCTTTTCTGCAGTTAAGATTTCTTTAAGTATATGATAGTCTCTCTCTTCGTATGGAATAACTGCAATATTTGACATATTCCCCTTATCTCCAGTTCTAGTATGTGCTATTTCTTTAAGTTTCATGGTCTATACCTCCCAATAAGTAATTTGAACATTTATATTTTCTTTTGGAATGATAATGGCACCTACAGATAATACTTGCTTCACTCCCGATTCTATTCCAGAAGAACCTGCTGGCCCATTTGTGTAAAGATAGTCTAATTCCTGAGCTATAAGCATTGCATCATCATAGTTCTTTGTTCTACCACTTATTCTAAGTCTTATTTCACTATGTTCCTTAGGTGCAAAACTATCTGAAATATTTGTTTTATATAAGGAGTTATATCCAACATAATCAACTCTATATTCATCTATATTTGCTCCTACAATTTTTAGTCTCTTTTCAATTATATCAGCACACATCTTTGCACGCGGAAGAGAGTTTAGCCCACCAAAGCTTACTTCTCCTTCTCCAATATAACAATCACAATATCCAACATTGACCTTATATGTAGTAGGACTTCCCTTTGATATAGCTCCAGTTACAAGAACAACATCTTTGTCAATCTGCCTAAAACAAACCTTAGTAAAGTCTACTATAGCATTGGGAGTGATATAACAAGATGGGTCTGTTATTTCATATAATAGCTGTTCTTTACAAGTTCTAAGAGATACTTCGCCTCCTGATCCTTTTACTTTGGTGACAATAAAATCTCCAGTTTCATCTATTTCAGCAATTGGGTGTCCTAGAATATGTAGGTCTTCCACATCTTTATAACCAGGATCTGCAAAATATCCTCCTGTAATTTGTCCACCACATTCTAAAAGATGTCCCAATAAAGTTGCTTGTCCTATTTTATACAAATCATTTTCTGTCCAGCCAAACTCGTGCATCAAAGGACCTACAAATAAGGCTACATCCGCAACTCTTCCTGTAACCACAATATCAGCTCCATTATCAAGAGCTTCTTTTATTGCCTCAGCCCCTAAATATACATTTGCTGATATTATCTCAGCCTCAAGTTCACCAAGAGTATGTGTACTTTGCCACATGACTATCTCCTTATACTTCTCTAAATCATCTGTTATATTATCTCCTGAAATCATTGCAACTTTAATATCTGTAATATCCATTTCTTTTGTAATTTCTAATATTAACTTAATAGCTGCTTCTGGATTTGCTGCACCCATATTAGTAACTATTTTTATACCTTCTTCTTTACATTTCCTTAAAATACCTCTTATTCTAGGCTCTAGCATAGGAGTATATCCTTTTGAGGGATCCTTTAATTTTTGTTGTTGATTATTTGCAATTGTCCTCTCTGCAAGACATTCAAATACAATATAATCAATATCACCTTTTTCCACCAGTTCTATTGCTGGTTCTAGCCTATCATAAGAGCATCCTGCTCCACATCCAATTCTAATCTTTTTCACCTATAACCCTCCCACTTTAAATATAGCCACAGTAAAAAATTCAACTGTGGCTACATTATAATTTTTATTTATTCTCATTAAGAGTCCAAAATAATATTTTCTTTTTGAACTTTTCAAATCCAAGCATGACTATAACAATAAAGCCTCCCATAAATAACAGACCAGAAATTACCCTTGCATAATCTGAAAAATCGGCATAATATTGAATAAAATGTCCTAATCCAGAATTTGTTGCAAACATTTCAGCTATAGCAAGTAAAATAAATGCGAAGTTTAATGCTGTTCCTGCACCCGATAAAATAGATGGTGCTGCTGCAGGTAAGATTACATTAAATAGCTTCTTAAATCCTTTTAACTCTAATACCTTAGAATTGTCCAAATATTTTTGGTCAATTAAAACAATTCCGTTTATAGTACCATTTAAAAATGGCCAAAAACATCCTATAAAAATAACAGCCACCGATGATAAATAAAAAGTTGGCATAATCGCTATAAGATAAGGAGTCATCATAGATGGTGGAATCGGATTAAGTGCAAATATAATTGGCTTTAAATTCTTATTTAATCTTGGATTAGTACCTATTAAAATCCCCAATAATATACCTGAAAAGGCAGCACCAAAATATCCTGGTATTAATAATTTTAGAGAACTAATAAGACTTTTCCAAAGTTTAGGCATAGAGCTATAAAATTTGGGTCCAATCTTTGAAAAACCTGGAAATAAAACTGGATCAAGAATATTATAAATATCCGTGGCAAATATATAAATCAAAAATGCCATGATTAGAATTATAATAGTCCCAATATAATCTTTAATGTTTTTTATACCTTTTAACATCTTATCTCACCTATTGCAGTAAACATAATCCAAACCATTATACAACTAATCTAAACCTTCAGAATTATAGTTAGAAAATTTCTCTTGAAGTTCTTTATAAAAAGATTCATTTGGATTTTCTGATGTAAGTTCATCTAGAGCCTCTTTATATATCTTAACATTAATATGATCATTTACATCGATATCAGCTGGGTCAATATATTTCATATCAATTAAACGATTCCACATATATCGAACGCCATCACTTTTAGGGTCTGTATCGAAAACTTGATTCGTTTCAAGAAGCATAGTTCTTGCATCTTTTTCATCAAGTTCAAGGTATTTCATATTTAATTGAACTGCATACTCTGGCTCTTCCCTTAATATCTTTTCAGCCCGTATATATGAACGTAAAAATGCTTTTACAGCATCCCTATTTTCATTAATCCACTCTGTATTAGCAACTGGTCTACAGCATACATGAACTGGATCCCAGAACTCATTACTCCAAGCAATAGTTTTAAGACCTGCTTCAAGTGATTGTAAATATGTTGAATTTGTTCCTATTCCTATATCTGCATTGCCAGATTTAACAGCTTCTAAAACTTCACTTGGTTTTTTAAATTCTAGTATGGTTACATCTTTTTCCAAATCATATCCTGCTTCCATCATAGCACCACGCCATACAATATCAGGAGTATACATCCTTGCAGTAGCTACTTTTTTCCCAACAAATGACTCTAATCCCTTATACTCTAAATCAGATACGGCATAAACAGGCATACCTCCAGATAAATATCCTCCAAAAATTGAAAAATCAGCACCATTTGTAACATACGTAAGAGGTGCAGCAGTTCCAAAAGAAACGGCCACATCAATTTTCTTGGATTGTAAAGCTGTCAACGCATCTGTTGAATTAGAAAACGGAATAAGTTCAATTTCTATACCTTCTTCTGCAGCAATTCCTTTATCAATAGCAATAAACCCTAAAATATTTCCTGTTCCCGGATTATATGCAACATTTATTTTATGTAATTCTTTTTTGTCAGGTGTTTCTGGTGTCTCAGATGTTCCTGTGACCTGTTGTACGTCTTCTTTAACCATATTCTTTTCTTGATTTCCGCAACCACCCATAACTCCTGTTAACATTAATATAACAAGTATTAGTGTAATAACGCGGCTCTTTTTTTGTTTCATATTATAATCTCCTTTAAATTAATTTTTTCTTCAATATCTTTGTTTATGATATGAATAAGTTTGTTTCTTAAATCTAAAATTTCCTTATTATTAAATAAGGAATCACGGTCAACTTTTTCTTCATCTCCAAAAGAATGTGTATAAATGATTTTGCTAGGACTTGAACCAAAAACAAATATTTTTGTAGATAGAAGTAAAGCTTCATCAACATCATGGGTAACAAAAAAAATAGTCTTTCTATTTTCTTTATCCTTTCTCCAAAGATCTAATACCATGTCCTGTAACTTAGCCCGTGTAACAGCATCTAAAGCACCGAAAGGCTCGTCCATAAGTAAAATAGGAGGATCTAATGCAAAGGAGCGGCATATTGCAGAACGTTGACGCATACCTCCTGAAAGCTCATTTGGATATTTATCAAATGTAGCTTTATCTAATCCTACTCTTTCCAAATAATATAAAGCACGTTTTTTTAATTCCTTTTTACTCTCATTTTTAAATTTCTGCTGTAAAGAAAGTATAATATTCTTTCCCGTAGTTAGCCATGGAAATAAGCTATAATCTTGGAAAACCACGCCTCTATCAAGGCTAGCTCCTTTTAATTCATTATCTCCAACAAGAATATTGCCTGAATCTGGTTCTGATAATCCTGCCATCAATCTAAGAAAAGTGCTTTTGCCACAACCTGATTGACCTAGCAAACAAACAAAATCCCCAGAATCTATTTTCATACTTATATTTTCAAGAATAAGCTCCTTATCATATGAAAACATAATGTTTTTAACTGTAATGTCATGCATAATCACACCTCCTAAGGCATCTATACAGCATTCCAATAACTTTCTATATAATACTAATGTATTTATAATACTAAATCAAATTAAAAATAATTATAGCAATCATCATTTGCATAGATTATTTCTATAGCAAATTTAATATTATTAAGAAAACATTATATAAAATTACTTTAAATGAAAAAAACTACTGACCTTTCTAAAGTCAGCAGTTTCTTTATATTATGCTTCACCTAAATAAGCTTTTCTTACTCTGTCATCATGTAATAAATCCTTAGCATCTCCTGTAAATAGAATTTTTCCTGTTTCTATTACATATCCTCTATCTGCGGTTTGTAATGCAATATTGGCATTTTGCTCAACAAATAAGAATGTAAGACCTGTTTTTTGATTTATTTCTCTAATGGACTCAAATATTTCTTCAATAATTATTGGTGCTAGTCCCATGGAAGGTTCATCTAGCATTAGTAGTTCTGGATCTGATAGTAATGCTCTTCCAATTGCCAACATCTGCTGTTCTCCACCACTTAGAGTTCCACCATATTGTTTTGTTCTTTCTCTTAATCTAGGGAACATATTATATACAAATTCAAGGTCTTCCTTTATTTTATCCTTATCATTTCTTAAATAAGCACCCATTAAAAGGTTTTCTTCTACTGTTAGGGCAGTAAATATTCTTCTTCCTTCTGGTACATGAATAAGTTTTTTAGCAACTATTTTTTCTGCACTTAAATTACTTATTTCTTCATCTTTATATTTTATACTACCTTGGGATTTTATTAGGTTAGATATGGCTCTTAGGGTGCTGGTCTTTCCTGCACCATTACTTCCAATTAAAGTAATTATTTCTCCCTTTTTTATTTCAAAGTCTAATCCTTGTAAGGCATGTATTCCACCATAATATACGTTTAAATCTTCAACCTTTAACATTACTTAGCACCCCCCTTACCTAGGTAAGCTTCGATTACTCTATCATTACTTTGTATTTCATGTGGTAATCCTTCTGCTATTTTGTTTCCATATTCTAATACAGAAATCCTATCAGATATACCCATTACAAGTTTCATGTCATGCTCTATAACTAAAATAGTATTTCCCCTATCTCTAATTTTCTTTATAAGATTTGTCATTTCAACCTTTTCACCTGAGTTCATACCTGCTGCTGGTTCATCAAGTAAGATTAACTTAGGTTCTGTAGCCATTGCTCGGGCGACCTCTACTCTTCTTTGATAACCATAGGGAAGACTTACAGCTATTTCATCTTTCATATCAGTCAGCTCTAAGAATTCTAAAATATCCATTACTTTCTCTTCAACTTCTTTCTCTTCCTTTATAAGTTTAGGGGATTTCAATATGGTAGCCAATAGATTTGAAGATGTTCTACAATATTGACCTACCATTACATTTTCAAGAACTGTCATGGTACTAAACAACCTTATATTTTGAAAAGTTCTACCTATACCCATCTTTGTTATTTCATATGGTTTAGATTTCTTTACCTTTTCTCCTAAAAATGCAACTTCTCCTGCTGTTGGTTCATATATCCCAGTAATAGCATTGAAAAAAGTAGTTTTTCCCGCTCCATTTGGTCCTATTAAACTTACTATTTCACCTTTATCTATATGGAAATCTACATTATTTACAGCAGTTAATCCACCGAAACGCATTGTAATTCCTTTAGCTTCTAGAATTCTCATGCTTTGCACCTCCCTTTAGACTAGACATGCTGATCATTCCTTGAGGTCTTACTATCATCATCATTACTAAAAGTATTCCGTATATTGCATATCTATAAGTGGATATACCTCTAAGTGCCTCAGGTAATATTGTAAGTATAGTAGCACCTACAATGATTCCTGGAATACTTCCTACTCCTCCTAATACTACCATAGTAAGCATTACTACTGATTCCATATATGTGAAGTTATCTGGATTTACATAGTGGATAAATGAAGCAAATACTCCTCCTGCAAGTCCTGCTATTGCTGCTCCTAAAACAAATGCTAAGATTTTTAGGAATGTTGGGTTTATTCCCATAGCCTCAGCAGCTACTTCATCATCTTTTACTGCTACTAATCCTCTTCCAAGTCTTGAATTTAATAATCTATAGGATATAAATATAGTTAAAATTGCTAATACGTATAATATATAATAATATCCTGTATTGCTACTTATGGTATAACCAAATATCTTAGGTGATGGAATTCCTGGTATACCAGCTGGTCCCCTTGTAAAAGATGCCCAGTTAATTAAAACTAATCTTAAAATTTCACTAAATCCGATTGTTGTGATTGCTAAGTAGTCTCCTTTTAGTCTTAAAGTAGGAATTCCTAAGAGCAATCCAAATATTGCTGAAACTAAACCACTGCAAACTAATGCAATCCAAAATGGCACATTATAAGTTACTGTAAGAATAGCAGTAGTATAAGCTCCTACAGCATAAAATGCTGAATGTCCCATTGAAAGCTGACCTGCAAATCCTAAAACAAAGTTTAAGCTTAAAGCCAATACTATATATATAAGTACCAATACACTGGTTCTTAGTGCATAGGTATTGTTGGCTAAAATTAAAGGTAATAATGCCCCTAATACTAAAAATCCTAAACCTGCAAATTTTCTATTCTTATTATTTAAGTTCATAAATTTCTTTGTACCTAAGTCAAATATTTTTGAAAGTATAATTATACCTAGATACAATATTCCTGAATATAATATTAAATTTAATAAAACCTTTGAAATATTACCCATTCTTTCCACCTCCTATACCTTTTCTTTAATGCCCTTACCTAATAGTCCTTCAGGTTTTAGAATAAGGATGATTATTAGAATTATAAAAGCTATTGCATCTCTATATCCAGAGGATATATATCCTGCACCTAAACTTTCTGATACTCCCATTATAATACCTCCAAGCATTGCACCTGGAATACTACCTATACCACCTATTACTGCTGCAATAAATGCCTTTAATCCTGGTACATATCCCATCATAGGATAAGCTGCCTTATAGTATATTGCAACTAAAGTACCTGCTGCTGCTCCAAGGGCTGAACCAAGTCCAAATGTAAAGTATACTATTTTATTTGTATTAATTCCCATAAGTCGTGAAACATCCATATCTTGAGATACACATCTCATGGCACGTCCAATTCTTGTATATTGTACTATATAAGTCAGGATTGCAACTAAAACAATTGTTGTACCTAAAATTATTAACTGAATAGTATTAACTCTTATTCCTAAAAAACTAAACACCTTATTATTAATTACAGTTGGAAATGATTGAGTCTCTGGACCCCATATAAGCATGGCAAAGTTCTCCAAAAATATTCCCATTCCTACTGCAGATAAAAATAGATTTATCTTAGGTGCCTTAAATACAGGACTATAAGCAAATTTTGCTATGGCTATACCAAATATAGATGCACCAGCCATTCCAAATAAGAAAGCAAGGGCTATTGGCATATTAAATAGTGTCAATCCTGTATATGTTAAGAAAGCACCAATCATATAAACATCACCATGAGCAAAGTTTATAAGTCTGATAATACCATAGACCATAGTAAATCCTATAGCAGTTAAGGCATAAATACTACCTAAAGCTATACCATTACTTAAATGCTCCATAAACATATTCTTTCACTCTCCTTTATGTCAAGGAAGCCCTAATGGGCCTCCTATGATTTTAATTTAATTGATCTTCTGATAAAACGATTTGTCCATCTTTAACTTCTAATATTAGAATACTTCTTGTTACATCATTATTTTCAAAAGATATTGGTCCTGCTACTCCAGGGAACTCCTTAACTTCTTGTAAATATTTAGTTATGCCATCTCTTGTTGCTCCATTTTGTTTCATACCTTCAAGAATAAGTTTTGCTGAGTCATAAGCTAATGCTGCATAGTTATCAGGTTCTTTATTATATTTAGTTCTAAATGATTCTACAAACTCCTTTGTTCCTGGGAACTCTACATCTTTGTGGAAGAAAGCTGCGAATCTTATTCCTTCAACTGCATCTCCACCCAGTTTAATTAATTCATCTGAACTAATTCCCTCTGTTCCTATCATTGGAACATTTAATCCTGCTGGTCCTGCCTGTTGTGCTATTAAAGCTGTTTCTACATAATATCCTGCAACAAACATTATATCTGGATTTTCACCTTTAATCTTTGTAAGCTGAGGGCTGAAATCCTTTGATTGTCCTTCAAAATATGTTTCTGATGCTACAACTTTTCCACCTAGGCTTTCAAACTCTTCTGTAAAGTCATTTTTAAGCCCTGTACCAAAGTCATTTGCTGTAAACAGTATTGCTGCACTTTTTTTACCTAATACATTGTAAGCATATTGTGCTAAGTTTTTAGCCTGTGTAGTATCTGTTAATGATATACGATATAAATGAGGTGTACTTCCGTCAGTTATTTGTTTATTAACTGAGTCTGTAATAACTGGTATACCAGCAGCTTCATAAATTCCTCTTGCTGCCAATGTACAAGAACTGTTCCAGTGACCAATTACTGCTAAAACTTTATTATCTCCTGCAAACTTTTGAGCTACGTTTGGTGCCTCTTTAGGATTTCCTGTATCATCACCAACAATTAATTTTACTTGTTTACCATCAATACCACCTGCTTTATTTACTTCATCTAGTGCTAGTTCTATTGCTTTAACTTTCATATCACCAAATTGAGCTGAGTCACCTGTCATAGGGTTGGCTGATGCTATATATAATTCTGTGGAACTGTTGCTTCCTCCACCTCCACCACTACATGCAGATAGTGAAATTACTAAAATCAACATAATTGCAATAAAAGCGTTTTTCTTCATTATAATCCTCCTTAATTTTTTAGAAATCTTTATCGATTCCATATTTTTTTATAACACTATATATAGCAAATCCTGTGCCAAGTTTTTATATGGGTGTTTTTTGTCGAAATATAGGATTTTACCATAGAATTCATAAAAGGTATGAAATAATAACCATGTAATTAATTCATACTATGAAATTTTTTCATATAGGAGTATAATAATATTGAATCTATTCTAATGAATCGAGGTGTAAAATGTACAAAAAAAAGATTTTAATTATATTAATAATCATATCTTCCATATTTACTATTGGATTTACTAACGATATACAGGATATTAAAATGGAACCTATTAAAATAGGTGGCGATAATAATTATCCCCCATATGAGTTTGTAGATAGTAATGAAAATTTTAGAGGATTTAATGTGGATATAATAAGAGCTGTGGCTATAGAGTTGGGTTTGGAAATTGAGTTAATACCTAATAGCTGGGAAAATACTATGGATGCTTTGAAAAATGGAGAAATCAACGCTATTCAAGGTATGACCATAACTCCGGAACGTAGTAGAATATACGATTTCACAGAGGAAATAGTTGTAAACTCCCAGAATATTTTTGTCACAAAGGATACTAGCTATATAACAGATATTAGAGATTTATATGGAAAAAAAGTGGCTATTCAGGCAAAAGATGTTACTAAGGAAATTATTAAATCCATACCTAATATAGATATTGTAGAAAAAGTAAACCAAATGGAAGCTTTAGAAGCTTTATTATCTGGAGAAGTGGATGCTTTTATAGGTAATAGGCTAACGGGAATCTTTTATGTACAAACTTTTGATTTAACAGAAACTGTTAAAATTGTAGGAGAGCCTATTTATACTACTAAATATAGTATAGCTGTTAAAAAAGGTGATGATGAACTTTTAAGCCTTCTAAATACTGGATTAAAAGCCATTAAAACTAACGGGACATATGACAAAATTTATCTCAAGTGGTTTGGTGAAGATATTTTTGATATAAATCAGAAATGGAAAAATCTTTTTTCCACTGCCTTAGTAGCCCTTTTATTTTCTAGTATGTTTATATATATAATATATTATTGGAATAGAAGTTTGAAGAAAGAAGTGGATATTAGAACTAAAGAGATAATTGCTTTGAATAATATTGCAATGCAAAATGATAAGATGCAGTCTTTGGGTAAATTATCTGCCAGTATTGCCCATGAACTTAGAAACCCTCTAACATCTATAAAGGCTTTTGTTGACTTAATCCCTTTGAAATATGAAGATGAAAGATTTAGAGATGAGTTAATAAAAGTAGTCCCAAATGAAATTAAAAGATTAGATGAGTTAGTTAGTTCTTTATTAGATTACTCAAAACCTAAAAGTCCAAAACCATCTAAAATAATACTTAAAGACATTTTATCTGAAACTTTAACATTACTAAAACAAAAAATTAGAGAAAAAAATATCGAAATTATTACTAAAGATACAGATATATATTTCTACGCAGATGCACCTCAAATGAAACAAATACTCATTAATATTATTCTTAACAGTATTGATGCCATAGAAGATAATGGTAAAATAGAAATATCGGGAGCTGTAGAAAACTCCAAAGCTGTTATAGATATTAAAGATAATGGCGTTGGAGTACCAAAGGAAATGTTAAATAAATTATTTGATCCTTTTATTACTTCTAAGAAAACTGGTTATGGTATAGGACTTTCGGTAACCCATAGACTAGTAAATCAAAACAATGGAGAAATAAAGTTAAATAGTGAGCTTAGTAAAGGAACTGAAGTTATTCTTTATATGCCCAGGATTCTAGAAATTGGAGATGATAAAAATGTATAATGTTTTAATTATAGACGATGAAGTTTCAATTCTTACTGCCTTAAGGTTTGCACTGGAAGATCATTTTAATGTATATACAACCACAGATGTACCAGAGGCTTTAGAAATTATTAACACTAAGGATATAGACTTAGTTTTACTTGATCAGTATTTAGGTGACTATAAGGGAATAGAGGTTTTAAATACTATTAAATCTCAAAATCATAGGGTTATTGTAATTGCTATGACTGCTTATGGCTCCATTGAAGATTCCATTGAAGCCATTCAAAGAGGTGCTTATTACTATATTACAAAACCTTTAGATATAAATGGCTTAATATCTTTAATAAATAAAGCTCTGGAATATCAATCTTTATCTGATGAGGTTCAAGATTTAACACGAAAAATTAAAGAAGATAAATTTGACCTTAAAATGGTATCTTCTAGCCATGCTATGAATGAAGTATTTAAAATGATTGATAGAATTAAAGATGTAGATATTAATGTTTTAATCTCTGGAGAATCTGGTACTGGCAAGGAACTTATTGCTAGAGCTATTCATGAAACCAGCAGACGAAAAAATCAAAATATGGAGATTATAAACTGTGCTGCTATTCCACATAATCTTTTGGAATCTGAATTATTTGGATATGAAAAAGGAGCTTTTACTGGGGCTAATAATAAATATAAGGGGAAATTTGAACTAGCTGATAAAGGGACTTTGTTTCTAGATGAAATTGGTGATATGGATTTACAGCTTCAAGCAAAACTATTAAGAGTTATTCAAGAAAAAACTATTACCCCTCTTGGAAGTGAAAAACCTGTACCAGTTGACTTTAGACTAGTAGCTGCTACTAATCTAAATTTAAGTGCTGAGGTGAAGAAAGGTAATTTTAGAGAAGACTTGTTTTTTAGACTAAATGTAGTAAATATTGAAACTCCTCCTCTAAGAAATAGAAGAGACGATATTCCAGCTCTAACAAAACATTTTATAAATAAGTATAGCAAAGCTTTTAATAAAGATGTAACTGGTATAAGCCGTACTGCCATAGAAGTGTTAGAAAATCATGACTATCCTGGAAACGTACGTGAACTTCAAAATATTATTGAAAGAGCAGTAGCCTTGACAGATAAAAGTATTATTCAAGTCCAAGACTTGCCAAATGAACTTATACCAAATACTCATCGTGTTTCTTTAAGTGAAAGTGTTCCTATTTATGTAGGAGACACCATAGAATCTGCAGAACAAAAACTTATTCTTGCCACATTGGAATATTGTGAGAATAATAAGAGGAAAACTGCCCAAATGCTAGGTATGAGTGAAAGGCATCTTTATAACAAATTGAATCAATATAATTTAAAAAATTGAGGAAATCACAGTGATCCCTCAATTTTTTATTTTTTAAATTTCCTTAAATCTTCTTCATCATCTATATCTATACCAAGTATTTCTTCTTCTATATCTACTTTTTTTACCTTGGACATATTTCTCTTCACAATATCTCTAGCACCTTTATCTCCTACTATCTGTAGCAGTTCTTCCCTATATATAGATGAAATAATCATTGGCATACCTCGATTTCCATTATAGTAGGGAACCAACATAGGTAGATTTGAACTTCTATATTGATAGATTAATTCATTTATTAATTCTGATGTAATAAAAGGCTGATCTCCTACAAAAAACATATACTCAGTATTTAAAGTATTTTTTACACCTAGTTTTAGTCCTTCTGACTGTCCTAAGTGAGCGTTCTCATTATAATATGTGTTTATATTATACTTTTCTCCTATTTTCTTTACTTCTTTTTTTCTATAGATTAAAATTATCTCATCTAAATCTGACTCTACGCAAGCTCTAATAACTCTCTCTACTATTTTTTCTCCCTCTATATCCATTAGAAGTTTATCTTTTTTCATTCTCCTTGAAAAGCCTGAGGCTAATATAATTCCTGTAATCATTTTTATCTCCTATTATATAGTCTTAATAAGGGAATCCAGTCCAAGACCTATTTCGTAAAGCTTTCCTTTTTCATCTGTCAGTGTTAAAAATTTAAACAATTTTCCATCTTCCACTCTTTTTTTTATTGGAGTTACCATATATTCCTTTTTGCCCTTCTTCAATTCATTAAAACTTGAATCTGCTTCATATAGATTTAAACCTAGAGCAGATTTTTCGTTAGTATATTCTACTACTCCATTGGAATTTGTAACATATACGGCATCTACTCCTATATCTTTAATTAATTGATTTATCATATTATCATTTATATCTGTATTATTTCTAAAATATTCCCTTACATCATAGGCTTGCTTTAACATCTTCTCTTCCATTACTTTACCTACTACGAATTGCTGCATATCGTAAACGTATGTTTTTATCTCTTCCACTACATTATTTAAATCCTTTGATCTATTATGTTGTGAAGTAGTCTCTTCTGTAGTCTGTACTATTTGAGCAGTTGTTTCTTCCGAAAACTCATGGATTCTAGTTACATTAGTGGCTATTTCTTCAATCATAGAATTATTTTCACCTGTTGATTTCTTTATGCCCTCTAAACTTTCTTTACCTAAGTTTAATGTTTCTACAATGGACATAATTTCTTTATTTGTCTTTTCTATTATCTCACAGTTTTCGCCCATATATTCCATTTCATTTTCCATAGATTTAGAAATAAATACTATATCATCCTTTAATCTGTTAATTACTTCCCCTATTTTTTTAGATACAGTTTCTGTTTCATTTGCCAGTTTTCCTACTTCATTGGCTACTACAGAAAATCCCTTGCCATTTTCTCCTGCTCTAGCTGCTTCTATAGAAGCATTTAATGAAAGCATCTTTGTTTGATTAGATATTTTATTTATTAAATCTACTAAATTTACTACTTCATCCAAATAGTTTCTTAGTTCTACTACCTTCTTTCCACTTTCCTCTACCATAGACTTAGAATTTATTATCCTATTTTCTATGGATGTTATTTCCTCGATTCCATCTTGAGCCGCAGTAATAGAATTTGATATAAATTGAATCTTATCTATTACATCCTTATCTATATTTTTCATAGACAAATGAACTTTCTCTACTAAATTATTGGTTTCATTAAGCATTTGACTTTGTTCTACTGCATTGGAATCCGCTACTTCCACTGAAGTGGCTATTAACTCCGCACTTCCTAAGGATTCCATGGCTAAAACAGTTAAATTTTCACATATATTAAATATTTCTGTTGAGATTTCTACTTGTGTTTTTAAATTATTCCTTACTTGTTTATATAAATCATGAATCTTTTCTCTAGCTTCTTCAGATATATTTGTCTTCTCTGTAAAATTAAAATCTAAATTATTTACATTAGACAAATGATTTATTATTTCTTTTAATCCACTATTACCTTTTACTTTTAATAGAGTTAATGATAAGCCTATTGAAAGTAATATAGTTAGTCCAATTTGTATGAATTGTCCTTTAAAATACAAAGTAGTTAAATAATTAATCCCCATAAATATAATTGACAAAATAAATAATTTAAAAAACTCCCTAGTTCTCTTTCCCACAATTTTCCTCCTTGTGTATTATCTATTTTCCTTACATCCCCTTAGGTGCTTTATAAGTTTTTCTGGTGTCACTGGTAGCTCCTTTATTCTAACACCTACTGCATCATAGATAGCATTTAATATGGCCGGAGCTATTGGTATTGTAACTGGTTCTCCTATACCTTTAGCACCATAAGGTGCAGTGGGTTCAGGGTCTTCTACTATAATATTATTTATATCTACCATGTCCATAGCTGTTGGTATTAAATACTTTGAAAATCTATTATTCTTCATTATTCCTTTATCAAGGTTTAAATCTTCAAATAATGTATATCCTAGTCCCATGGCAAATCCCCCGTCCATTTGTCCTTCTAATAACATTGGATTTACTGCACGACCTGCATCTTGAGCAAAGGTGGACTTTAAAATATTGACTATACCAGTTTCAGTATCTACTTCTACTTCTACTGCACAAGCATTAAATGTATAAGGCCAATATGGTGCTCCTTGACCAGTTTCTTTATCCATTTCTGTTGTTTGAGCAGTAAACTCTCCTTTTGCTTCTATTATAACATCATTATAATATATTTCAGATAATTTTTTGTACGATATTCTCTTCTGCGGAAAAAAACTTAAAATAACTTCACCTTTCTCTAAGGTTAATCCCGAAGTTGAATTAAGATTTAATTCTATTTTTGCTTTTTCTAATAATTCTTTCTTCATATTTTCACATGCTATTTTTATGGCATTTCCAGTGTTATAGGTTTGTCTTGTTGCAGCGGCTGTTCCTGAATCTGGCATTAAAGATGTATCTTCATGAACTAAATCTATATTCTCTATATCTATATCTAGGACTTCAGCACCAATTTGTCTCATTGAAGTTTTAGCACCCTGTCCCACTTCTGTAACTCCACAATATATTCCAATTCTACCTGCTGGCAGAAGCTTGATTATTGCCCTTGATACATCTGGAAATCCGTTGCCATATCCTGTTCCATAATATGAAAGTCCTATACCTTTACCAATTTTTTTCATATAGATTCCACCTCCAATTTCCTTGAAAACTGAAATTCCTTATCTACTGCCTCTATACATTTATCTAAAGGCACACTATCTGTTAATATTTGACCTGTTGCTGTCATAGATCCTTTTCTAAATATATTTTTCATTCTAATTTCAATAGGATCCATACCTAGCTTTACTGCCAATTCATCTATTTGCTGTTCATAGGCAATGGATACTTGTGTTGCACCAAATCCCCTCATGGCACCTGTAAAAGGATTATTTGTATATACTGCATAACTGTCTACATTTACATTCGGTATTACATAAGGCCCTGTTGCGTGTACCCCTGCCTTTCTAAGTACGTTTATTGCCCAAGAAGCATGGGCACCAGAATCTCCAATTATTTCTGCCTCCATATATTGAAGGAATCCATTTTCATCTGCTCCTGTTTTATATTTCATAACCATAGGATGGCGTTTTGAATGGGCTAAGAAGGATTCTTCTCGAGAAAATATAATCTTTATTGGTCTTCTTAGCACTATTGCTGCCAATGCTAAATGGATTTGAACTGATATATCCTCCCTCGCTCCAAATGCCCCACCTATATTTGTATTGATTACCTTTATTTTTTCCTCTGGTAATCCTAAATTAATGGCTATTTCTTCTCTATCGTAATGAGGATATTGGGTAGCCACTGCTACAACTACTGTACCATCTTCTTCTAAATAGCTTAGTCCTGCCTCTGGCTGTAAAAAAGCATGCTCAACCATAGGAGACCTATATATGTTTTCAACTATATATTTGCACTTTTTCTTGCCTTCTTCTATATCTCCATGTCTTAATTTATAGTGAAGGATTATATTTGAGTCTCCGTGAACTATAGGAGAATCTTCTTTCATAGCTTCTATGGGATCAAAAACTGCATTTAACTCCTCATAATCCACTATAATTTTTTCATATGCTTCCTCACAAATCTCTTGTGTTTCACCTACTATAAAAGCTATAGGTTCTCCTATTCTAACAACCTTTTCACTAACAAATACTTCATGGTCTTTTAAAACTACTCCATATTTATTTTCCTTTGGTACATCTTTATAGGTAAAGATTTTTAATATACCCTTTACCTTTTCAGCTTCTGTAATATCCACTTTTATCTTTCCATGGGGTTTTGTTGACCTTAATACTTTTCCATAAACCATGTCTTCTAGATATATATCTTGAGGGTATAAAGCCTTTCCTGTAACTTTTGAATAGGCATCTACCCTAATGATGTTTTTGCCCACTACATTTAAGTCCATTATTTTCCCTCCTCCATATATTCAATAGCCTTCTCTGCTGCATAAATCATTTTATTATAGCCTGTACACCTACATAGATTTCCCGATATTCCTTCTCTAATTTCATCTTTTGAAGGATGAGGTTTTTTATCTAATAGAGCCTTAGTGGATAAAACCATTCCTGGAATACAGAAACCACATTGCACTGCTCCAACATCTATATATGCCTGTTGTATTGGGTGGATTTTTCCTTCCTTCTCCATTCCTTCTATTGTTAAAATATTACTTCCATTTGCTTGAAATGCCATGACTAAACAGGAGTTTACAGTTTCTCCATCCATGATTACAGTACAAGCCCCACATTCACCTTCTCCACAGCCTTCTTTAGTTCCTATTAATCCTAATTCATCTCTAAGTAAATCTATGAGCCTTAGATTTTCACTTACAGAAACTTCAAATAGTTTTTCATTTACTATTAAACTTATATTTACCATGCTCTCACCTCAGTTCTAGTTTTTATAAATTCCTTAAGATTTTCTCTAAGAATACTAGATACAGCTACTCTTTTATATGGTAAAGTTGACCTTCCTTTTAGTCTTTCGTCCATAGAATTTTGTAATACTGTGATTGCTTCTTCTATTGTAGTTTCATTTATTTCTTTATTGATTAAATATTCTTCTACTTCTTTTTCTCTCATAGGGTATTTTCCCAATGCTCCACTGGAAATTGTGACATTTTCGATTAGTCCTTCTTCATTTAATTCGATTAAAGATGCGATTGATAGTCTGGATATGGCTAAAGCTTTTCTAAGTCCAAGCTTTGCAAAGTTTAGATTTTGATTTTTATTAAGTTTTTCAAATTTTATTTCTGTTATAATTTCATTTGATTTTAATTTATTTATATAATAATCCTCTAAAGGTATTTCCCTAGTTCCTTCTATACTACATATTTTTATTATAGCTCCTAAAGCTATTAAAGGAGGTATGCTATCTGCTGCTGATGAGCCATTTGCTATATTTCCTCCTATGGTTCCTTTATTCCTTATTTGTGGAGAACCCACCATTTTACAAGCTTTATGTAATCCATGTAGATTTCCCTTGAACAATGGATTTTCGGTTATTTCAGTGAAGGTAACTCCTGAACCCAATATAATATGATTTTCGTCTTCTTTTATCTTTTTTAGTTCCTCTATCTTACTTATATCTATCAAAATTTTAGGTGTTATTTTCTTATTTTTCAGCTCAATAACTATATCTGTTCCGCCAGAAATGAGCTTTGCTTCACTTCCATATTCCCCCAATAATCCTACTACTTCCTCAACACTCCTGCTATTATATACTTCTTTTAAGGTCATATCTTCACCCCTCATAGGATTTTTTGTTTTAAAAAAGCCACCCCCAAAAGAGGCGGCTTTTTAATAAGTATTATTTTTTAGTAAACAGTTATACCAATTATGATTATTATTCAATAAATGCTAGTATTACAAAGTTTAATATAAATAGTGCTGATGATACTATTAAAATAGGATGTACATCTTTCATTTCCTTTTTACATGCTTTAACTAATAAATAGAAAATAAATCCTGCTGCTATACCATAAGAAATACTATAGCATAAAGCCATAAATATACCTGCAAAGAAAGCTGGTATTGCTTCTTCAAAATCATCCCATTTAATTTCACTAAAGGATGAAAGCATCATAATACCAACTACTATTAAAGCTGGTGCTGTTGCTTCTGCAGGAACTATACCTGCAACTGGTGCCAAGAAAATTGCCAGAATAAACATAATTGAAGTAACAACAGATGTTAATCCTGTACGACCGCCTGCACCGATTCCAGCTGCACTTTCAACATAAGTTGTAGTATTGGAAGTACCAATTAATGCACCAATGGAAGTTGCTATAGCATCTGCAAATAATGCTTTATCCATTTTAGATTTGAATCCTGTGCTTTCTTCCATAGCCTTTTCATCTTCAGCACTAAAAATGCCGCTCTTACGTCCAGTACCAATAAAAGTTCCAATAGTATCAAATGTATCAGATAAACTGAATGCAAAAATTGTCATCAGAACTAGAGGAATTTTAGCAGGGTCAGAGAATAAGGAAAGCATTCCTTCTCTACCTAATGCAACTCCTATGGTTGAACCTAATTCCTTAAATGAATCACCA
The DNA here is from genome assembly GCF_009695605.1 of Tissierella pigra. GTDB lineage: Bacteria > Bacillota > Clostridia > Tissierellales > Tissierellaceae > Tissierella > Tissierella pigra. The sequence continues at coordinate 83,966 of NZ_VUNQ01000010.1, forward strand.
ACTCCAGCAGTTGCACCTAATGTAGAAACATCTACAACTCCCATAGGAATACCTATTAATGTAGTTCCTATAATACCTATTAAGATTGCTCCCTTTACCTTAAATATTAAAAGTACAAAAGTTAAAACTAATCCAATTAAAGCTAATAAAACACCTAAATTGTTAAAGTTTACAAGAGCTGGAACTGCAGCTGCATTAGAAATAACTGTACCACCATCTAAAATAATATTATCTCCCGGATTAGACGTGAAGTTAATGAAACCTGCATTTTTAATACCAATGTAAGCTATGAAAATACCTATACCACCACCAATTGCATTTTGCAAACTAAGAGGTATTGATTTAATTATAGACTTACGAATCTTTGTTACTGTAATAAATATATTTACCATACCACAAACGAAAACCATAGCTAATGCTTGCTGCCAAGTAAAACCTAAACTAAATACTACCGTATAGGTGAAAAGTGCATTTAAACCCATACCTGGTGCTTGCGCATAAGGAACATTAGCAAACAATGCCATAACTAATGTACCAATTACTGCAGCAAATATTGTTGCAAGAAATACTGCCCCCCACGGCATACCTGTTTGTGCTAACATTGATGGGTTAACAAAGATGATATAAGACATTGCAAAGAATGTAGTCAAACCTGCTACAATTTCATTTGATACAGTTGTACCATTTTCCTTTAGCTTAAATTGTTTTTCAAAAAAACCACCATTTGAAGCTTTTTGACTAGACATAATACTCCTCCTTTTATTTGATTTTAAATACTATCCTCCTTTCTTTTCTATATCTATTTAGTATTATACTAAATTTTTTTAAATAACTGTAGTAAATTCTTATTTTACAACTGGAGGAAGAATTTTAAAGTTGTTTACATCTATAAGTCCTTTATCTGTTATTTTCCAAGCTGGGCTAGTAGATAATGCTAAGAAAGATAAGTGCATAAGTGGTGCATGAATTTTACATCCTAAATCTTTCGTTATTACACTTTCTAATTCAGCTATTTTTCTACTTACTTCATGTCCGTCAAGTTCATCTGTTATAAGTCCCCCAACTGGTAATCTCATTTCAGATAATACTCTGCCTCTATTTGCGATTGCTATTCCCCCACCCATTTCTATAACTGCATTTACTGCTATGGTCATATCCTTTATATTACTTCCAACAACCATTATATTATGAGTGTCATGAGCTACTGATTCTGCAAAAGCTCCTTCCTGCATACCAAATCCTTTTACAAAGGCTTTTCCTATATTATTTGTTCTATTATATCTTTCTACACAGGCTATATATAAAGTATCTTTTTTAGTGTCTGCCTCTACTACCCCTCTACTTACCCTTAGAGTTTCTTCTGATTTTCCCGTCAAATTTTGGTCTGGTATAACTTCTATACATCTTACTTGTGCCGATTCACCTTCTGCCTCTATTTCTAAATCCTTTTCAGAGATTGGTCCTATTTTAACAGAAGTCTTCACAACTCCAGGATAAATATATCTTGGCAAATCTATAAGAAGTTCCTTCTTTAGAGAAACTAGGTTTCCTTTTAGGAACACTCCTGCTATGGTCATTTCTTCTAAATTGTCTATTATGGCTATATCTGCCTGTTTTCCAGGAGATAGTACGCCTACATGGTCAAGACCAAAGTATGTAGCTGGATTTATAGTAACCATTTGAATAGCTTCTGCTGGACTTACTCCTTCTCTTATGGTTCTTCTTACTATTTCATTCATATGTCCTATGGTTTCTAAGTCTGCAGCTACCATATCATCTGTAGCCAATATACATCGTCTTGAATCCATTCCTTCTTCTGTTACTGCTCTTATACATTCTGCCATATTCTTTTGAGTAGATCCTTCCCTCATAAACAGATATACTCCTTGGCGAAGTTTCTCTACTGCTTCTTCCTTTGTTGTCGTTTCATGGCATGAACATTTTCCACCTGTTGATATTATATGAGCTGCCAGTTCTTTACCAAATAATTCTGGAGCATTTCCATCTACTACCATATTCTTTGACTTAGCATACATTGTTGATGCTAATAAATCTGTTATTATTTCTGGTGTATTTCTATAGACATGTTTTGCATTACTGAATCCCTGTAACTCTCCTATGCCTATTATGTTTTTATAGTTTAGTAGTTCTTCCATATCCTTTGAATTTACATCATATCCTGCTGTTTCTAAATCTGGACAATCTGGTGTAAGAGCAGGAACCACTAAATATACATCAGATGGGACATGATCTATTTCGTCTGCCATAGCTTTCATTCCAACTGCACCTAAAGCATTTCCTATTTCATGAGGGTCTGCTACTAAAGTTGTTGTTCCTGAAGGTATAGACAGTCTTGAAAACTCTGTTACTGTAAGCATACTGGATTCAAAGTGCATATGGGAATCTATAAATCCAGGTGATAAATATCTTCCACTTACATCTATAACTGTAGTCTCAGGTCCTATTAGTTCCTTACAATCTCCTACTAATAAAATATATTTATGTTTAATAGCAATATCAGCTTTATATATTTCTCTAGTAATTACATTTACTACATTACCACCTACAAGAACTGTATCTGCATGTTCTTTGCTGCCCATTAGGGCATCAATGGAAGTTCTGTATTCCATTGCCATTTTTAAATACTTAGTATCCATAAAGCCTATCTCTCCCTTCTATTTATTGCCTAATAGGCTTTTATTTATATCTATTTCATCTATTATACCTACTATGGAAGCATCTATAGGTGAATCCATTTTTCTTGCAGCAATTCTAGAGGCTGTTCCTGTAACAAATGCTACTAATTCTCCTATACCTGCACCTACAGTATCTACAGCAATAATGGATTCTCCCAATGGATTCAAATCTAAATCTAGAGGCTGTGTAATCATCAGCTTAGTTCCTATTAGCTTTTCATCTTTTCTTGTGGCTACAATTGTTCCAATTACTCTACCGATTTTCATACTAAGCCTCCTTATATCATTTCTATTTTTATATTTTTGGCTGAAGCTTTATCTCTAGCCAAATGAGTTACTATTGCTCCCTTAGGTAAGATCAATTTGCTATTTGAAGATAAATTTAGTATATCTTTTTCTGTTATTACTTTTTTATCTGGATTTTCTTCTGATTTAGAATTTGATTTTATATTTTCATCCTCTACTCCTATTACTATATTTTCTGTGTATTTATTATGTTCTATCTCTATTGCCCCCATTTTCTTGGCTCTGTCCATGTGTCCCTCTAGTATAGACAATATCTCTTTATTGTTGGTTTCTTCTCCTAAATAATTCTTTACTCCTTCAAAGTCCATATATACATTTTTACTTTGGTACATAAATGTCCATATTAAATTGGGGACAAAGGAGTCTATCATTCCTAGGGATATTTTAGAAATTGTATTTACAGTTATATTTGGGCAAATTATTCCAGAATAATTTCTTGAAATTTCTTTTAGCCTTACAATATCTGACTCTCCATAAATATTTCTAGGAGACAAAATATTAGTAATCTTTCCTATATCCAATATTTGCTCTGCCATAAAAGAAAAAGCTAAAGATATTTTTATTCCTTTATTTTTTAGACATTTTATTTCTTCTATCTTTTTGTCTAAATTGTTATTAGAACCATTAAAAGCTACTATTATGGATTCTTTATTTCCTTGATTCCATTTGTTGTCTCCATTTAAAAGCCTTTTAGATATATCCTCCAATACATTTGAAGTTATCCTTGTTTTCATCTAAAACACTCCAATGTTATTCATATTGTTTTAAGATAACTCTTTCCACTTCTGCATGTGGTCTTGGTATTACATGAACGGAGTGAAGTTCTCCTACATTTCTAGCGGCTTCTGCTCCTGCATCTACTGCTGCCTTCACTGCACCTACATCTCCTCTAACCATTACTGTTACAAGACCAAATCCAATCTTTTCGTATCCTACTAAAGTAACGTTTGCAGCCTTTACCATAGCATCTGCTGCCTCTATACTACCTACTAATCCTTTAGTTTCAACTAATCCTAATGCTTGACTCATAATTTATTCCTCCTTATGGATTTCTTATTCTATATTTTATTTATTTTTTGTTTTCTTCTTTATTTTCTTGCTTTGCCACTTTCTTTGTTTCCTTCTTATTGACTTTATTTTTTACATTTTTAGCAAACTTAGATATTAGTGCATCTACTTCATCATGAGGTCTTGGGATTACATGAGATGAAAAAATTACTCCTACTCTATTTCCCGCAGTTACTGCTGCATCTACTGCCGCTTGAACTGCTGCCACTTCTCCTGCTATTTGAATATTTACTCCCACAGATTTACCTACTCCTATGATTTTCTCAAATCCAACTAAAGTTACATCAGCAGCTTTACTAGCCGCATCTAAGGCTGTAACTGCTGTAGTTAAACCTAATGCTTCTATAAGTCCCAATGCTTTATTCATTTCACACCTCCCATTACTAACGGTTATTTTTTACTCTTTCCGCTGCTTCCTCTAAGGTTATTGCTTTTACTCCATTTACTTCTTCTATTACTTGTCTTTCCCTGTTTATTATATCTGAGATTATTCTACTTTCTCCGCCGTATAGATTCCCTACATTACTAGTTTTGTTTTGTACCATGTTGCTTATTATAGGTCTATTTCCATTGATTATATTGCCCATGGCAATTCTAGATAAAGGATTTGCCATAATTATTCACCACCATCAAAATCAAATATTTTATCTACTTCATCATGAGGTCTTGGAATTACATTAGCAGATACTACTTCTGCTACCATTGCACCTCGTTCTTTTCCTGTCTCTACTGCAGCGGTTACTGCTGCCACATCTCCCGTTACTGTAACAGAAACTAATCCAGAGCCTACTATTTGAAAATCCATAATCTTTACACTGGCAGCTTTTGTCATAGCATCTGCCACTTCAAGAGCCGCAACAAATGACTTAGTTTCAACCATTCCTATAGCTTCTCTCACTTACCTCACCAACTTTCTAAATATTTGGAAAGTATTTACTTATATCTATATTATCATATTCTGGTATAATAGCCCTACTAAATTTTCCTGTATTGTCTTCCAAAGGTTTAGTAGCATCTATTCCAACCTTATCTGTTACTCCTCTTATATCATGGGATGGCTCTAACGATGAACCTAAAGCCCCTTCCACTATGGTATAATCCATAGATGCCTGTGATCTTGTAGTTATTGCCCATTCTATTTCTTGAAGGTCAAATATATTTACATCCTCATTTACTATTACTACCTGTTTTAAGTCCTTATTTAATCCTAATGCAGCTAATATTGCAGTTTTCGCATCACCTTTTTTATGTTTCCTTATGGCAATAAAAGCATTGAATCTATATCCTCCGCCTTCTGTTACATTTACATCTACTACATCTACTTGATTTTTCAAGTGATAGTATAGTTCCATTTCCCTTATAAGTCCATTTGATACATGTTCTTCCCTACAAGGAAATGCTGTTTGATATATTGGATTATTTCTATGAAGAATACAATCTACCTCTATTATTGGATGAGGTGCTTGTGCTCCATAATATCCCATTAATTCTCCAAAAGGCCCTTCTAATTCTCTTTTATTGGGAACAATTCTTCCTTCTAAAACTATTTCCGCATTGGCTGGAACTAGAAGGTCTACTGTTTCACAAGGTACAAGTTCTAAAGGTTCACCTCTTAAACTACTGTCTACCATATATTTATCTACACCATAGGTGGCTGAACTTATTTGACTAGCCATTAAAAATGGGGCATCGTACCCTAAAATTATGGCTACTTCCAAGGGTTTTCCTTGTTTTTCAAGTTCTAAAAAATCATTAGTCAGCTTTGGCGATGCTATAAGAGCTGAAAGTTGATTTCCTCCATTTACTTGTAATCTTCTTATGGAAGTAAAAAATTTACCTGTATCAGGATCTTTTACTACCATTACTCCTGCTGTTATAAAGCTTGATGAATCTTTTTCCTGAAATTTATTTATAGGTAGAATCCTTTGAATATCTATATTTCTTTTTATTATATTTTCTTTAACTTTTCCATTACTAACTACTTTATATGGTTGTGGATTCACTATGGAATTCATAAATCTTTCTATTCTATTGTTATGGTCAATTCCTAGCAAATCATATATTAACATTCTGTCTCCATAAAGTCCTCCTACAGAAGACAATGGATTTCCCTTTATGTTATTAAATAACATAGGTACTTTATTATTGAAATATTTTAGAACTGCTCCCATTTCATATATATAATCTACTTCTTTATCAGTTTCTAAAAGGGAATTGTTAGCCCTTAGCGTTTCTAAGGTAGATCTTAACACTTATATTCTCCCTCCTTATACTTATTGTCCTGTCCATCTATTAACTAGGTCATTGTCTATTTCTAAAGCATCTAATATTCTTCCTGTCATATTAAATACTATATCTTCTATAGTTTCTGGATGATTGTAAAATCCTGGACTTAGTGGAAATATGGTTACATTCATTTTAGAAAGCTTTAACATATTCTCTAGGTGTATGGAGCTTAATGGAGTTTCTCTAGGTACTAAAATTAGCTTTCTTCCTTCTTTTATAGTTACATCACAGGCACGGGCTATTAAAGAATCAGAAAAGCCATAGGCAACAGAGGATAATGTCTTCATGGAGCAAGGCAATACTATCATTTTATCTACCTTAAAAGAGCCACTGGCTATAGGTGCTGCAAAGTTTTTATTATCATGATAATATGTTGCTAAGGATTTTAATTCTTCTAAGCTTACTCCACATTCATGTTCCGTTACATACTCCCCCATGGTGGAAACTACAAGATGAGTTTCGATATTTAATTCTTTTAATGCCTTTAGAAGAGAAATAGCATAAATAGATCCACTACCTCCAGATACTCCAACTACTATTTTCATCTTTTTTCCTCACTTTCTATGTACTAATTAGGCGGTCTTTGACCGCCTATTATTATTCTACTTTATTTTCTGGATCTCCTCCACCTGTCCATGGATCTAAACCTTTTTCCCAAGCATCTTTATATTCATCGAAATCCATTAACTTTGTAAATATACTTAAATCTTTCAAACCATTTTCGTGCATTTCTTCAGTCTTAGAGTGAATTGCATCTGTAAGTGAAATAACCTTATATGCCCTAGCTAAAGCATCTGTAGCAGTTGACCTTACACATACATTAGTCCAAGTACCAGTTACAACAACAGTATCTATATTCTCTTCTCTTAAATAAAGGTCTAGATCAGTATAAGCAAATCCACTATGTCTTCTTTTCTTTACTATATATTCGTCTCCCTCAGGCTTTAATTCAGGAACAAAGTCTGAACCCCAAGTTCCATCTACTGCATGAACTGGTCTTACTTTAAAGTCTGCATCATTTTTTCTATGGGCTTCTTGAATATGAACTAATTGCACATCATCATTTCCATTAGCATTTCTCTCTCTTACCCATTTAAAAATCTCTTGCAGCTTTGGAGTTATTATTGCTGTTCCCTCACAGAATAAAGCTCCCTTTGGATTAGCAAAATCATTTAACATATCTATTATTAAAATCGCATGTCTAGCCATCTATATTCCTCCTATATTCTTAAAACTTTATTTGTCTTGGTAAAATTTGAATACTTTGTCTCTTTACGAATTGTCCAAATCCTGGTTTAATCATGATTCCATCAATATTTCTTATATGTTTATCTATTACTTCAGGATGTTCTTTTCTATAACTCTTTTCATACTCTGCACTATGGGCATGAGGATAGTTTTCAAATATTCTACTATATTTTTCCTCTACTCTCTTTGGATAGTTGTGAACTATTTCCTCCAGTTCATTATCTGTTAAATCTCTTAATTTACTTTCTTCTACATCTTTAAATACTAAATGTCCACGAACTATGGTTTGAGCTACTTTTCCTGTTAGTTCCATTCCTTCCAATGGAGTATATCCACACATAGATGCTTGAGTCTTAGGATCTATGGTCCATTTCTTTTCTAAATCTATTATAGTAAAGTCTGCATCTGAGCCTATGTTCATTGCACCTTTCTTTGGATATATTCCATAATGGATTGCAGCATTCTTACTTAATATATCAACTAGTTTACTTAAAGATATTCTTCCTTTATTGTAACCTTCACTTACAATAATAGGAACCATAGTCTCTACTCCAGGTATTCCAGGAAATGCAGTCCAGATATTCATTCCTTCTTTTGCTTTTTCACTTTCTATTTCATAAGGAGCATGGTCTGTGGCTATGAAATCAATACTTCCATTGTTTATTCCTTCCCATTGCTCTTCATTATCTTTTTTAGTTCTAAGAGGTGGAGCTATTTTTGCACAAGCACCATGCTTTGTCATAGCGTCTTGATAATTTAATGTTAAATAGTGAGGACAGGATTCTGATGTTACGTTTAATCCTCTTTTCTTCGCATCCCCTACTAATTTAGCACCTATTCCTGTACTCATATGGACTATATGAAGTCTTGCTCCTGAATCTTCAGCAAAACTTATACCTAACTCTATGGCAACTTTTTCTGCCAATTCCATTCTGGCTTCTGCCCAAGCAGGTCCATCCATTCTTCCTTCTTCACGGAATTTATTTACATAGTAGTCACACATAGAATAATTCTCTGCATGAATTCCTATTGGAAGTCCTGTTTTTGCTACTGCTTTAAAAGCTTCGTACATTTCTGGGTCTGTAACTCTAGGGAAAGTAGGTACTGAAGGTGTCATATATGCTTTAAATGCTACTACTCCATAGTCTGCCTGTTCTTGTACATGGTCTAGCCACCCTTCTCTTACATCTTCTCCTGTTACTCCTCCCCACATGGCAAAATCCACTAAAGCCTGAGGTTTAACTAAATCCAATTTCAACTCTAATTGTTCCACACTTCTTGCAGATGGTACAGAACAACAAGGCATATCAATAATTGTAGTTACTCCACCACGAGCAGCAGCTGCTGTACCTGTTAGGAAGTTTTCTCTATGAGGAAATCCTTGATACATAAAATGGGTATGGGAATCTATACATCCAGGTAAGGTTAAGTTACCTTCTGCATCTATTATTTCCTTTGCCTCTATACCATCAATATTATCTAGGAATCCAGCAATTTTTTCATCTTTTACTAAGATATTAGTAAGTACAGTGTCATCGTTTTGAGGAATTCTTGCATTTTTTATTATTACATCATACATAATTTTTCCCCCTTCTAAATTAATTTTGTATTAATAATAACACATTAATAAAAAATAAGCCTTGTTAGTTTACTATAAAAATATACTAAAGAATTGAATTTAATACCAATTTTTTTGTTAGTTTTTTATAATTTTTTGTATATCTTTTATATATGATTTAAATTAACAATTAGTTATAATAAAAATTAAATAATACACATATCTATATATGATGTAGCAAAATATTATTGGGGAGGAGATTTTATGACATTGAAATTAATTGACCTATCTCAAGAAATTTATCAAGGTATGGATATTTTTCCAATGCACCAACAAACCTTTATAATGACAAATATGACCCATGAGGAGAATATGCAGAAAACAGGAAGTAAAAAATTAGGGTTTTCTGCTAGGAATTTACTTATTAGTGAACATGGCGGCACTCACAGTGATGGAGTATGGGAGTATAACCCTAATGGACCTACTATTGATAAAATGCCTTTAGAATATTTTTGGGGTTCAGCCATATGTATAGACTTATCCCATATAAGATATCCTAATTATTTTGAACCAAAGGATTTGGAGGAAGCTTTGAGACGTTCTGGACAAGAAATAAAAGAAGGAGATATTGTACTAATTCATACTGGACACCATGACAGAGCCTTTGGAACAGATTTATTTCAAAAAGAATATGCAGGACTAAGCTATGAAGGGGCAAAATGGTTAGCAGAAAAAGGAGTAGTAAATATTGGAGTAGATGCACCTGCAATAGACCAAACTCCTGATGATATTGATTTTTCAGCTCATTTAGTCTGTGGAGAGTATAATATAACCAATACAGAGAATTTGTGTAATTTAGACAAACTAATAAATAAGAGATTTCTATATATTGGATTGCCTTTAAAAATAAGAGATGGTACAGGCTCACCAATTAGGGCAGTTGCTTTATTAGAGGAATAGTGAACAGTCCAAGGAATATTCCTTGGACTATTTTTTATTGTAAGGTAACCTTTGGATATTCAGTGGATATATGTCAAATATAAAATTTGTTCCTGATATAAGAAAATGATAAATTTTCTTAGGAGCAAGTATATTATCTTTTTGAAAGTTTTGTAAATATTTCGAGGATTCACTTATATAAAAAGTCCATAGGTCGGGTCTATAGGTTTCTTGAGTTACCTGATAACAAAGGACATCCTCCCAAATTAGTTTAACAAAATAATCAGAATATTTATCTTTGTTCTATAATTATTCAACTTAATTCCGCTTGAATAAGTGGTAGTCTTTCCTTGATTCAATTTATTAAAATCTTTCTCAAAGGTAGTATTTTTTAAGAAAACCACTTAAAAAAATCTCCACCTTGTTTTATTAAATTTCATCTGCTTTATAAAAAAATTAGGCGAAGGTAACAAAGATATATAGAAAGTTATATTTCTCCTTCGCCTAAAAATTATAGCAGACGAAACCATTCTCTAGTCTTGTTGGAAAATATAAAAAGAACCTGATAAGCTCAGGTTCTAAAAATATATCTATAGTTCTTCTTTTATCATCTTTATGGTTTCTTTATATTTGTTTACTCTTTCTTCATTTTTTTCAATCAAAATAGCTCTATTTATATAATTTATAGCAACTTCATCTCCATTAAATGGATGTAAAAACAATCCAACATAATAACCAATTAAATGATAAATATATGCTATTTCATCTTGATTTCTTTCAAAATCACTTTCTAGATATTGAACTTGTGATAATAATTTAAAATAAATATTAGAAACATCAATATTTTGTTCAGATAAAATTCCTTCAGCTTCTAATATAGAAACTTCAGTCAATAAAGTGTAAATTTCTTCGCCTTCTAATTTAGATTCATTTTCAAAACTAAAATAAGATTTTATATTTTCCATATTACTTCACCCAAGCATTTGATATTTTTATAACTCCATCTTTTAACTTTTGATAAGTTACTTCTACAACTTCACCTTTATATCTTAATGTCTTTTTATATGCACTACCATATGCAGATTCAGAACCTTCTTTCATAACCTTCTCAATAATCTTTTTTATTTTATTCCATCTATTAGGATCTTTAGGTCCTCCAGGTACTAATGAACTCCAATTATGTTTAGATTGCAAAATATGATTAGCTTTATTTGAATTCACTCCTCCTAACTCTGAAATAGCCTTATCAATTTGTTTATTTATAGCTCTATTTTTTAACCAGTCTTTAACTTTACTAGCAATCGAAGAACTAACTTTAGTAAGAACAATACCACCTACATAAATAGCACCTACTGTTACTACTACTTTTCCGATTCCTGGAATATACCAAGTACCTGCCATTATCTTCATAACATCATCCATAGGCATTGCCATAGATCTAGTTCCAATATTGCCTACAGACTCTTTTGTATAATCATCTAAAAAGTTTGTTTCAGAAGAAACTTTATAAACTTCTCCCTCGTATGCTTCTAAGATTTCAATAAATTCTCTTTCAGTTACATTCTGACCATTTTCAAGAGTTATCATTACTACTTCTTGATTGGAAATACCATCTGCAAAAACTCCACTTGCAAATGATAACATCATTACAATTACCATAATAAAACTAATTTTCCTCTTCATAAACTACCCCCCTGTTATAATAAGTTAGTGTAAACCTATTTATATAATTAATAGATCTATACTCTGTATTATCAAGGGTTTCAAAGTTTTTTTAAAACAAAAAACAATGACCCCCCTTTTTTTGGTATAATTGAGTCGCTAAACAAACA
>NZ_VUNQ01000100.1 GCF_009695605.1 Tissierella pigra
TAAATATATCCAAATATATTTTATTATCATTAATTGTCCTAGTAATAGGAAGTTCATTATTTATAATCAATGGAAATATCAATACTATGAAAGATATATACTTAAATTCAAATGTATTTAAATATGATGTATATGCAAATGCAAAGGCTAAAGTTGTCACAGATATAATAGAAGGTGCTGAATCTACAGGGGGTTTGACTGTAAACAGAGAAAGTCTATTATCCCATATTTATTCAGAAAATAATGGAGAAGATTTAATTGTTAAATCAATGGTAGTCAATGTGGCTATGTTTTATGGAGAAGTGGATAAGTTTTTTAAGGAGCCTAAAATTGGGTCCTTATCAAGGTCAACTGATACATGGGGAGACTATATTGAAAAATATCCATACTTAAAATTCCGTTATAATGAAGACTATTTAGAAAAGGTAAAAGATGAACAATTTGGATTTGATGTTGTAATTTCTAATTCCATAGCAAAAAAATTAAACCTTGATACCAATTCCTATTGTCAGCTTATACCTGAGGAGCTAAATTCAAGTGTACCAGCAGTATATCCAATTTCTGGCATAACAAATATATTTTCAAATGATATGAATACTGTATATTTGTTACCAGGAGAAGAACGATTTAAAATGGTAAAAAATCACCTATCATTTTTTAGAAGGGGTATAGATTCTGAAGGTTTTTATAATATTATGATGGTATTTGATAACGAAGAAAAAAAGATGGAAACAATAGAAAAACTTGAGGAATATAAGGAAACTGGAGATGTTGCTTATTTTAGTGTTAATAATGGAAAAATGAGACTAAATGATTTAGGAGAATTAAGTACAATGGTATCTAAAATAATGATGAGAACAACATTATTATGTTACTTAATATTGTTACTCATAATCTATGGTGCTAAAAAATCAGATGATGAATTGACTCAAAGGAATAATATAAAAGCTTATTACAATATGGGAGCAGATAGTGCAGATATGAAGAAGGCTTTTAGTTATTTAAATATATCTACCCTTGCCATAGGAACTGTTTTAGGTCTTGTGATATATCTAATGTTATCATCAACTTTATCAGACCATATGTATGAAATAATGGAAGTCATAAAATAGGAGGAAGAAGTATGTATAATATAAGGATTGATAAACAGCAATATGATGATTTAGTGGTTTTAGAGAATATGACATCAAAAATAGAGCAAGGTGATTTTATAGTAATCATGGGAGAAAGTGGATGTGGTAAAACAACATTTTTGAATATAATATCTGGAATACTACAAGGGTACGAAGGAGAAGTATATTTAAATGATGTGGCTTTACATAAAGAAGACATAGCTTCTCTTACAAAGATTAGAAGAGAACAGCTTGGAATGATATTTCAAGATTTTCAACTAATAGATTTTTTAAGTGTATATGAAAACATAAAATTAATAAATCCCCAGGTAAAAGATGATGAAATCAACCAATTACTTGAAAAATTAAATATATTGGAATTAAAGAATAAAGAAATAGCCAAATTAAGTGGAGGACAAAAGCAAAGAGTAGCCATAGCAAGAGCATTGGCAGGAAATAGAAATATAATATTAGCAGATGAACCAACGGCTTCATTAGATGCTAGAGCTTCAAGAGAGATAATGGAAATCTTTAGAGATATTCATAAGGAAGGATATACAATAGTTATGATTACCCATAGTCCACAAATAGCTTCCTATGCAGATAAGATGTTATATTTATATGATGGCAAATTTGAGACAGAAATAGATTTAAGAGGACTATCCCAAAGTGTTAAGTTGAAAAATATAATAGAAGTAGTGGAAAAACATTACGAACAGATGTTGGCAAACTAATTAGGTAAGTAGAAAACCCTAAAATTCAAAAGATGTCAGTACAATACAAATCTGAAAAACATCAATTGAGGGGCTGTTTCAAAATAAATAGCTCTTAATAAAAGAAAAGGAGTTTAGAAAGTGATCGATTTCTGAACTCTTTTTTAATATGCTTTTTTACTATGAATATACATATTAGATACATCAGAATATGCGAAATATGTCGAAAACAATAAATTGATAACAATCTAAAGTGATGATAGAATAAAACTATATTATAGAGACAAGCTATAGCCATATATATAATATTAAATCTATTTAATATAAAAATACATTTTACTATCTACAATAGGGAGTGAATATATTGAAAGAACTTTATAAAATTAATTCCCATTATTCTAAAAGGATTAAGTTTTTTAAAGTGTTTATCCTTTTTTTGACTTTTATATTATTGCAGATATACATACCTGTATTCCATGGAAATGAA
>NZ_VUNQ01000101.1 GCF_009695605.1 Tissierella pigra
TTCCTCATTTCTGTGCAATTAAGACTCCTCACTTTTATTCATTTTTAATTTATCTTTAATTCTATAGGATGGTCCTGTAATATTAAATAAATATGAGTAATGCAATATTCTATCTAGGATAGCTTTAGTTATCATTTCATCTTGCCCTAATATGCTTGGCCACTTATCAAATGTAATATTGCTTGTAAATATTGTAGATCTCTTTGTATATCTCATGTCTATTAGTTGAAAGAATATCTTAGATTCTAAAGGTGATATTTCATTGAACCCTACTTCGTCTATAATTAGTAGCTTATATTTAAAATATAATTTTAGTTTTTTCTCTAAAGCACCTTCATTGTAGGCTTGTTTTAGATTTTGAATTAATCTTGAAAACTTTATAAAGTAAACACTATTTCTCTTAACTGCTACTTCATATCCGATAGCTACTGCTAAATGTGTTTTTCCCACACCAGGGTTCCCTATAAAGACTACATTAGTTGCGTCTAAATAGAAATTAGATGCAACTAATTCCTTTATTTTATCTTCGCTGACTGTTGGTTGAAAAGAGAAGTCATAGTCTTCAATTTTCCTTATAAATGGGAATGCTGCTACTTTCACATTATATAGTCGGTTGTTTTCTTCTTTTGCCTCAACTTCTTTTCTAAGCACTTTATTTAAACCTTTTATTTCACTCGAAGATATATTATCATTTATGTGCAGTTCTTTTAAATAAGCATGTGCAGACTTTAGTTTAAGATATGTTAGCTGATCTAAAACTTCATTAATCATATATAATATTCCTCATTTCTTCTATCATAATTTCTTTGCTATTTGTCTCTTTGTAATCTTTATTTTCTCTTTTAGGATAGTGTAAGTCATGACATTCCTTTATATTTAGTTTATTTTTAGATATTTGATGTACAGTGACAATTTTATTGTTATAATATATATGGAGTTGACTGTTTTTTACTATTAGATTTACTTTGAATCCTATTAATCTTTTAGGTACTGAGTATTTATTAGATTTATATGAGATTAACGAATCTTTAGTTACAGCGACTGGATTTAAGGAAAGGTGATATTTTTCTCGGATTCTTCGTGGTGGAAGGGGCGAAAAGTCACCTTTCTCTTGATTTAATAAAACTATTCTAGGCATATTTGTTGCTTGAGAAATACTTTTATTATCTTCATCATTTATTATTTTCAATTTTTCATGAACATCAAGTAAATCATTATATACTCCATTGTAATTTTCAAGTTGAGATGGTTTCTTGTTTTGAGTTTCTGTTTTTCCTTTCGTTTCAGGACGATATGGCATACAAGGTTTACATTTAATATTATAATCTCTTAAGAATTCTTCAAACTTTACATTTAAAATAGCTTCTGTATCTTTTGTTCTAGGCTTATCTACTAAGCACTTTATATTATCAATAACCAGTTCTTCTGGAACACCTCCTATAGTTTCAAAAGCACCTGCCAGGAAACTTTCTATTGTCTCATATTTAGTATCTACTACAATTTCTCGCACATTAAATCTTGAAAATCCAAGTGTTAAAGTTGCAACATTTACTCTTTCTACTTCACCTGTTTTGTATATTATTTTTACTTTTTCTTTTAAATCAAACTGTGCTTGTACTCCTGGCTTTGTTTCAAATCTTTCATAAAATTTTTGTGTCTTCTTTTTATTAAATAGTGAATTTATTTCCTCATCATTTCTTACATATCTATTTAGAGTTGATCTGCTACATGTAATTTGGTGTTCTCTAACCAAATAATTATATAAATGATCTATATAGTCAAAACTTCTATACTTATCAGTTAATAACTTGATTATAAGTTCTCTGTATTTATCTAGATACTTAACTCTTACTCTTTTGCCTGAAGGTACTTTTCCTTCTAGATACTTCTTAATCGTTTTTCGATCCTTATTTAATTCTTTAGCAAGTTTAGATATATTCAACTTTAAAAATCCTTTCTTATATGATTCAGCAAACATAGCCAAGTCACTAATATTTTCAATATTGTTTATTATTATTTCTGTCATTATAATCACCTCAAAATGATTATAACAAAAAGAATACCTATAGAGTTTATAACTTGGGAAAGTTACGTGCACAATATTGGGTATTCTTATCTTAACATTTATA
>NZ_VUNQ01000102.1 GCF_009695605.1 Tissierella pigra
ATCTTTAGGATACATATCACCAATTGAATATAGAAATAGAGCTAGCTTTGATTTAGCAGCTTAGGCAGTATTTAGAAAGTATATTCTTGTTCGGAATAAATTTGTCTAAAAAAGGGTTGCCTTTCCATATCTTTACTAAATATTTAATATTAATAATTATAACGTTTAATATAAATATTGTATAAGAAACTTACTGTAGGTTATGCTTATACTATATGTGACCATGACCTTGACTGTTGCCGAAGTTTTGCATAAAGAATTTAATTCAGTTAAGCCATAACCACTCAACACAACTAAAGCGTCTCATTCAACTTCTGAATCTTTGAGTGAGAAATTAAATATACATTGCCTAAAATGTCGATTTTGTCTCCTTTTACGCGTACAGCACAATCTTTGTTCGACGCATAAATATTTATTTCTTCTGATAAAGAAGACAGTTCACATTGAATCTTCTCAATGTTATTTTCAAGATCAAAATGAGACAGGACAGAAAAATTGTCAAGACCTATACCATGGCAAATAGAGCTTATTTCACCTTTATTACCAGTGTATTTCGAGCATAACCATTTAGCGGACATGTTTATTGCACCAGCACTTGTTCCCATTACAACGGCTCTGCTTTTTTTAATCAAATCTGACAATTCATATTCAATTAAAATACCGTTCTGTTCAATGGTATTTCCACCTAACAAGAAAATGACCGAAGCATTTTGAATTAATTTTTGAGCATCTTCCTTCTGTACACCATAATCAATTAAATGATATTCATCAAACATAATATTAGCCTGGTCAAGCCACGAGCGTTCAGTGGCACCAACTTCCTCGTCTTCATGAAGAAATGGATTTGCACTAATCATAACAAGTGATTTTCTATCAGTTATGTCCTCATGCAACAACTTAGCTAGCTTCTCAGGAAAAATATCGTTAAACCAACCTAAATAATAGTGAGTTCTCATAAGTACCTCCGTAGTAAAGTTTATATAATATAAATAATCTGTAGTTCGCCTTAATATACGACTACAATCTACTTATATAATATATTGTAGCATACATATCATGTAACACCAATAAATTTTGGAAATATCTTACTTTTTAATATCGTATTGTTCAGTTTCCAATTTTCTATTTCATGTAAATGATTAGCTATTTTTTTGTGCCAATTTTATTTTTTTGTCTTACATCTATTGCGAATTATCTCTGCCTTTCCTTCAAGTTCAAGAAGTAATTTACTATATTTTTTTACATCTTATTTTATTCATTGCTTCACTCTCCAGCTGTCTACTGAATACACTATTTTTAAGCTCGTCTATACTCTCAACAATCTATCTTTATTTAGTTCCTGTTTAAATAATGTCCCTCTAATTAGTTTTTCCATCTTCTTAATAATCTTTCGACTTCTTCTATGGCAGTTGTTATTTGTTTCTTAGTCATATTCATTCACCTTCTTTTAATTTATTTATTAATAAATTAACTCTTTATTACTATCTCTCATATTCTATTATAAGAGTACTTAATCTAAACTAGATCGGAGGTGTCTTTATGGATGAATTATTAGGTGGCAGAAGAGGATGCGAAAAAGAACGTGGTATGGATACTTCTTTACTATTCTTCTTTTTACTTTTAGTAGTTATTTTCTGTAATTGTGATTTGTTCTAACTTAGAATAATTGAGTCGGGGTTTATCCCCGATTCTTTTATATCTATAAAGTTTCATTCAATTTTCTGTTTTTTTAAATAGATTCTTATTCCTTCGTTTCCACCTCATAAAACATATTTACTATACTCTAAGTTCCTTGGCCATAGCTTTTAAACTTTTGAAAATGCTACCACTTTTATAGAGAGAACCTAACACCGTTATAGCACATGAAATTGATCTAAAGACATTTTTTGTTCTAAATCATAAGCTTATGATAGACATTGAGTTTTTAGACATAAAAAAGGATGATTGCTATTATTGCTTCCAAATACAGATTGATAGCTGAAAAAATTGCAGGATGGATAGGCTATACTAAATAGGACAATTCTTTTCCGAACATGATATAATTATTATAGGAGGAGAATAGAATGTCTAGAAAACATTATGAAGAAAACTTTAAAAAGCAAATAGTCAATATTTATAATC
>NZ_VUNQ01000103.1 GCF_009695605.1 Tissierella pigra
TAGATAGTGTTAACTAGAGTATGAAAACTAGATTAAAAGAATTTAGCCTAAATAAAATTA
The DNA here is from genome assembly GCF_009695605.1 of Tissierella pigra. GTDB lineage: Bacteria > Bacillota > Clostridia > Tissierellales > Tissierellaceae > Tissierella > Tissierella pigra. The sequence goes on from NZ_VUNQ01000103.1 coordinate 61, forward strand.
AATTTACTAAAAAATATAGAACTTTAAAGAAAAAAAGCATAAAAAACAAGAGATATTTTAAGGATTTTTCCATCCAACCTCTTTATGAGCATAACAATACAGATTTAATGTCAGTCAAGAGGTCAGAAACTTTGGGGTCGAGCCATTTGACAGCCATTAAACCGATTGTTTAAAAAGCTTTGAGGTTGAAGGAAAAGTTTGCAAAAGTCTTTAAGAAGCTTGATTTGCTAAAATGTGTCTTTGTGATAATTCAATAAGCTTCTGCCACTTTCCAGGCATATTAGGAATAGCCTCAAGCTCTTTAATAGAGTTTAAAGGCTCCCAATAAGTATAGGAATGAGGTCTAAGAAAGTTGTAATAAGCAACAAACAAGCCTACATGGGCATCTGAACCTTCACCGCTACCATAGCCATTAGTAACTTGGTAAGAGAACTTAAATGTTCTGTTCAGACGTTCAATAATTTGTTTTAGCCAACGATATTCTTTTGAAATAGGGTCATCGTTAGTAAGCCCAATGACTTGGATTAAGTTAAAATCTTTATCATTAAGCAAAAATTGTTGCTTTGCTAGATTGTAAACTGAGTAACCATCAGAAATAAAATTAAGTTTAAGTCCTGGAAACTCTTTAAATTTATCAAAGGCCATACGCATAGCTAAAATACAAGGACCTATACTTCTAGTGTTAGATACTTGATAACCTAGAATAGACTTTTTAAGAGCATCCATAACAAACCAAACATAGTGGGTAACACCTTTTATCTTGACATAAGTTTCATCAGCAGCAAGATAATTCGTTGGTTTGTAATCAAAATCATCAACAAATGGTTTAACAATTGTGGCAGCAGTTTTAGCATATTTACTAACCATAACATGAGAAATTTTGACTTGATGAATTTCCCATAAAGCTCTTGCAGTAGCTCTAGTAGATAAACCAAGGTTAACATGGTAAGTAAGGCAAAGTCCCATTACATGAGGAGAAAACTTTCTGAAATCAAGGCTAAAAGAACCTTTAGGCATAGAAGATAAATCCACTTTAAAAAAATCAATCGTGAATTCACGGTAGATATAGTGAAGCTTAAATTTCTGTTTATCTTCCTTAAATTCTTCAAGATCCTTAGGAGATAACTTTTTAAGAGAATCAAGATAAAATGAGCATTTAGGGTTAACACACTTATGTATATTAAAAAACTTACGACTTTTCTTCTTAGCAAGGGCACGGCCACAATAAGGGCAAACAAGAGTATTAGAACTGAAATCATCCTTATCCTTGTTGAATCTAAAGTCACAAACCTTGCAAAGAAGCTGACCGCGTCCACCATTGTTATCGTAAAGATAATTATGAGGAGCACCACAGCGAGGGCATATAGCATCAGAAGACACAGACTTACCACCACGTGACTTAATAGGTTTTAACTCTTTTCCATTCTCAGTTTTGTATTCAGATAAAAGAGTTTTGTAGTCAAGAGTTTCAAGTTTTTTAATAATTGGTACAGTATCAACAGTAAACTTTTGATATTTAGGGCTAAAATGATTATCTTTAAAATCTTGTAAAGGAATATTTCTAACAATAAATAAAACTAAATGGCGAATAGTCGAAATTAAAAATTGATTATATAAAAGTAAATATGATATAATTGAGTCCACAATGACACACCTTTCGTTGGGTATTTGTTTGTTTAGCGACTCAATTATACCAAAAAAAGGGGGGTCATTGTTTTTTGTTTTAAAAAAACTTTGAAACCCTTGATAATACAGAGTATAGATCTATTAATTATATAAATAGGTTTACACTAACT
>NZ_VUNQ01000104.1 GCF_009695605.1 Tissierella pigra
TTCCTGTGATACGATAAAAATAGAAAATCCTCACAAATAAATTAAGGTATAATTGTAATTGAGAGAAAACAATTCTTAATTTAAAGGAGGATCTACTATGAATTATAAACAAAATCAAAGGTTAAATCAATTAACAGATGAAACTTTAATTATTGGAATTGATATTGCCAAGGAATTTCATGTAGCAAGAGCACAAGATGTTCGTGGTATAGAATTTGGGAAATCAATTAAATTTAACAATTCACTTTCAGGATATTTAGAATTGGATAGTTGGATAAAGGAGATTAAGTTAGCCGAAAAGAAAACTACAGTAATAATTGGAATGGAACCAACAGGACATTACTGGCTAAATATTGCAAGATATCTTAAGGACAATGCCTATACAGTAGTTACAGTAAATCCAATGCATGTAAAAAAGATAAAAGAGTTAGATGATAATCTTCAAACAAAAACAGATAAAAAAGATGCAAAAATCATCGCACAGTTGGTAAAAGATGCTAGATATTCTACCCCAAATTTACTCGAAGGTGAGTATGAAGAGCTCAGGAATGCTAAGAATTTAAGGCAAGTTGTAATAAAGGATTTAAATCGTACAAAGAACCAAATTCACAATTGGTTAGACAGATATTTTCCAGAATACAAAGAAGCATATGCCAGCTGGAAATCAAAATCATTTATAAAAATAATTAAAAAGTATATCTTTCCATCTGAAATTGAAAAGTTATCACCAAATGAAATCTATGAGATGCTACCTCCAAAGATGAGAAGGGGTGTAGGCCTTGCGAAGATAGAAAGACTTGTAATAGCTAGCAAAAATAGTATAGGAATAAAAGAGGGTCTTTCATTTGCGAAAATAGAAATAAATTATCTATTAGATAAATATGAAGGTTTTCTCCAACAAATAGAAGAGATAGATAACTATGTAACTGATATCTGTAGCAATCTAGATGAAACAGCAAAGATAACACAAATAAAAGGCATAGGAATTGTAACAGCAAGTGGTATAGTTGCTGAGTTAGGAGATATTGGAAGGTATAAAACACCAAAACAAATGATAAAAATGGCAGGACTTTCTTTAACAGAAAATAGTTCTGGTAAGGTAAAAGGCACAACATCTATAAGTAGAAGAGGACGTAAAGATCTTCGGCGGTTGCTGTATCAGGTAATATTAGGCATGATAAGGACTAATACTGCATTTAAAAAAATGTATATTTATTACACTACAAGACGAAAAAATCAGCTTACTGGGAAACAGGCTATAATAGCATTATGCAGAAAACTATTAAGAATAATTCATACAATAATCTTAAAAGATATTGACTATGATGAAAGTAAAATGATGTCAGAAATAAAATATCCAGAGGAGTTTCTAAATTCAGCTGCTTAATCTTATCTATTCCAGAGATTACATTACGTATGAATTAATAGTGTTAAAAAATTCTATTTAAATATGGTAGCTAAAATAGAACTTGAATTTAAGATTTACAATTATTAAAAAGAACAAAAGTGGCGATCCTGTAATTCCTCCATTAGGATATAATCCTGCATACGAGCATGACGGGACTCACATATAGCTTAAGTTGGACGAAGGAAGTTTGGGAAATAAATCCTGTTAGAAAGAGGTTCTACTACTATATAAAGTGAGCAAAGCCATTGTTTATAAAATAATATAATGCTACTTTTATTAAGTGAGGATTAAAATAGACATTTCATGTAAAATAAAATTATTTTGCTTAAAATGATCTACTAAAATAATAAAAAATTAATCAGAAGTATTGAAAAATACTACTTGATTTAAAGAGG
>NZ_VUNQ01000105.1 GCF_009695605.1 Tissierella pigra
TTCTTTTAATACTGCTCCTAATAAAAATGGGATAGCAATAATTATCCCAAACAGATTTATAAAGCTAAACCTTAGAAGTCCTATTAATACAATAAATATACAGATTATATCTGGTATTTCCCTTTTTTTAATATCTGTATAAGATGCCGCCATAAGCAGAAAAGAAAAAAGCACCCCCTGTAAGATGCTCTTAACCTGCATAGTTAAACATTTCTTTAATACGTTCTGTTAGTGTTGGCATAACCACATCACCGAATAATAGGTATAGTCCTGCCAGAAGTAATGCTCCTAAAACTACAGCAATAAGAATTTTCACTGCTGTGTCAATATATCCTTCTCCCCTATTATTGTTCATTGCTGTTTTTACAGCTATAGCTTTATTTGTTATAAAATTATTTGATTTTTCAATTGTTCTTTCCATATTCATTTCCTCCTTGTTTATTCAAAATGGTAACTTACAGAATAGGTAATATTGGATTTATCGTACATACAATTGTGATTCGTATAATAATAAAACTCAAGCTTAGAGTACATACCAGCACTTAGAGTTCTGCTGAATGTGATACCATTGCTTGTAGTTCCATAATCAAGTTCATCCCACTGTTTTGTTTTTACATTGTATCCACGAACACGGCCATAATCACTTCCACTATGTCCTGCAACAGGAGGAACAGTAAATGTATATTCAGTAATAGTCGCACCTTCTAAACCATTTTCTAGAATTACTGAATCAGGACCAGTTAACATCATACCTCCACTGCCATTAGGATCAGCAACAAAGAATACAATGGCTGCCCATGGGGACTCTGCACCTGTGGAATCCACAGCCTTTACGCGAACCGTATTTTTTCCTAACGGGTAGACTTGTGTTTCAGCATTACGCCCTTCCCAAACATAGGTAATTGGATCATTATCTGCATCAGTACTCTTAGCTGTAATAGTTACCTTAGTACCAGGGGCAACACTATTTCCACTTGGTGTCCTAGTAATTACGGGGGTAGTTGGTGGTGAATTTTTAATTGTAAAACTCTTTTCTACCCAAGGTGAATAAGCTCCAACACTATCCTTTGCACGTACCCTGACCTTATGTGTTCCTACTGCATAATAGTTATCACTGGTTGTCCCTTCATATTCTAAGGTTGTTGCATCTCCATCTGGATCACTGGCTGTTGCCTTGATATCAACGAAGAATTTTCCACTTTTAACAGTCCGAGTTGGTGTAGCTGTCAGTGTTACTGTTGGTGCTGAATTTACAATTGTAAAGCTCTTCTCTACCCAAGGTGAATAATCTCCTGCACTATCCTTTGCACGTACACGAATCTTATGAGTACCTACTGGATAGTAGTTATCACTGGTTGTACCTTCATATTCTAAGGTTGTTGCATCTCCATCTGGATCACTAGCTGTTGCCTTAATATCAACAAAGAATTTACCGTTCTTTACAGTTCTAGTTGGTGTAGCTGTTAAAGTTACTGTTGGTGCAGTATTGGTAATAGTAATCTTTTCTTTATGAGTAAATACTCTGCCCTCACTATCTATAATTGTGGCTATAAGAGTAAACTCACCTGTATCTGATATGGAGATGTTCCCTCCTTCATTGGCTAGTTCACCATTGAAATCTACTGCTTCACCTGTTTTTTCTAATGTCCATCTAACTTTATTTGCTCCAAGATTTTTGGAATCTCCTTTTACTTCAAATTCCCTGCCATAGTGAATGGAATCAGGCATGGTAAAGCTATACTCTATAACTGGATTTATAGTTATTTCCTGACTATATGAAAAACTTCTTTCT
>NZ_VUNQ01000106.1 GCF_009695605.1 Tissierella pigra
ACCTTGTATAATGTATTTAGGTTATTAAATAGGGAAACCTATAAACCTTTCTTTATTTATCTCTCAAGATCAGAGATAATTGTATTATTAGATTGAGAGGATTATCGAACCCACCTTGAGTCTGTGAACTCGTAATTGAAAGACTGATACCTCTCTCTAGTAAGCAGTTTACGAATGAGTTGGATGTTGGTTGCTTTTTAGCTTCTCTCCGAATATAGAACAAGGTAGTAACGCTTATTAGTTGAGTGGACTCACAATCTAAAATATTTCTTTATGAGGTGCTATTTATGTTGTATTTAGGAATTGATATCGCTAAAAACAATCATGTTGCTTCTTTAATTAATGAAGATGGAAAGACTCTTTTTAAAGCTTTTTCTTTCTCCAATACTTCAGATGGTGGAGAAGCTTTGCTTTCCAAATTAAATTCCTTTACCAGTAATACTTCTAACTTTATTATTGGTATGGAGGCTACAGGTCACTACTGGTTAGCCCTATATTCTTTTCTTTATGATAATGGCTTTACCATTCATGTAATCAATCCCATTCAAACAGATGGCTGGCGTAAGGGCACTGAGATCCGTAAGAGAAAAACTGATATTATTGATTCTCTTTTAATTGCTGATCTCATCAGATATGGTTCTTTTATTGAAACATCTCTTTCCCATGAGAATATGTTCTCGCTTAGAAACCTAACCCGTTTCCGCTCATATCTTGTTCAATCTATTTCTGACTTAAAAAGAAAGGTAATCAGTGTTCTTGACCAAGTATTTCCTGAATATCAATCTATTTTTTCTAATGTTTTTGGCAAAACCTCTAAGGAACTTTTGTTGCAATTCTCATCTCCTATTGACTTTGAAGATATTTCTACTGAATCTTTAGCTGAATTAATCAACAAATTAAGCCGTAAGAGTTTTGGAGATACTAAAGCTAATTTAATTAAGTCCAAGTCCAAAAATTCTTTTGGAGTTACTTTTAGTAAAGATAGTTTTACTTTTCAATTAAAGGCTCTTATTCAGCAAATGAACTTTATTGAATCCCAAGTTAAAGATACGGAAAAGGAAATCAATAGCCTCATGTCTCTAATTGAGTCTCCTATTACAACAATCCCAGGCATTGGGAACATAATTGGAGCTACTATTCTTGGAGAAATTGGTGATATTGATAAATTTGATTCTCCAAGAAAATTAGTTGCTTATGCTGGTATAGATGCTGTCGTTAGTAGTTCTGGCGAATTCCAAGCTACTAATACTGTTATGAGCAAAAGAGGTTCTCCTTATTTAAGAAAAGCACTATTTCAAGCTGCCTTAGTAGCATCATTTAATGATCCTGTTTTAAATGCTTACTATCTTAAGAAACGAGGTGAAGGCAAACATCATCTTACTTGCGTTGGAGCTGTTTCCAGAAAGATGTGTAATATTATTTATGCTGTTCTTAAAAACCAAAGCCCTTATGAAATAAGGATTACTGAATGACAGCCTATTTTTTATGTTTTCAAATATGCTTCTTTTAAAACCTGTTACTTACTGGTTTAATTTGTTGTGTTTAATTTTAAAACTAAATTTTAAATATTTATTTTATTTTACTACTTGACTTCTTATAGTTGGTCTTTCTT
>NZ_VUNQ01000107.1 GCF_009695605.1 Tissierella pigra
TGATATGCTCCCCTTGTAGTAGACAGTTAAAATAATAAAACTGTTTACTGTAAGGAGGAGTATTTTTTATGGGAAGAAAAAGTAGCTTCACAATAGATGAAAAACTTGAATATATTCATAGATGTATAAGGGGAGAGGATTCCGTCAATCATGCAGCAAAACTAATTGGTGTTAGCAATAATACTTTAAAGAGGTGGATCCGTAATTATGAATCATTGGGTATTGATGGCTTAAATAACACCTCTAAAAATACCATTTATTCAGAAGAGGTTAAAAATATGGCTGTGAGAGACTATCTTGATGGAAAAGGATCATTATCTGATATATGTAAAAAATATGGAATTAAGTCAACTAAACAGTTACGAAACTGGATTTTAAAGTATAATAGTCATGAGGAACTAAAATCTTCTGGAACGGGAGGAATAGCAATCATGACTAAAGGACGTAAGACAACTTATGAAGAACGAATTGAAATAGTAAAATATTGTATAGAGCATCAAAATAACTATGCTGAAACAGCACAACATTTCCAAGTATCATATCAGCAGGTCTATTCATGGGTGACAAAATATGAAAAGGATGGAGTTGAAGCTCTTCAGGATAGACGTGGTAAAAGAAAATCTGTAGAAGAAATGTCCGAGCTAGAGAAATTAAAAGCAGAGAATAAATTATTGCGGGCAGAAAATAAAAGAAAGCAGATGGAGCTTGATTTTCTAAAAAAGCTGGAAGAGTTAGAAAGGGGTCGATACTAAGTCAGGTAAGACATGAAAATATATATCTAGCAATACGTGATTTACATGATACTAAAAAATATCCGGTAACAGAATTATGTAAATTGGCTGGAATACAAAGATCATCTTACTACAAATGGCTTAATAGAAAAGAAAAGATTAATGAGAAATTTAATAAAGAACTAATCCCATTAATTAAAGATGCCTATGAGGAAAGAAATGGAATACTAGGCTATAGACAAATGACATTAAAACTTAATCGTGAGCATAACCTAAAAGTCAATCATAAAAGAATTTATCGTCTAATGGATATATTAAAGCTAAAATCAGTATGCCGTAAAAAGAGGAAAAATTACATTAAATCAACTCCTGAAATTACAGCTGATAATATACTTAATCGAGACTTTAAATCGAATCAATTTGGAGAAAAATGGCTCACAGATGTAACAGAGATGAAGTATGGGTCTGGAGGTAAAGCATACCTTAGTGCAATATTGGATCTTGCGGATAAAAGTATTGTGTCTTTTGTATTAGGACATTCAAATAATAACAAATTGGTATTTGATACCTTTGATATAGCTCATTCTAAATATCCAAACAGTAGTCCAATCTTTCATAGCGATAGAGGTTACCAATATACAAGTAAGACATTTAAAAAGAAGTTGGATGAAGCAGGTATGATACAAAGCATGTCCAGAGTATCAAGATGCATTGATAATGGACCTATGGAAGCATTTTGGGGAATGTTAAAGTCAGAAATGTACTATCTTAAAAAGTTTAACACATATACCGAGTTAGAGTCTGCTGTT
>NZ_VUNQ01000108.1 GCF_009695605.1 Tissierella pigra
TATATTGAAAGAACTTTATAAAATTAATTCCCATTATTCTAAAAGGATTAAGTTTTTTAAAGTGTTTATCCTTTTTTTGACTTTTATATTATTGCAGATATACATACCTGTATTCCATGGAAATGAAGTTTTAATGGATAAACTTCAAGAGGAAGGAGTAGATTTAACAAATTTTTATGTTCCATACAAAACCCTATATAACTTTCCAGAAGGATTTGACAGACAGCTTTTACATAATGATATATATACTAGATATAAAGTAGAAAGTTATAAAACTAGAGATGTATTTACCACTGTATTTAGAGATGTACCTGCTAGAATGATGGACGGATACTATATAGAAAATGTAAAAGATACTAATTTTAAAATGGCTAGGGGTAAGGAAATATCTAGTCTATCAAAGGGAGAGGTGGCAGTATCAGAGTACTACGCATACAATAACTTTGGTTCCATAAGAAAAGCAATGGGAAAAACCATAGAAGTACCAATAGAGTATGTAATATATGAAGGACTATTAAATGAAGAAAAGGTTATGAATGATGTTTTACAGTATAAAATAGTATCTATATATAAAAACAATGGACTTACTAAGAGGTTTTTAAATATACTGGGAAATGGAGATAAGGCAGAAGACAGCAATAAAGAATTTATGTATAGTGATACTTTAATAGTAAGTGATGATGATTTCCAAGAATTAAATAAGAAGTACATAGACACCTATGATAACAATAAAAATATATATAAAAAATATAGTATATATTTTGATGAATTTGATACTCATAAGGAAATAGATTTAAGGGCTAGATTAAATATATATGTAGATAACTACATGCCTTATTTTATAAAATCAGAGCTTACATATAAGGTTCTTAATAATTCAGATTTATCAAATAGAACCACAAAGTTCTTTGTAACCTTTGAATTTATATCCATATTGGTGCTTATATTTGCTTCCATTATATATTTAATATATCTGCAAAACAAATATCTTTCTTCCTATAGAAAAAGTTTAAATACAATAGGCATAGAGAGAAGGGAAATAAGGTTGTCTACTTTATTTCATGAAATTTTACTTACTGTTTTAGGTATATCTGTATGGTTAATATTTAACTTATTGTTGAAATTAATATTTGGAATTAAACTAGTATTCTTAAACGATATTTTCCAGTTTAACAAGTATATAATAAAATATATGTGGATTCCCATATTATTTTATATTGGCTCAATTACTATAGGTTATAGTATTTATGGAATACTAGGTAGAAGAAACAAGGTAATCAATATAAAAAATCATAAAACCAATATTATAATAGATAAAATATTCTACTTTAAGAGAATATTATCTTTAAATATATCCAAATATATTTTATTATCATTAATTGTCCTAGTAATAGGAAGTTCATTATTTATAATCAATGGAAATATCAATACTATGAAAGATATATACTTAAATTCAAATGTATTTAAATATGA
>NZ_VUNQ01000109.1 GCF_009695605.1 Tissierella pigra
TTCTAGTGTTGCATCAAAATAAAAAATACCAGTTGACATGGTAAAATTTGATTAATGAAAAAAAGAGCCTCATTTGGTTTAATGGAATTATCGAGAAACCATACACCAAGGAGGTTCTTTTTCATGTATATAAATAATAATAAAATATTTTTTGATAAAATAACACAAGTAATTAATGGTAATATACTAAATATGCTTGTCAAAAAATATAATACAGATTACAGGACGCAGCATTTTGATACTTCTTCACACCTACTTGCAATGCTTTTCTTTCAGTTAAAGGGTTTAAATAGTTTGAGGGAACTGCAAACTAATATCTCAAATAATAATAAATTAAGAAAAATGATTAATGTACCAAGTGTTTCCCAATTTTCAAGAAAGAATGCTAACAGGGATTATAGGGTTTTCGAGGAACTTTACTATCATATAGTAAACAAGGCTACAAAAATGTTTGGTCTTCAGCGTATCAATAAGGATCTTCCAATAATTAAAATTATAGACTCTACTATGATAGATTTGCCTTTCAATTTTGTTAAAGAATTTCGTTATGATAATAAACAGAAACGTTCGGCAGTTAAAGTAAGTACTCTTTTTAATGGCGATTTCCCTGAAAAGATACACATAGTATCAGGAAAAGTAAATGATAGAAAATGTATAGATGACATGATTAATAATAAGGATGCTATATATCTATTTGATAGAGGATATTCTGATTATAAATGGTATGATAAATTAACTGATGATAAATATAAATTTATAACAAGGCAGGTATCTAATGCCTGTGTTGAAGAAATCAAAAGCACCTATGTGGAAAATGATTTAATATTTGATTATGAAATTACAATGGGAACTGAATATAGTAAGAATAAAACCGAGCACACATATAGGGAAATCCTAACTTTTGATGAAAACGAGGAAGAATTTAGACTTGTAACAAATATATTTGATATACCAGCAGAAGGAATAATAGCTTTATATAAGAAACGTTGGAAAATAGAGTTGTTCTTTAAGTGGATTAAACAAAATCTTAAAATAAAGAAGTGTATCGGGTATTCTGAAAATGCTATAAAGATCCAAATATATACTGCCTTGATAATGTATATGCTGTTATATATTTTTAAGATGAAAATAAACTCTAAATTATCAATGCTAGTTCTTACAAGGATTATAAAAGTAAATATATTAGAGAATTTCAATGAAAGTATAGAATATTTATTGACGGGATAATACTTGGATAAAATTGGATGATTGTTAATTAGCCTTGTAGCACTTTTAGCTCCCTATATGGTAATATTAGACAATTATGTATTACACTGTAGAATTAGGAATCCCTTGGATGTAATTTATATCATCCAAGGGATTCTCACTTTGTCAATATTTAATTGTTTCCTAAATGCAACACTAGAA
>NZ_VUNQ01000011.1 GCF_009695605.1 Tissierella pigra
TGGTATTCGTGGTGTTCATTACGAGTACAGAAAATAGTCTAACAATCTTAGGCTTTATTGGCATGCTCAAGATTCCTGGGCTGCCTTTTTTTTATTTAATAGGAAAAGTAGGACTTTCCTATTAAATAAAAAAATTGTAAATGAAATTAGATTTCATTTACAACCTTAATAAATTTATTGTTATTTTATATATGTAAAATAGATAGACAAATGCCTATTTATTATACAAAAAATCCATACATTAAGTATGGTATTTAATAACATAACAAATATAGAAGTATGCAATTTAAAAAATATAATCAATTTATTGTATTTTTTATAGCATAAATTTATAAAAGGTATAAATGCAAAAACTATTTCTTAACATTGATTATCTTAAAAATCAACCTTAATAAACCTATCGTAAATACAATTTTTATGTACAATAGTTATAACTACATTATAAAATAATAGTATTAAACTATACATAAAATAAACTTGTATACTTAATAAGTGAAAAGTATTTTTAAGATTGGTATTAAATTATATTACCCTACAATGTTTGAAATTAGTTTTTTCATAAGATTCTCCTTTTATAACTATAATGAACATATCTTATATCATTGTACCAATATTTACAAGTAAATTCTCTTTTTAGCTTATATTTTTCATTAGAAACTCTAAAAACTTATGAGTTTATAATACCATAATATATAAGATCTTCGTATCGACTATCCTTCATTACATGGTCAATTAAAATTCCTTCTCTTACCATACCTAGCTTTTCTATAACTCTACCAGAAGCAGGATTTGAAGCAAAATAACGGGCGTATACTTTGTGGTACCCTTTAACATTGAAGGCAAATTCTAAAATAGCTTTACTTGCTTCCGTAGCATATCCATTTCCCCAAAACTCTTCACCAATCCAATATGCTATTTCTCCATTATTAAATCGTTGATTATTAGATAATGCTACAGCACCATATAATATTCCTTTCTCCTTATCTGTAATAGCAAACTCATATAACCTGTCAGCATCAAAGTTATCAACGTGAGCTTGTATCCATAATAAAGCACAATCTATGGAGTATGGATAAGGTATATATAATGTATTTTTATAAATATTATAATTATTACAAAGCTTAGTAACAGTTTCTGCATCAGATTTTTCAAATATCCTTAGTACTAGCCTCTCAGTAGTAATTGTTTTATTTTCTTTATCATAAATCATAATTAATCCTCCTTATATAATTTTATTTGTTTATTTCATTAAAATATATGCTATTCTTTCAACCATTCATAAGACAAAATAAAAAGTCCGCCTCAAGCCTTAATGTTTAAAGCTTAGGGCGAACTATATATGTCCGTGGTACCACCTAATTTCAGATATGACTATCTGCACTCTGTCAATACGAGATAAAATATATTATCTGATATTGCTTTCCTTTTAACGGTGGAAAATTCCGTTGAAACCTACTAGGATTATATCTTTTCAGTTCACAACTCAAAGGCTACTTCCACACTTCCTTCACGAAGATTTTCACCAACCATCTTCTCTCTATGCTTCAGGTGAGTATGTACTCCTCCTCGTCAACGTCATTTTGTTCGTGTTCGTTTATATTATGATATTTTATTATGCACCAAAAGTCAATATAATTTTTTGATTTTTAAAAATAGATTTAATAGTCCTACAAAATAAATGATACTCCTTACTTTTAGATTAATAGATACTATATTTTCATTAAGGCTTTTTCTAGTATTTCATAATGCCAGTAATATAAATCCTCTGGTTTTATGGATAAAGCTTTTTCTTTATCAAAAATAATCTTACCATCTATAGCCGTTACACAACTAAAAAAAGGTTCTGCTAATAGTAATGATTTACTTGCATTTTTACTCCATTCTTCAATTGTTATATAATCATTACTACTCAATAGTTGGAGCAAATCGTAAAAGGTTTTCTGCATAACTTTAAGTTTAAAATTAGGACATTCTTTTTTTATAATGTATGAGTCTATTTCTTCCCATAATTTTTCAATATTATTTTGCCTTTTAATTAAACTCTCTTGTGATAAATCTCCTGTACTCATTGCCTCGGAAATTTTTATATCCCATTTTGTAGGTGTCCACGGAAGACTTCTGCTAAAATGAAGAATCCATTTTTCATGGGATATATATTCACCATTTGCTATAAATAAAGCTTCTACCAATTTAGTGACTGCTTCATTCATCATAATATCCAATTTAATTGTTTGTAAATAATATTAATGATTATTATTTGCTACATATTCTCTATCCTGTTTACGGATATATACAGAGCAATCTTTGCTTCTTTCTAATAAACCAAAATCCACAAGATATCTACGTAGCAAGGCATAATCTTCATAGTAATTAACTAATTTATGATTAATTTCTTTTTCGGTATACTCTACTCCATTTTCAAACTCTAAATTAGTTAAATAGTAAAAAAGATTTATTTTGTCACTTTTCCTTCTGGGGAAATTAATGATTCTATTTTCTTTCATCCACTTTTCAACTCCACTGTTTCCCACTGAATTCCCTCCTTTCTACAAAGTATTATCTAAATCAAATTTATGCTCTATATTCTTTTGTATATTCCATCTTCTCTTTCCATAAGATTAAATCCTATTAAATCTCTTCTTATGGTACAAAAGTCGTCATGAAAATCTGCTATTATTAAATTGACTTCCTTTTCTGTATAAGTCCTATTTCTTTCAAAACTTTCTACTATTTTTTCTAAAACTATTTGTTTTTTCTTTTGCTGTACTGGCAAATCCTTTAGTTTGTTGTACTTGAAAAAAGATTCTATTACTTTTTGTCTATATTTTTCTTCTCTTTGATTTAAGATTTCTTCTTCATTTCTATTATCCTTTACTAAATCTTTAAGATTCATTGAAAATATCTTTTCATTTAGTCTATAAACTGTATAGTATTGCTCTTTTTTACATGATACTATATTAGCTTCCATTAATTTTTTAAGATGAAAAGAAATAGTTGAAGCAGATAGTTCTAATCTTTCAGCCAGTAGTTCCACATACATAGGCTCTATCATTAAACTATTTATAATTCTTAATCTAGAGCTATCTGCCAAGCATTTGAAAATCTCTAATGAGTTCATTTTACCACTCCTAATCAATATATCTCTTTAAAATATTCTTTAAATCGACTTTTCAATTCTTCAGCTTCCTGTATTTTTATATCTTCTATTATTACTTCCTTTTCCTCCCCAAACTTTAAAGCTTTTTCTTTATTTATATACCAAGACTTTGTTATCTTATGAAAGAAATCTAGATATTTTTCTTCTAAGTCTACAGATTTATCACTGAAACTAATATTAAACATTTTATAAAATATCTCAACTATATTTAGTCTTATCTTGTCTAAATTAGCCTCATCTAAGCATTCCTTTTTTCGTAGTTCCTCTATGTTTGTTTTATAATTCTCTTGTTTTTCTTCTAAAAAGTTCAAATAATTTTCCTTTAACCAATTTATATCCTTCATCATATTCCCCCCTATGATTTATACTCTTATTGTATACTATTGTGTTTTCTATTTCAATATATATCTATATATTTTTATAACATTTAATTCTATATATATAAAATTAAATTGATTCTAAAGAGGTTTTGTACTAAAATATAATTTGATATATATCAAAATAAACTTAACAGGAGGTATTGATGTGAAATTTACAGACATTATTCCAAATATTTGTGAAGGGTTTCCCTTTGAAAAAGGAGATTTTGTTTTATTGAACTTTTGGGGTGATAATGAAGATCTAAAAATTTTAGATTTGATTTCAGAGAATTTAAGTAAAAAAGGAATCATTCCTTCTAAACATCATTGCTCAAATTCTTTTTTTGAAAAAGTAGTTTTAAATTTAATTGACAATAATCTAGAAACTCCTGAAGAATACTTAAGGTATCTATCTTCTTTTAATCAAGTAATAGATATATTCATGTATCCCCCTAGTTTACCCAATGGAGTTTCTGAATCGAGTATACCTAAATTCAAGAAATATTTAGGTGAATTGTTCAACTCTCTAACTGAAAATAAAAAGTATTATATACAGATTAACGTTCCTACAGAAATAAATGCCTCTAAGGCAGGTTTAGATTATGATATTTATAACTGGGCTTTATGTAATGCTCTGTCTGTAAATTTTCCTAAATTAAAAAAATTTTGTAAAGAAAAAGTCGAAAGCCTTAGAGATAAAAATAGTATAGAAATACTCACTGGAAAAGAATATTCATTAAAATTAGATATTAATAATAGGGAATGGTTTATAGATGATGGGTGTGGAGATTTTCCTCCAGGTGAAGTTTATATAGCTCCTATAGAAAATAATAGTAATGGAGATTTACTAGTCTCCATGGTAAATTTAAAGGGACAAATATATAGAGATGTACTTATGACCTTTAAAGATGGTAAATTTATGAAGTCTTCTTCTAAAAAATTAACTGAATTTTTTAATTCACTACCAGAAAATTTTCGAATCTTATGTGAGTTTGGAATCGGACTAAATCCTGAAGTCAAAGATTTAACAGGTATTTCGTCTATTGACGAAAAATCCTTAGGTACTTATCATATAGGATTGGGAATGAACCATTTATTTGGTGGAGAAAACAACTGTCCATTTCATATGGATTTTGTATTTACCTGTGATGATATAATATTTAGTTAACTGCTGCAATTGATTTTATTCCCTTTGTAGCCTTCCTTCATTGGTAGTATATACATCTGCACCTAGTTCATTACAATAAAAATGTAAATCTATTAATTATAAGATTTACCAATATCATAATTTTTCTTATAAACAATAATTATTAGACAAAGTTTTTCTTTTACTATATACTCTACTATGTTGTGTTAATCTAGTAATTTGCTATTAAATACATATCAGTTTAATCTTATGATTTGTGTTGATAAATCCTTACTTATTATAACTTAAATTGCAGATGTAATACTAAATAAGGAGGGAAAATTATGATGGATATATCTGTAAATGGTTTAAGCTTTTCCTATGACAAAGATGCTATATTGGCTGATATTAATATTGAAGTCAAATCGGGTTCATTTGTATGTCTGTTAGGTCAATCTGGTTGTGGAAAAAGCACTTTTCTTCGTTTACTGGCTGGTTTAGAGAAACCAAGTTCAGGAAAAATCACTATTGGAAATGAACCACTAACAAATGCTAGTCTACAAAGAGGGATGGTATTTCAAGATAGTGGTTTATTCCCTTGGATGAGTGCTGGTGAAAATATTATGATAGCAATCAAACAAAAATTTAAAGATATGAGTGCATCTGATAGAAAAGCAGAAGCTCTTAGAAGAATGAAAGATGTTGGTCTTGATGAGTCTGCTTTCAACAAACTTCCAAAGGAACTGTCGGGAGGTATGCAGCAACGTTGTGCAATTGCTCGTGCATTCAGCATTGACCCTCCAATCCTTTTAATGGATGAACCCTTTGGTGCCTTAGATGCAGTCACTAGATCAAATCTTCAAAATCTAATCTTAGATTTATGGAAACAGGAAACTGTAAATAGAAAAACTATATTTTTTGTTACTCATGATGTAGATGAAGCATTACTTCTAGCAACAGATATTTTTATATTTGGTCAATCTCCAAGTAAAATTATACATAGTCATTCTTTTTGTAGAGAAAAGAAACTAGATAGTAAGTCTATTTACGATGATCCTAATGCAATGGAGTTACGAAATGAGCTAATAAAAATCATATACGATGAAGTTCAGAAAAAATCTAGTAATACATATTAAAAATACATAAGGGGTGTAATGATGAAAAAAGAAGCAAAAATTATTCTACTATTGATTGTAGTATCTTTACTTTCAACTGCTTGTTCTACGAAAAACCTAAACGCTAGTTCCAATGATTTAGGATCAGATAATGAAGTCCTTAAAGTTAAATTAGCAGCACAAGCAACATCTGGTCAAGTATTTCAGTTTTTATCTGAAGACAAAGGATATTTAGAAGAAGAAAAAGTAGATGTTGATCTTGTTTATATAAACAACGGTTCAGA
Organism: Tissierella pigra; assembly: GCF_009695605.1. GTDB lineage: Bacteria > Bacillota > Clostridia > Tissierellales > Tissierellaceae > Tissierella > Tissierella pigra. Next base: position 6,042 of record NZ_VUNQ01000011.1, read on the forward strand.
TGCCTTTTCTGCCCTAAGTTCAGGACAGGTAGATGTTATTTCTACCTACGGTACAGGTGGTCCTTTGATACAAATTGCAAATGGTCAAGAATTTACTATATTTGGTGGTTATATGATTATTGGAGCAACTCCTGTTTTTGCAATGCCTGATACTGTATATAATAGTGTGGAAGATTTTCGTGGTAAAAAAATTGCTATCATGAGAGGTGGTACACCTGATATTGTATTAAAAGGTATCTTACATGATGCAGGATTTGATCTAGAAAAAGATGTCACATTTATCGAAATGAAAAAGAATACAGATGTAATGGAAGCAGTAAGAAATGGTGAAGCTGACTTTGGATCAGTTTCCACAGGCTTTGAACTTCAAATTGCTGATGCAGGAATGAAAATAGTTTTATGGCCTGATGAACTGTGGCCAAACCATTCATGTTGTCGTATGATTGCTAAAACTAGCTGGTTAAAGGAAAATCCTGAAGCAGCAGAAAGATTACTCCGTGCTTATTTAAGAGCTGAAGCAGATATGCAGCATGATATGAGTCGTGTTGTTGAATTGACAGTTGAAAATTTAGATATGTCTGTTGAAACTGCAGAAAGTTTTTTACTTAGTGAACATATGATTTATGAAACTGATCCTTACAAAAATAGCGTAATAAAGATGTGGGAAAAAATGCAGTCTTTTGGTTATATCAAGGATCCTGCAATTAAAATTGAAGATCATATAGATATAAATCATTATAAATCAGCTTTGGATTCTCTAATAAATGACTATCCTGATAACACATTTTTTAAAGATAAACTAGTTGAATTTAACAGTAATAATTTTTAATTCATAGTATTTATCTATGGCAGAATTGATATGTATATATCAACTCTGCTGTTTTTATAGATGAAAACCTTGGTAATTTAATATTTAAAAGGAGTGTATACTTATATGAAAAAATTTATATCCGATAGATTAGGGGTTATTCTTATCTTTATTGGAATAGTGCTATTTTATGGATTAGGAACGGATTTCCTTGGAATATTTGACCCTTTTTTATTTCCAGGATTCAGTAAAATTATTCCAGGATTTGTTACACACTTTAGCAAGCTTATATTGGGTCTAATAAATTCCTTGGGTCTTCTTGTACCTGCTTATGTTACAGCTGTTATTTTAGGAATAAGTATTGGTGTATTTATTGGATTAAATAAACTGCTTCGAAAGAATATCACCCCCTACATCAATGGCTTTAGTGCAGTTCCTGCTACACTTTTAACACCATTTGCAATTCATATTTTTCCATCATTTCGAATAGCATCTATATTTATTATATTTTTAGGATCATTTTGGCCAATATTAGGTACAACAATTAACGCAGTAATTACTATTGATAAAAAGTATTTAGAAAATGCAGCTACTTTAGAAATAAAAGGTGCAGAAAGGATGTTTAGAGTCATACTTCCGGCTGCCTCACCTACTATATTATCAGGCTGTGCCATTGCACTTAAGTTTTCATTTGTAATGCTAACTGTTGCAGAAATGTTTGGTGCAACTTCTGGTATGGGATATTTTGTCCAGTATTATTCTGATTTTGCTAGATTTGACCTTGTAATTGTTGGTTTTATATTTATGGCTTTAATTTTAGTTTGCATAATGCACCTATTTGATTTAATGAAATCCAAAATTCTTCATTGGACTATAAACGACTAATATTTTTATCACTTAACTATAATTGTTATTTAGGAGGTTATATTTATGTCTAATACTGATCTTATGACTCCAGCTGAAAGAGGAGCAGCTATTGCAAATGGTGTGGAAGTAGATAGATTGCCCTGCAATCCCAATATTGCCAATGGAGTAGCAAGAATTTATGGTTGTAAAATTTCCGAGTTCAATCATAATCCTAAGATTATTGCTGAAGCACAAATGGCAGCATATCGTAAATTTGGATGTGATAGCTTACGTATCTTTACTGATTTATTTACTTGGGCAGAAGCCATGGGTGCGACTGTCATCTTACCAGATGATGATACTGTGGATTTAGTAAAACCTGCAATTTCTCGTATAGAAGACATTGACACATTAACTCCTGCCAATCCATATAAGGATGGTCGATTGCCTATATATTTAGATGCAATGAAATACTTACGAGATCTTGCAAAAGATGAGATAAAATGTTCCGCAGGAGTTGTTGGTCCTTTTACCAATGCCTTTTTCCTTTTCGGAGTGAATGAAACATTAAAACTTATATATAAAAATCCAGAGGCTGTACATAAACTTTGTAAGATTTCCTTAGAAACATGTAAGGCCTATGTAAAAGCTTCTATGGACATTGGATTAAATCCTACAATATCTGAACCCATGTCCTCTTGTACCGTAATTAGTCCTAATACCTTTAGAGAATTTTCTCTGCCATACTTAAAAGAACTTGTTGATTATATAAAAAGCTATGGTAGCAGCCCCATTATTCATATATGTGGTCAAACTGATAAAATTTGGCAGGATCTTGCTGACATAGGTATTGGAGGTATGAGTATAGATAATGTAGCAAGCTTAAAAGATTGTAAAAATACGATTGGTAACCAAACAAAAATTCTAGGAAATGTTGACCCCAGTGGGATTATGTATATTGGAACTCCAAGAGATATTCATGTCAAAACTTTAGAATGTATTTTGGAAGGTTATGATTCACCTAAAGGTTATGTTGTTATGTCTGGTTGCAGTTTACCTATAGATACTCCTTCAGAAAATATTGAAGCCATGATGGAAACTGTTCGAGAAGTAGGCTACCCTGTTGATCCAGAAAAGGTAAAGTATCTTTTAGAACATTATAGCAAATAATCTAAAATCTACTAAAAATATGGGTTTTATATCAGCCTTAAAGACTGTTATAAAACCCATGTTTTACATTTAGAAGACTTTCATATATTGAACAATGTCACTTACATTTTTAAGATATAACTTATACTATAAAAATCTTTATATCCATTCATCTCTTTCAATCTCTAAATAGACATCATTATCTTCAAGGTAAACAGGTCGAGGTTTGCTGACGAACCCTAATCTTTCGTAAAGTTTCCATGCACTTATATTATCTTTATGTGGCTCCACATATACTCTTTCAGCCTTTCCTTCTTCAAAGGCTTTATCTATAGTATATAATAATGCCTCTGAAGCAATTCCTTTACCTTGGACAATGGGTAATAATTTAATATCTAATGCAGCTGTTTTAGTATTTACATCGGTATTATAAAATGTTTCTCCGCAATAAGTACCATCCTCTAAATAAATAGAATAATGACAACGATATGGTAGTTTTATTGCCTGTATAATCCACTTTTCAAGATTCTTTATAGTTGTTCCCAAGCCATGAGGAAAACCTACAAATTTCATTACTTCGCCATTATTCCATAGCTTCATGATGTTATCTAAATCATCTCTACTTGTTTCTCTAATAATAATTTTATTATCTACCAAAATATTTCCTCCTAAAATCTTCATTTTGGAGGGTTAAAGTGAGTGCACCCTCCTTGCACTATGCTTTAATAATTTAGTTATATTTCTCATAAAAAACACCCTTTCTTTTTAAAATTTGGGTACATCTTTTTATATTATATCTTATTAATCTTTATTTTTCCATTCCTACAGACTACAATTATAAGAAAAGAGATAGATAATTGATTTTGAAAGATTTATTGTGATCTTTCCTATCCTTGACTATGAATATTTCTTCAAATATAATTTAACTAAGTGAGGTGGTACATATGATTGAATGTAGTATAAATAGTTTAATCAAATATTATGGAGCAAATAAGATTTTTGAAAATATATCCTTTGAATTACACAGTAATGAAAGGGTCGGGTTGATTGGACAGAATGGATGCGGAAAAACTACTTTAATGAAGATACTAATGGGCATTGAAGATTATCATGGAGGAAATATTAGCTTTAGAAAAGGAAGTAGAATTGGATATTTAGACCAGATATTCAAATGTTCCAAGGATACTACTGTAATAGAAATCCTTGAAATGCCTTTTGAAAATATATTTAATATTAAGCTAGAATTAAAAGGATTTGAGGAAAGATTAAAAAATTTATCTGGTGAAGAATTAGAGATTGAAATGAAAAATTATGGTCTTCTCATGGAGGAATTTGAACGCTGTGGCGGATATACTATGGAAATCAATATAAACAAAGTATGTAATGGACTTTTCATACCAGATGATTTTAGAAATAAATTATTTGAACAATTATCTGGTGGTGAAAAAACCAGAGTTCTTTTAGCAAAATTACTTTTAGAAAATCCAGATATACTCTTATTAGATGAGCCTACTAACCATTTAGACATAGAATCCATTGAATGGTTGGAAGAATTTTTATTAGGATATAATGGTACAGTTCTTATGGTTTCACATGATAGAAGTTTCCTTGATAAAGTTGCCAATAGAATTATAGAGTTAGAACCTACAGGTACAAAAATCTATGATGGAAATTATAGTTACTATGTTGAGGAAAAGCAAAGGCGATTTGAGTTAGAATATAATGCCTATATAAATAATCAAAGAAAAATTGAGAGAATGGAACAGCAAATTGAAAGATATAGAATTTGGGGTGCCATGAGAGATAGTGAAAAGATGTATAAACGTGCTAAAGAGCTTGAAAAACGATTGGAAAAAGTAGAAGTAGTAGATAGACCAACATTGGAAGATTCCAAAATTAGACTCTCTGCCGAAAAAGTAAATCGTTCTGGAAAGATTGTTCTTAATGTAGAAAACTTGAAAAAATCCTTTCCTCAGAAAAAATTATTTTCAGATATATCCTTTACTCTATTTTATCAGGATAAGTTATGTATAATGGGAGAAAATGGTGGTGGAAAAACAACCTTATTGAAAATTATACTTGGAGAAATTGAAGCTGATAATGGGAACTTTACCATAGGATCCAGTATAAAATTAGGCTATTTACCACAAAATGTAGTATTTGAAGATGAAGATATGACAATTCTTGATTACTTTGCTGCAAAACATAATATCAGCAATTCAGAAGCAAGGTCTGAACTGGCAAAAATGTTATTCATTAGAGATGATGTATATAAGAAAATCAAATCCCTATCTGGTGGTGAAAAATCTCGACTTAAATTATGTTCTTTAATACTTGATAAAGTGAATTTTATGATTCTAGATGAGCCTACTAACCATTTGGATATTGATTCTAGGGAAGTTTTAGAAGAAACACTTTCTAATTTCAATGGCACAATTTTATTTGTCTCCCATGATAGATATTTTGTACAAAAAGTAGCCACAAAGATAATGGTATTAGATAAATCTAAAGCTAAACTATATCCTGTACCATATGATGAATATTTAGAAATAAGGGAAAAGGAAATAGTTGTAAAACCTATAATAAAAGGATCTAAGCCAGTTAAAGCCATTCCAACTAAACCACCTAAAAAACCTAATACCTTTAAAATAGCACAGGTTGAAAAGGAAATTGAAGAATTTGAAAATAAATTAAAACTGATTGATGAAGAAATGGCTTTAAACAGCGATAATGCAGATAAATTATATGAATTATTTGCCCAAAAAGAATTAATTGAAAAGCAACTGGAGGACTCTTATGAATTATGGGAGACCCTTCAAATCTAAACATCATTAAACAATAATAATATATCCCTTAATCGTAACGATTAAGGGATATATTATTTAAAACTCACTTTCATATTTCTTGAAAAACTCATAGTATGTACGCACATTTTCTAGTTCTGTCCATTTCTTCACTACAACTGGATTTTCATCAAGATCATATATTTTCGCCTCAGCCATAGCAAGAAGAAAAGGAGAATGTGTTGATATAATAAACTGACATTTAAAAAATCGTGCTGAGTCCTCAATAAATTTCATTAACTCCATTTGACGTTTTGGAGAAAGGCTGTTTTCAGGCTCGTCTAATAAATAAAGTCCGTCTTCTTCTATCTTTTCCGTAAAATATAAAAAGGAACTTTCACCATTTGAATATTCTCGTACATTATCCATTAATTCATTTCTTACAAAACGAGATTGAGTTTTTCTTCTAGTGTCATTTATCTTTTTTAATTTTTCATAATCTGCTATGGAATTCATTTGAAAGTGAGAATACTTAGAATCCAAATATTCCTCAAAAAGTTCTTCTCGTTTTTGGTCGATTCCTTCGTTAAGGTTACGGATATTAAACATATAATCAAATACATCATCACTAGTAATAATTCTACTCTTTTCAGAAATCTCAGTCCTAATCTCCATTGTACACATACTGACATAGTCGGTATAAAAATTAGATTTATTATAGATAGAATCACGATTGACTCCTGTTTTTTCTGCTATAACATTCAATGCAGTTGACTTTCCTGAACCATTTCCTCCATATAAAATTGTAATTGGCTGAAAATCAATTCTTTCAAATTTATTTCTTGATAATATATTAAATGGATAAAAGGAGTCATAGCAAGTTCTTTTTATCCCTAGAAAAAAATCAAATTCCATGTCCTTATTTGGAAATGTAAAAGCATTTAAATAAATCATTATCATCTTCCTTTAACTAATACATTTTTTCCAGACTGCTTTAGTTGCAATTAATCCAACTGGAATATAAATATATGCACCATAAGGAATTCTAGTCAATATATAGTGTCCCAATACAAATACTCCCATTATAAGGATACCTATTATAATATTATATCCACCTGGCCCTTCTGTTACTTCAAAGGCTTTGGAAAATGGTAGCTTCTTATCTAATATTTTAAATTCTATAATGATAAATAGCAGCATATTTATTCCAACCACTATAATTTGTTCAACTATCTGCATTTTATATATAATTAAAAATATTAAACTAACTAAAATAAATACTGGTACAAATAGATTAACAATTGCTGCCTTAACAGTTCCTCTATAAATAGCTGCTTTATTTTTAATAGGTATAGTTTCGTATATCCATGCCCCTTTATAATTTCCCGAATACCCTAAAAAGGCTAATATATTAGGAATCATTGCAAAAACCATATAAATCCATAAATAATTCTTCGTATTGGAAATATTTGAGATTTGACTTCTATTCATACTAAACATCATAAGAAATGGAAATATAATTGCCATTCCCAAACTTGGATAAACCTTTAACTTGAAAGTTCTTTCATTTTTTAGCATACTAGTAGCAAATTTGTAAAAACTTCTTTCCTCTTCATCTTTACAAACTACCTTAGATATAAAAATATTAACTTTGCTTTTATCCTTAGTCTGCCCCTCTGCACTATTTAACTTCTGTAAATTTCTTTCAAATATAGGTATGAATTTTATATAAATTACTATAGATATGATTGGAATTAACACTCCAAGTATAGAGTAAATTACAATATAACTTTGATTATTACCCTTTAATATTAACTCAAAGGGTGCTGCAAACCATAATGGTGGAAAAAAGTATTTCCATGGGCTTGGATTAAATTCTAAATTATTTATATCTATGAAATTAAAAATCCTGCCTATTAATTGATACCCCAGTGACATTCCTATGGCTAAACCTATTTGAACATAGTTAATAATATCCTTTAGTTTTTCGCCACTGGAAAACCTAAGAACTACAAGGTAAATAAGGGCGGTGAGTATTATTATAAATAATGCAATCAAAATTACTTCTACCAAATATATTAAGAAGAAAGTTATCCCATGTCTTATTATAGATGCAATAAGCGAAGGGCCAGAAATAGCCATAGTAATAACTGTAATATACATAAATATATGTAATATTTTAGCCATGTTTAAAGTCTTACTATCTACAGGCTTTGAAAGCAGTATCTCTTTATCCTTTATATCCAGCAGTACAGAACTAAAATCTGCTATTAAAGAAGTCATCAATAAAAAAATAATTACTCCAAATACAAAGCTCATTTGAAACAAGAAATTATCTCCAACTACTATAAATAAAATTAAGAATGCTCCCATTAAAACATATGTCCATAAAGATTTTAGAAAATTATTCTTGTCATTATCTTCTTTTACCTTTTTCTTATTATTTTCATTGCTTAAAATGGTAGATACTCTTCTTCCATCTAATATTAGCTTTACATTGAGTATCTTTCGCATAACAGGATAATCTACTCCCATTTTTTCAAATACTCCCCTGAAAACATCTAAGAATCTCAATACTCCAAAATCCTTCATCTATATCACCTCTTCTATGGTAGCCACTATTTCCTTAGCTATTTTCTCGTGTTCATTAAATCCAGTTAATTGGTTAAATATCTCCTCTAATGAACTATCCATAGTTGTACCCTTTAAATCATTGAAACTTCCATCTGCTACTATTTCTCCATTATTTATAAGTATTATCCTACTGCTGATTTTTTCTACTACCTCCATGATATGAGAAGAATAAAAAATAGTTTTTCCCTTTCTAGCTAATTCTGCTAATACTTCCTTAAATACCATAACACTGTTGGCATCCATTCCACTTAAAGGTTCATCTAGGAATAGAACTTCAGGATCATTGATTAAGGCTGATATTATAAGAGCCTTTTGCTTCATTCCCTTAGAATAAGAGCTAATTCTAGCATCGTAAACATCTTTAACCCCAAATAAATCCATTAGCTTCCCAGCTTTTTTATTTGCTTCTTCATATTTCATACCATAGAGCTCTCCAATAAAAGTTAGATATTCTCTAGCTGTAAGGTTTTCATAAATTTCAGCAGTCTCAGGTACATATCCAATTTTCTTCTTATAGTCTACTTTTCCATCTCTTATATCTTCACCAAATATCCTTATATCTCCAGAATAGTCTCCAACTAAACCTAACATTATCTTTACAGTCGTACTCTTACCAGCACCATTTGGTCCAATATACCCTATGATTTCTCCCTTATGTACATCTAGATTAATATCCCTTAGTACTTCTTTATCTCCATAGCTTTTACTTAAATTCCTTATGGTTACTATTGATTCCATTTTTTTATCCCCCTAGAAATTTATTTACTATATTATAACATAATGAATTCTACTAAATCTCACCTTATTTTTTCAAATCCTCTATCCTATCTTTAAATTTACTAAAATAGTCATCAAAATTACCTCTTAATTATAATTAAGAGGTAATTCTATTTTTATTATTTAAAATAAAATTGCCATATCTGTTAATCTTTTATAACTTAATAATGTAGATACGAAAAGCTCTTGCAATATGGTAGCTATATTTATTCTTTAATCAATTATATTATTTATATAAAAGTAGATTAGCTAATATTACAATCTCTCCTTATTTCATCACATATATTAGTAATTTGAATAAAATAATACTAGTTTTAAATGATAGGGGTGTGAGTATGGAAGTTATACTATTAGTATTGGTATTATCTTTAGACTCTTTCGTAGCTAGTATTGCTTACGGAACAAATAAAATAAAGATACCATTTAGGTCAATCCTAATTATTAATACTATTTGTTCACTTTTCCTAGGTGTTTCTATTTTCTTTGGCTCTCAAATAAAAAAAATACTCCCTAATAATATTACATTAATATTAAGCTTTTCTATACTAATGCTACTTGGAATATATTATTTATTTGAAAGTATTATTAAAACCTATTTGGAAAAGAAGTTAGAAGAAAATGAGAAAGTTAAAATAAAACTATTTGATATATGGATAATGATAGATGTATATTGCGATGAAACTAAAGCAGATTTTAATCTATCTAAAAAACTTGATGCAAAGGAAGCAGTATATCTTGCCACTGCCCTTTCACTAGATTCATTGGCTGTAGGTTTTGGAAGTAGTCTAGGTAATATTAATTATATTCATGTAATAGGATTATCTTTAATTATAGGATTACTTTCTATTTACAGCGGAATCTTTATCGGAAAAAAGATTATGGAAAAGACAAAAATCAATTTATCTTGGTTATCTGGTATTCTACTAATAATATTAGCAATTTTAAAATTAGTTTAAAATAAGTCCTATGGCTGATTGACATAGGACTTATTTATTTTTATATTAATTTTTTTACAAACTGTCCTTCCTTCATAATTACTTCCATATTATCAACAGAAATATTATGAATATCCAATAAAGGATTTTCTTTTAAAACTATTATATCTGCAAACTTTCCTTCTTCCAAAGTTCCTGTAATCTTATCTACCTTTAACATCTCTGCTCCATTTTTAGTTGCAGCAAGTATTACTTCCATTTCTGTTAACCCTGCCTTATTTAGTGCATACATTTCTGTAATTGCATATTTACCATAAGGAGTTAAGCTACTACAGAAGGAGTCAGAACCTACTGTAATTCTAATTCCTTTTTTATTGGCATTTTGTAAATTATCAATTATACGGTTCAACTCTTTTTCCGCAGTTGTATTTCCTGGATACTGATCATGTATAGGTCTATATGGCGGCTCATATACTGTAAACCATTCAAAGAAGAATTGAAGTGTAGGGCAGAATGTTATATCCTTTTCCTTCATAATCTCTAAACATTCTTCATTTAATTCTTGTCCATGAATAATAGAATCTACTCCTGCTTTACATGAATTTAAAGCTCCTTCATAGCCTTCAGCATGGGACCATACAGGTATACCTACCATATTACACTCATCAACTACTGCCTGTATTTCTTCCATTGTATAGTGAGTATCAGCCTTAGCATCATATCTCCATATTCCTCCACCAGTAGACCATATCTTAACTGCATCTGGATTTTCACGAAGTCTCTTTCTAATGGCTTTTCTTAATTCCCAAGGTCCATCTACTCTTTCTGCCCAAGGATGAGAGTCATTATTATATTCTAAAGGCAGTCTATGGGAATCTCCATGTCCAGCAGTTCTACAAAAACCAAGTCCTGTTGTTATTACTCTTGGCCCTTCAATAACTCCTTTTTCAATCATATTCCTAATATGTATACCTGAACGAGAGATTTCTCCTACTGTAGTTAAACCATGTTCTAAGGATTCTTTTGCTTGTGCCACTGCTACTACAGTTTTTTGAATTGCTGGTTCAAGTACCCATTCATTATCGTCATCACTTAAATTACCGCTAAAATGAAGGTGTGTATCTATTAAACCTGGCATAATAGTTTTTCCAGTTATATCAATTACTGTACCTTCTTGTTCTGTATCCAACTTAGGTCCTGCATATTTAATTTTTTTAGCTTCTACTACTACCATAGAATCTTCTATTACTTCTCCAGTACCATTTATTAATAACCCACCAGTGAATATGATTTTATTCACAAAAACCCCCTCCTTATAATTTAAATATATCAATCACCAATATTATACCATGTTTTTATTAAAAATCACTTAAATAAATTCCCTTAGTTGTTGTAACTAAGGGAATTTATTTAACTAGTTCATATGTTTTTTTCTTTGTTCTTCTTTTAACTTCTCAGGAGTCACATCGTTGCCTTCCTCATCTACTACTTTGACTTCCATTAAAGTCCTTTTCATATTTCCTCTAAATATTTTAAGGTATTCTTGACGCAATTTTTGTTGTTCTTCCTTTTCTTCATCTGTTAGTCCTATGGTTTTAGACTTATGAGAAAGTTCATTTATTCTTTTTATTAATTCTTCCATACAATCTCTCCAATTCTTGATTTTGATACTTAATTAGATTTTAACACTTAGGACTATCTTCTTCAATAAGTAGTTTTTTGTGCTTTGTCCTTCTATACAGTATAAATCCTATTCCATCGGCTAAAGCCCAACCTATGGGAACAGACCACCATATTCCTCTTTGTGCTATAGATGGAATACTTGAAAGTATATAAGCCATAAGTACCCTAGTACCTAATGAAATTATTGTAAGAATCAAAGATATATTTAATTCACCAATACCTCTGAAAAATCCGTAAAACATAAATAAAAATCCTATTAGAACATAGAAAACAGATATTATTGATAAATATTCTACTCCTAATTTAATTACATTTACTTCACTTGCCTCTACAAATATTCTCATTAGACTGCTTGAACTCATATATATTATTATGGACATTATAAGACAAAATATTATTATAGTTTTTATGGCTGATTTTACTCCCTGAATTATTCTGTCATTTTTCTTAGCTCCTTTGTTTTGTGCCACATATGTTCCAAAGGCATTTCCAAAATCTTGAACTGGCAAATATGCTATGGAGTCTACCTTACCTGCCGCAGTAAAAGCCGCAATAGTATCTGAACCAAAGGTATTTACTATACCTTGTACACATACCATTCCAAAGGTCATTATGGACTGTTGAATAGATGTAAGAAAGCTAAATTTACTTACCATTGCAAATATACCTTTATCAAATACTAAATCTTCTTTCTTCAACCTTATAAATTCTATTTTCCAGAGCCCATATATTAAACATAAAATAGATGAAACTCCTTGAGCAATTACAGTGGCAAATGCAACTCCAAATACTCCCATATCATAAACTATGACAAATAATAAATCTAGTACTATATTGATTATAGCCGCTAATATTAGAAAGTATAAAGGTGTTTTTGAATCCCCTATGGATCTAAGTAAAGCTGAACAAGCATTATATAGGTAAACAAATATCAATCCTGCAAATATGGTTTGTAAATATTTTTGTGAGTCTAAGAATATTTCTTCTGGTGTATTTATAAGGTTTAGCATACCCTTTGTAGTAAATACTAATATAATAGATAATACAATAGTAAAAATCCCTATGGATGAAAATGATATAAATATAGTTTTCCTAAGATTTGAGTAATTCCTCTCACCAAAATAATAGGAATATACTACTGCTGCTCCCATACATAAACCTATTATAACAAAGGAAAAAAAGTTCATAAGCATAAAAGACGAGCCTACTGCTGCCAAAGCATTTTTTCCTACATATCTTCCAACTACAACTGAATCTACTATATTATATAATTGCTGAAATAGGTTTCCAATTAACATGGGAAAAGTAAATGCTATTAAAGTCTTAGTTGGATTTCCCCTTGTCATATCTGTTATCATATACTTTCACTCCTTTTCCATCTATACTATTGTAGTTTAACATGAATAAATATATAATTAAAATATCAATATATTATGGAATGTATATATTTTATTATATAGGGAGGGTTGACGTGGATATAAAACAACTTTTATATTTTATTACTGTTGTAAATGAAGGAAATATTACAGCTGCTGCAAGAAAACTTCATATTGCACAGCCTGCCCTTAGTAACCATATTAAAAATCTAGAGGATGACTTAGATGTTAAGTTGTTTCATAGAGGACCTCGAAAAATCACCTTGACAGAAGCAGGTGAAATTCTCTATACTAAGGCAAATAATATTCTTGAATTGAAAAATTCCATAAGAAAAGAACTAGAAGACAGTAAATCAGGATTTAAAGGTACTCTAAAAATAGGCACTATATCTGCAATAGATGCTGATTTCCTAGAAAATACTTTTCTTAGATTTCATAAAAAATATAACAATATCAAATATGAAGTCTATGAAGGTATAACTCCTGAAATTATTAATCTATTATTTTCAAGAGTTATTGAAGTAGGAATTGTAAGGACTCCTTTTGATAAAACAGGACTAAATACTCATTATTTAGAAATGGAACCTATGATAGCTGCATATAAAGAGGATAATGATTTAGATAAAATAAATTCTAAAATCAGCATAAAAGATTTAGATGGAAAACCTCTTATTATTTATCGTCGATTTGAAAACATAATAGTATCTGCATTTCAAAAACTTGATGTAAATCCATATATATTCTGTATTAATGATGATTCTAGAACTTCGCTTCTATGGGCAAATACTGGATTAGGTGTTGCTATTGTTCCAATGTCATCTAAAAACCTGGTTTTAGCAAATAACTTAAAGTTTAAAATCATAGACAATGAATCCTTATTTTCTCAAGTATCTATAATAACCTTAGAAGATAGTAATTTGTCTACTGTTGCAACTAATTTTATAGATAATATAAAATAAATACCATGTCTCGAAATTCTAGACATGGTATTTATTTTAAAATAGTATATGCATAAACAATGCAGCAAATGGCATTGCTATTATGGTTCTTTGTAAGAATATAATCATTAATTCTTTGAATTTTAAAGGAAGTCCTGTATTCATAATTACAACTACTGACTCTGCTAAGAATATAATTTGTACCATTGAAACTACAGTTACAAAAAATCTTGTCTTAATGTGTAACTGAGCTACCTTATCTGCAATAGTTAATACTGGAATAAACATCTCTGTAATTCCAGTTGGAATTGCTGTTGCTGCAACTTGAGCATCTGGTACTCCTAACAATTTAGTTAAAGGTAAAAAAGCATATCCTATTATATCAAATACTGGAGTATATTTTGCAACAATCATACCTAGTATACCTATGGAACATAATAAAGTAATAACCTTTGGTAATACAGGAAATGAATCCACAACTGAATCAACTATTCTCTTAAACATTCCACCTGATGTATGAGCTCTGACAGATGCCCTATTTACACCAGCCTTTAACATTGAAGGTCCAAATTTTAATGAAGCTTCTTTTCTATCTTCATCTGTTTGCACTTTTCCATTTGCGAATACATCTCTCTTTTTATTTAAAGGCCACAATCTACTACAAATAGCAGCTAATATAAAGGCTAATAAGAATGATACAAAATAAGTCTTTATAAAGTGTTCACCTATTCCTGCTGTTTCCATAACTAACAGAGCATAGCCTACAGAAACCGCACTAAAGCAAGTAGCCACTATAGATGATTCTTTCTCTGTATATATATTTCCTCTATACATTCTACTAGTAATTATAATTCCCATAGTTGTTGATCCTACGAAAGAAGCACAGGCATCAACTGCTGATTTTCCCGGTGTCTTAAACAATGGTCTCATTAGAGGCTCTAAAAGAACTCCAAAGAAATCTATACAGCCATAATCAGTTAAGAAAGGAATAAAGAATGCTCCTACTGGAATAATAAATGCTACACCTATAACTACTCCAGGTATTACCATTTCACCTGTTGATGGTCCAACTATCATTTCTGGTGCAGAATAAACACCAATTTTATTTAAGAAATAAAGTAATATAAATATTCCACCTGCTAAATATAAAAATGGATGTATGATTGAATCTGCTTCAAAATACTTATAAAGCTTACTTTCCTTTTTTGAAAAGAATTTTCCAATTACACTTGCAATTCCTGTACTCATAAGTACAATTGTACATAATAATAATGCTCCAACAGCCTGTCCATTAATAACTATTAGTGAATCTACAATTGATATTGCACCTTGGTAAATATATCCAAATGGAATTCCCCCATTTATAGGTACGAAAAACACAAATATTGCTATTGCTGAAATTATAAATGCTTTTATAGCTCCCATTGTCCAGTCTCTTCTATCTAATTCAATAGAGTCTAGAACCTTGGGATCATTTAAATCTAATTGACTTAAATCATAGTCTTTGTTTTTGCTTAAATTTATTGTTTTCAGTTCTGTCACCTTCTTCTTTCTGTTATTTGAATCACATGTATAAGGCTGTCCATTTACGTTCCTAGATGGACAGCCTTATATTTATTAACCCATTAAGTGAGTTTCTAATATTTGTTCTTGCTTTAATCCTTGTAATCCTAAATAATGATTTAAGTTATTTAATAAGTATTCTAATTTAACTGGTCCTACTAATTCTGAACCTGTTACTGCTACACCATATTTTTGAGCTTCAAGTTTAACTAATTCAAAAGTTCTATAAAGTGGAGTGTTTGCACAGTCAAACATATTCATTGACACAACTACTCCTTCTCTTTCTGGGAACTTGATTCCTACTGCTCTTACTGTTGAATATCCACCGCTTGGCCCTCTTACAGCTTTTGCTATTTGTTTAGCTATATTTACATCTTCTGTAGCTAGGAATACATTGTATGCAGTTAAACCTTCTTTATCTGCAGACACTATAGTTGCTCCTAATTCAGGACTTAATTTTCCGTCTACTGATAAATCAGGACGTCTTGCTTCATGGTCTGGATGATTAGGATCATCTAATAAAGCTTTTAATCCTTCATATTGTCCTTTTCTTATATATGAAATACTCTTTTTATCTTCTGTTCTAGCATTTTCACCAGAGAAGAATATTGGTACTTGATGTTTTTCAAATAATTCTTTTCCTATTTCTTCTGCTAATTCTTTACACTCTTCTACTGTTGTATTCATTAATGGGAATAGAGGAATTGTATCTTGTCCACCTATTCTTGGGTGAGTTCCCTCTTGAACTGTCATATCAATTAACTCATATGATTTTGCAGCCATTTCTAATAAAGCTTCTTTTAATGGAGCTGGTTCTCCGATTATTGTTAAAACCGTTCTGTTAAAATCATGTTCTGGTTCACAAGTAACAAGTTTAACGTCTTCTCTATTTTTAATTGTACCAGAAATTGCATCTATTACTTCTTGTCTTCTACCATCACTAAAATTAGGTACTGCAAGTATGAATTTCTTTTCCACTATTATCTCTCCTTAATATAAATTTATATGTTTCTAGCCATTAAGCCTTTCATAAACAACTTTTAAGGATGCTTCCTTTAATTCTTTTGCTGAATTCAATAATGAAGATACTTCTGCTGATATTGTATTTCTATATTCTTCATCTTTTATGCTTCCTAGATTAATAGTTACATTTAATAATGCACCTTCTAATCCTGAATAAGCTAATAATACACCTACTCCTATATCAGTTATAGCATTTACATTTCCATACTTCGCAAAAACATCTTGTAATTCCAATACTCTATGGCATTTCTCTGCACATTTTAAAGGAACTTCCAATGCAATTTTATATCCATCTTGAATAGCTTGTGATCTAGCCTTTTTATCTTCATCTGTTTCTTTTGGCATTTTAAATGCTTCCATTACTTTATCAAAAGCATTTGTATCTTCGTCTACTATATTTGCTAATTCTTCAAATAATCCTTCTAATTCTTTTTCATTTGTTTCTAAGGTAGTTCTTACTTCTTCTGGTAACTCTTCATAATTCTTCTTAGAAAATGTTAATCCACCAACCATACTTGTTAAAGCTGATCCAAGTGTTCCTACATAAGCTGATACACTTCCGCCTCCAGGAGTAGGATCACTACTCTTAGTATCTAAGGCATACTGTTTCAAACTTTTATCAATAAACATTATTGCACCTCCGATATTAATATATAACTTTGCTATTTCTAACCACTGCCCTTATATATAGCAAGACTTATGCCAAAAATAAAACTTCTTTCAATAATTATTGAAAGAAGTTTTATTTTTATATCTAATATTTAGATGATATGGTAATTTACTTATTTTGAACAGATATATAATTATTATATCTTTTTGTAAAGTTCTAAAAAATACTTTAATCTTAAATAATATGTCTCTTTATATATTATTAAATTAATTATTCAGAAGATTTTTTTCTCTCTTAAAACTTCAATTACCTACAAGAACCTTCAAAACGTATAATTTTAAGGTTGAGGAATTTTTTCCTGCCAATTAGGAATTTTTTCCCGTGCTGAATTTAAGGTCAATCCCAAGTCTTTTTGCCTTTTTTCTTAAGGTACTGGCTTCTAATCCGGTCATTTTGCTTAACTCATGTATATCTCCTGCCTTATACATATATTCATCTAATAATACTTTCTCATAGTTATAGATATTTTCCTTAAAGGATTTAGTCTCATCTAATGCCATAGTTCTAATTTTGCCTATATCTCCACTTAAAATATCTCTTTCACTTATTAGATTCATTTCAGACGTTACAACTAATCTTTCAATTTCATTTTCTAACTCACGTATGTTTCCCGGCCAATCATAACTAATTAGTAACTGCATTGCCCTTGAAGAAATTCTTTTATCATAATTATAATGTTCATTTAATCTTTCTAGGAAAAACTTAATCAATGGAACTATGTCTTCTTTCCTTTCTCTCAAGGGAGGAATATCAATTGGAACAACCTTTAATCTGTAGTATAAATCGCTACGAAACTTTCCTTCTTCTACCATTTGATGTAAATCCTTATTTGTAGCAGCTATAATCCTAGTGTCTACAGATATATTCTCTGTACCCCCAACCTTTTGCAATACTTTATCTTGAATTACAGATAAAAGCTTTACTTGTAGATTAAGTGGCAGTTCTCCAATTTCATCTAAAAATAGAGTCCCCTTATGTGCCAACTGAATCAACCCTATTTTCCCTTCTTTCTTAGCTCCTGTAAATGCTCCTTCTACATATCCAAATAGTTCCGATTCTATTAGACTTTCAGGAAGTGAAGAACAGTCAACCTTTATAAAATTTCCTTTTTGTCTAAGACTATTTTCATGTATATATTTACTGAGAACCCCTTTTCCTACTCCCGATTCTCCTGTAATCAATACTGTAGAATCTACCTTGGCAATTCTAAGAGCTAAGTTTTGTATATCCTTTATAACTTTACTTTTGGCTATCATATAATTATCTTCTGTTTCCTTAGCATTTAATATATCTAGCTCTCTTTGCATCCTTATATTTACGCTTCTTAGTTCATTTAATTGAAACTTCAAATTTTCTATACTTGTTATGTCCATAACACTTACAACTACATTTATCAGCTGTCCATCTTCAAAAATTGGGACTCCTGTGGAAAAAATATTTTTTCCATTTGCTTTCTGGGTTTTCCCCACTACTTCTCCCTTTTCAATAACTTCCAAAGCAACAGATTCAGAATAAACACCTTCACTTACTAGATTTTTCATATCCTTTCCCACAATCCAATTGCTTTCAATTCCTTCTATTTCTTCACAGGCCTTATTATATAAAATTGTTACACCTTTAGAATCCACTACATGAACTCCTAAATTTAATGAATTAAATATATCTTTAATCTTATTTAGGTTTAAACACATTTTGACATTTTCCATATTAACACCTCTTTTAACAGCATTATTAATTATATAACATTATATCATAAGGCTATGACTATATAAAAAGGCTAGTTAGAAAATCTATTCTCCAACTAGCCTTTTACTCGGTTATTGTAATTTAGTCAAAAGTTTAATTAAATATTCATAGGTCCTCTCTGTAGATGATATACTAAGTCTTTCCTTTGGAGTGTGAACATCATACATATTAGGACCAAAGGAGATAATATCCAATTTAGGATATTTTTTAGCAAGTACCCCACATTCCAATCCTGCATGAATAACTGTAGATTCCATTTCTTTTCCAAACATATCTTTGTATATTTCAAGTGCTGTATCTCTTAGTCTTGAATTAGGATTGTATTCCCATTCTGGATAATTTCCACTTATACTGCATTTAGAATGGGTTTTGTTTATTTCATCTACAATCTTTTCACGTAGTTCCATCAATACACTTTCCGTAGAACTTCTAGTAGATACTTGAATAATAATTTGCTCATCTTCTATTTTTAATATGGCCAAGTTACTAGAACTTTCTACTATTTCCTTATTGTCTGGAATCATAGTATATACTCCAGTAGGAATATTGTGAAGAAGCAGAGTTAAAGCATCAAAGGCTTTGTTATCTATTACCTTGCTTACTTCTTCTCCTTTAGATACTGCTACATCTATTTCTGGTTCTTCTGATTTATATTTATTTATAGTTTTTTCTTTGATTTCTTCTACTTTGTCTATAAATTTAGATATTTCTTCTGATTTTACACCAACTGTAACAGATGTTTGTCTTGGAATAGCATTATCCTTAGTTCCACCATTGATAGACACTAATTTTATATCAAAACCATCTTTTAGTTCTTCCACTATATCATTTAAAATCTTGTTAGAATTTCCTCTAGGTTTGTGAATTTCCATACCTGAGTGTCCTCCAAACAAGCCTCTTACTTCTATATGAACAGCTGAATAATTTTCTACTTCTTCATATTCTATAGGAATTCTTACTTCAATTAATTCTCCACCAGCAGAGCCAGTAACTAGAACTCCTTCTTCCTCTGAATCTACATTTAACAATCTCGTCCCCTTTAGAACATTTTCAGATAGACCTAAAGCTCCCTCCATCTCCACTTCTTCTGATGTAGTTACTAAAAGTTCTATTTCAGGATGCTCCAGTGTATTATCTTCAAGTATTGCAAGACCCATGGCTATGGCAATTCCATTATCTGCCCCTAAAGTAGTTTTATCTGCATATATATAGTCTCCATCTATTTTTAATGAAATAGGGTCTTTGGCGAAATCATGGTTACTATCATCTTCTTTTTCACCTACCATATCCATATGACCTTGTATAATAACTCCTGGAGAATTTCCGTATCCTGGAGTAGCTGGTTTTCTTATGATTACATTTAGTGTGTCATCTTGAATAGTTTCAAGTCCTAACTTTTCTCCTACACTTTTAATATAATCACTTACTCTTTTTTCATCATAGGAACATCTAGGTATTTGTGTTAATTGTTCAAAGTAACAAAAAACCCTTTCTGGTTTTAATCCTTCTAATTTACCCACCTTATCACCTTCCTTTGTTTACTTTCCGTTGTTCTCCACAATTTTTACAATTAGTTGAGATGCTAATTTCATAGATTCAGTTGGAATAAATTCAAATCTTCCGTGGAAGTTATATCCCCCTGTAAAAATATTAGGGCAAGGTAAACCCATATATGATAATCTAGCACCATCAGTACCACCTCTAATTGGCTGAATCATTGGCTCAATTCCAAGGTCCAACATAGACTTTTTAGCTAATTCTATGATTTCCATATGAGGTTCAACCTTTTCCTTCATATTGTAATAACTATCTTTAATTTCTATTTTAATTATATTGTCATATTTATCATTTAAGAAATTAACTATTTTTCTAAAGTCTTCTTTCATCTTTTCAAATTTTTCTCTGCAATGCTCTCTAATAATATAGGTAACTACAGTATAGTCTACAGTTCCATTAATTTCATCTAGTAAATAAAACCCTTCATATCCTTCTGTATATTCTGGTTTTTGATTTACTGGAAGCATATTATCTATTTCCATAGCTATTCTTGAGGAATTTATCATGATATTTTTTGCTGTTCCTGGGTGAACATTTTTCCCTTGAATTTCTATTTTTACACTTGCTGCATTGAAGTTTTCATACTCTAATTCACCTATAGGTCCACCATCTACAGTATAAGCAAAATCTGCACCAAAATCTTTTACATCAAATAAATCTGCTCCTCTTCCTATTTCTTCATCTGGTGTAATTCCAACTTTTATATCTCCGTGTTTTATCTCAGGATGATTAATTAGATATTCCATAGCATCGATAATCACACTTATTCCAGCCTTATCATCTGCACCTAAAAGTGTTGTGCCATCTGTTGTAATGAGTTCCTTTCCAACTAAATCTTTTATAAAAGGAAACTCTTTCTCTGTTATACTATATTGTTCATTTAATTTTATGTCTCCACCTTCATAGGTAAATATCTTTGGATTTACACATTTACCATCCAAATCTGGACTAGTATCTAAATGAGCTATAAAGCCTATGGTTGGTACTTTTGTGTCCATATTAGATTTTAATGTTGCATATACATATCCATTTTTGTCTTGACGTACATCTTCAAGACCTATCTCTTGTAAGTCTTTCACTAAAAGGGCACCTAGTTCTAGTTGTCCCTTTGTACTAGGACAAGTACTGCTATTTTCATCAGACTTAGTGTCTATAGCAATATAGTTTTTAAATCTTTCAATAATTTTATCCATATTAATCATCCTTTCAATTAATTATCCATAAAAAAGGCTTCTAAAGAAATCTTTTCAGGAAGCCTTTTTTATATTCATGAAGGAAAATTCTTAATTGCAAAAATAGAAAGAACCTTCCTATTCATTATAATAGTGTTTGTATTACAAGCATGGCTATTGAGAAAACTCCTATTATCCCCATAAGAGGAAGTATAAATTTTAGCCATTTATTATATGTTACATCTACCATTTCTAAAGTTGCTAAAATTAGTCCAGTTGGAGTAATAAATGCCATCCAACCTTGACCCCAGTTATATGCTGTAACTACAACATCTCTAGCTACTCCAACAGTATCTGCTAAAGGTGCCATTATAGGCATTGAAAGTGTAGCAAGACCTGATGAAGATGGTATAAAGAATCCTAAGAAACTAAATAATATCATCTGAACTCCTGCAAAGATACCACCATTCATATTTCTAATAATAGATGATGTGTAGAATAACAATGTATCTGAAATCATTCCATCATCCATTACAATATTAATAGCTCTAGCAACTCCTATTATAAGTGCTACTCCAACTAAGTCTGCTGCTCCAGCTACAAATGTGTTTATTGCCTCTTTCTCAGAAAGTCCTGATAAGAACATTATTATAATAGCTACTGATAAGAAAAGTCCGCCCATTTCTGGGAACCACCATCCACCACTAGAAACTCCCCAAATCATAACTGGAAAAGCACCTAAAAATACAACTAATATTAAAATCCTCTTCCAATTAAAAGGTGCAACATTGTTTGGGTCATAGTTCTTTAAAAATCTTTCTTCAATTTTATCCATATCCTCATGAACTATGGAACTCTTAGGGTCTTTTCTAACCTTTCTTGCGTAATAATATATATATACAAGAGTTATTATAGTTGCAAGTATCAGTGCTATAATACGGAATGTAAGTCCTTCGTTAAATGAAATCCCCGCAGCATTTGAAGCAATAACAACTGAAAAAGGATTCACTGTCGAGAACATAGAACCGATAGAAGAACCCATATATATTGCTGCAATGGCAACTATTGCATCATATCCACTTGCTATAAATATAGGCATCAATATAGGATATAGGGCTATTGTTTCCTCTGCTAATCCAAAGGTAGTACCTCCCAAAGCTATCAACGCTGTTACAAAGATTACTAATAAGAATTCTTTACCCTTTGTTTTTTTAGATAAAGCTGCGATTCCTGCATCAAAGGTTCCAGTTTTATTAACTAAACCTATGATTCCACCAAGAATCAATACAAATACCATAATGTCTACTGTATCCATAATACCCATAATAGGGGACATTATAACTGGTAATAATCCTTGTGGTGATTGTTGTATAGTCTCATAGGTATCTGGAATTGCTATGGGTTTCTTTATACTTCCATCTGTAAACTTGCTTAGATCCATTTTAATATTTAGACTATCAAGGGTTTCTTGAGTTGCTGGAAGTTCTGAAACTTCTCCCTCTGGATTTACTACTGTAAAGATATTTTGTTCTGAATCATATTCTAACTTTGCATAAAGTCCTGCTGGAACCATATAAGTTAATATAGCAGCCAATATTAATATTATAAATAAAACTGTAAATGCTGTAGGAAATTCAAATTTCTTTTTTTCCTTATTTTTTTTCATATTTTCATCTCCTGTTAAAATATTATGAGTTTGAGTATTCACTACTATTGTTTACATTTATTAATTAATTATAAATATTTTTGTTTATAATCATTCTTAATAATTGTATATTAGGTTTTTATAAATATATTTCCCAATATTTTTGTCACTCCTTCTATGTCTAATTTTTATTTAATCAAATAAAGCTTACCATAATTTGTTAAGGCTTACAAGATATAACACACCAAATTTTCTCTTATGTACGAAAATAGAGATAACTCTATTATTTAGAGTTATCTCTATTTTTATTTTAAGCTTCTACAGCTTCTCCCATGAACATTGCTATGTCATCTTCTACATTTGATATTGTTCCTATTCCAAAAGTATCTACTAATACTTTAGCCACATTTGGTGAAAGGAATGCTGGTAATGTAGGTCCTAAATGAATGTTTTTTACACCTAAGTGTAACAATGCAAGTAATACGATTACGGCTTTTTGTTCATACCAAGCAATATTATATGCTATTGGTAATTCATTTATATCATTTAGTTCAAATATTTCTTTTAATTTAAGAGCTATAACTGCTAAGGAATAAGAGTCGTTACATTGTCCTGCATCTAATACTCTTGGAATTCCTCCAATATCCCCTAAATTTAATTTATTGTATTTATACTTTGCACAACCTGCAGTAAGGATTATAGTATCCTTTGGTAATGCTGCTGCAAAGTCTGTATAATAGTTTCTACTTCCTTGTCTTCCGTCACAACCTGCCATTACAAAGAACTTCTTAATTGCACCTGATTTAACTGCTTCTACTACTTTATCCGCTAATGCAAATACTTGAGCATGAGCAAATCCACCTACGATTTTACCTTTTTCTATTTCTGTTGGAGCTGGTAATTTCTTTGCGTGTTCAATTAACTCTGAGAAGTCTTTTTGTTTTCCTTCTACTCTATCTGCAATATGTTTGAATCCTGGATAACCTGATGAACCTGTTGTATATACTCTATCAGCATAGGATGCTGCTGGAGGTACTATACAGTTTGTAGTAAATAATATAACTCCATTGAACTTTTCAAATTCTTCTTTTTGTTTCCACCAAGCATTTCCATAGTTTCCTACAAAGTGATCATATTTTTTAAACTCTGGATAGTAGTTTGCTGGTAACATTTCACCATGAGTATAAATGTCTACTCCTGAATCTTTAGTTTGCTCTAACAATTCTTCAAAGTCTTTTAAATCATGTCCTGATACTAAAATACCTGGTCTATTTGATACTCCTATATTTACTTCTGTTATTTCTGGATTTCCATAAGTAGATGTATTTGCCTTATCAAGTAATGCCATTACATCTACACCAAATTTACCTGTTTCTAAAGTTAATGCAACTAATTCATCTGCTGTTAAACTATCATCTGTAATAGCAGCTAAGGCTTTTCTTATGAATTTTGAAATTTCTTTGTCTTCATAGCCTAAGTTACTTGCATGTTCTGCATAGGCTGCCATTCCCTTTAGTCCATAAGTAATTAATTCCCTTAAAGACCTTACATCTTCATTCTCAGTAGATAATACTCCAACTTTTTCGCTAGTTGACTTAAATACTATTTCATCATTTGAATTAACAGTAAATGTTGAAGCATCTTTTAACTCTCCTAGTTCAATACCCTTTTCAGTTAATGTAGCTTTTAATTCATCTCTTACTTTAAGAGCTTCTTTAATTTTTGCAAAGAATCTGTCTTTATCAAAGTTTGCATTGGTAATTGTCATAAATAAACCATCAATTATTAATCTATCAAGTCCTGGAATTTCAATTCCATTCTCATCTGCTTTAACTCCCAACAAAGAAATACCTTTTAACGTATAAATCATTAAATCTTGTAATGCCGCTAAATCTGCAGTTTTACCACACATACCTACTTTTGTACAACCTTTTCCTCCTGCTGCTTCTTGACATTGATAACAAAACATAGTCATTATTTCTCCCCCTATTATATATATTTATAGTGTTTATACACGTTGTTCCTTTTATCTTACATTTATCATTATATATAAACTCATTTAATATTTCGGTAACATATGTTACGAAGTAAAAAATTTTTATAATTTTTTGTTGATTACCAACTAATAATCTTTACCTGCTGGTTTGATTCTTTCTGGGTATGCTACTGAGCAAGGTGTTACACCATAAACCATATTACAATGAGGGCATTTTGTTTCTAAATGAGTCATTTCAAACTCATTTTCACATTCAACACATTTTATAACAACTCCCGGTGGCATTGGGCGAGTATTGAATCCCATCATTCTTATTTTATCTACTACTTCTTTTCCACTTCCGAAACTTCCTGTACATCCGTCGTGCATTTATATTTCCTCCTTTTTTAATTGTTCTCCAGTTCTAAGTTTATTTCTCATTCCTTGAATTACATTGTCCATCTTTTCAAGCTCTATTAATAATCTTTTTTCTTCATCACTTGTTTCTATAATTTTATCTATACCGCCATTTTTGATTATAATTCTCTTATGTGCCATAAGGGCAAGTATTGGATCATGGGTTGCCATTAGGACTATTTTATCTTCAGATACCAACAGTTCCAATGCCTTTTTTCTATCTATTCCTGCATTTTCTATTTCATCTATTAATACTATTGGCGAAGAACTAAGTATTGCTGTATCTGCAATCATCAATGCTCTTGATTGTCCACCACTTAGTGATGTTACAGGAGTATCTAGGTTGAATTTTTCTCCAGCTAAATTATTGGCAGCTAATATTATTTTTTCTGTTGTTCCCTTTACATCTTCTACTAGTCTGCTTTCTGCATGGAGTTCTAAGAACTCCCTTACAGTAAGATCCATTACAAAATTCATGTTTTGAGATAATTGTGCTACTAATTTATTATTAGATGAAAATCTCCATTTCTTGTCTGGCAATTCATCATTTATAAATATGCTTCTTCCTGTAGGGGTATCCTTTTGAGCAGTCCATTCTATATCAGCTAAAAGCCTTGATTTTCCTGAACCAGTAGGCCCTACAATAGATATGATTTCAGATTTATTTATGGTCAGTTTCTCAAATCCTTCTTTATTACCTGACTTATCATGACCTGGTAATATAGTTAGAGACTTTACCTTTGTATCTTCCTTTATTCCTAGAAACTCCTTCATCTGTTCTATGAAGGCTTCTAAATCTAGTATTAATTTCTCCTTATTTATTGCCCAGTTTTCTATATCTTCTTCACTGAAAGTATCTAGATATTCTTTAAATGTTTTATCTCTATGATTTTCAATATCTAATTTGTTTTCCTCAAAATAACTTATTACAAAAGGATACTTTTCTTCTAATTCTCTTATGGTTAAATTATTCATAGTCTTCACCTAAATCCATTTTTCTTACATTTCCCATTTGATAAGCCTCTCCTATTCTAGTTTCGCCTAAGCAATAGGAACACATGGCTGATGGCATTGGGAATCTTAGTTCCATTCCTTGTACTGAATCTATTTTTTGTTCTTCGTCAAATAATAGGGTGCTTAATTCATAGGCACCTTGACCTGTAAGTCCATTAATGTGCATAGTAGTTGCCCTTGGGTTTACTGAATTTACTTTTGAGGCAAATACTTCTCTTTCTGCCTGAGACACTATATCTCCCTTAGTAATAACTACTATATCTGCTGATTTTAACATGGGACCAATTTTCTTTGGAGTATTTATTCCAGATAAATTGTCTATGACACAAACACCTTTTATATTTCTTATATAAGGTGAACACCTATTACAAAGTCCTGCTGACTCAGTAATTAACATATCTAATTTCATTTGATTTCCCCATTTTACTACTTCTTCTATATTTGAAGCAAAGAAATGGTCTGGGCAAAGAGCTCCTGAAAGCCCCTTCTTTACTGGAATCCCAGCTTTATCATATAATATATCATCATCCGTATAAAGACAGTCAAATTTCACTACTCCTACAGAAATATCTCTCTGTTTTAAAGCATCTATTGTTTTCAATATTATTGAGGTCTTCCCTGATGAAGGGGGACCTGAAAATACGATTAAATTCATTTTCTACCTCCTATCCTAAACTGCATCATGAAATATTTTTTCACATTTTCTTATTAATTCGCCAATATCATGATTATTTATATAGTCCCAACCAAGCCACATAAACTTCTGCTCCATAGATAAGTTATTATCCACCTCTGGATTAGTTGATGGAAACTTTCCATTGGTTGAAAGTATTTCTCCTACTTCTTTGGAAAAGAAGAAGTCTACAAAAGGTTTTGTTTGCTTCTTAGTCTCTTTCTTAGCCAATAAAAATACTGGAGAAATTATTGCACCGTCTTCTGGCCATACGGGCTTTAATGGAGACTCACTTCTTACCATCTTTGTGAAGAAATATGGCATAATGGTTATAGTTGGAATCTTAGACTCCGTTTTCTTTGTATGAGCCTTTACCATTTCTGCAGGGTGCATACTCCTTAGAAGTGTTTTTCCAAGTTTAGTTACTCCTTCTTCTCCATAGTTTTTATATATATTTAAAAGTATAGCATTAAATAAATCAAAATCTTTCATAGGAAGGGATACAGAGTCTTCAAATTCTTCTTTTAATAAATCCTTCCAAGACTTAGGCATCGGTCTATCTCCTAATTCTTCAGTATTTACCATAAATACAGCAGGAACTACTGCTATTATAGAATATTGTTTTTTTGGGTCTTTTAAATCTATTTCTTCATTATCAAAATCTTTATTTAATTTTTCCAACCCTGTAATATCTTCAAATACTCCTCTTGATTTAAACTTTCCCATTAATTCCTTATCAAAGAATAAATCAAATCCTGCTGACATAAATAAATCTGAAAG
Organism: Tissierella pigra; assembly: GCF_009695605.1. Lineage (GTDB taxonomy): Bacteria > Bacillota > Clostridia > Tissierellales > Tissierellaceae > Tissierella > Tissierella pigra. The sequence continues at coordinate 34,206 of NZ_VUNQ01000011.1, forward strand.
AGACTCTTCCTTATCGGAATGAATCCTTTCCTTTATCCAATCTACACCTAAGTTTGCAGACTTTAATTCATAGTCAACCTTAAAATCAAATTTATCCTTATTTTCATCCATCCAAGTATTAAATCCTTCTAGTAAAGGAACTCTTACTGGACAAGGCAAAACTCCTTCTATTTTTATATCTCCTCCATTTTGTCCTTTAGGTGCAGATAATGCTGAATCTACCGACACTCTATTTTGTTCTATTACATCTACTAATTTTTGAGTAAATAATTCTACATTTACCTTTTTAGTCATACAAGCCATTTCAAGGGAAATTGTCTTACCCATTAACTTTCTCATTTTCTCGTTGGCTAATTGTTCAAAGCCACTTTGTACAAATGTATCTATGGTTTCTGGATATTTTTCCGTTATATCATATACCTTATCTTTTATATCAAAATATTTATTCATATTTACCTCCTATATAATCCGTCATTCTCTAAGGCTATTATACCCATAAACAAAAAAATAGTCGGTAACTATTGTTACCAACTATTTTTATTTATTGAATAAAAGTTCTCTGGTTCTTTTTTATGTGATTTTAAGTCATTATGTCTCTATATCTGCTTTTCAATGTGTTTCTTGATGCAAGCTTTGCTAATTTGTTTAGTTTAAAAATAAATTCATACGATTTTACTCTAAAATACGACAGGAATTTATTATACTTGCCCCATTTATATTATTTTTAATTATTAAGTTGTTCCTTTAATTCTTCCACCTCAGATTTAGAAAGACCTGTTGCTTTTACTACTAATTCTATTTCTAATCCTTCTTTTAATAAGTTTTTAGCTACTTTTTCTATTCCTTTTTCTATTCCTTTTTCTATTCCCTTTTCTATTCCTTCTTGTAGTCCTTTTTCCATTCCTAATAACTCTCTTCTTTCTAATATACTCATAGTAACAGCCCCCTTTCCATCTAATTTCCTTATTTCCTCTTTTATATCTTCCTCTGTAGCATCACTATTGGTTAATTCTATATATTTTAAATATATTTCCCCATAATATACTATTGTCTCCAAGGACTCTTCTTTTTGTACTTCTTCTAATGCTAATAGAAAGTTTTTCAAAACCACTTCCAAATCCTCTTCAAAAGAATATTTAAAGGCTTTTAGCATCATTGCTGTTAATCTAGTTAGTTTCTGAAAATCATTTTCCTCATATTCTCCTATATTGAAAAAATCATATTTGAATACTGGTACTCTTTCTTTAAAGTATTCTGGTAACTGATAAAAATCTGGTATCATATCTCTTATATCTGTCCTAATATTCCATTTTTCTTTTCCATGATAAATAAGCATTGGAATTATAATTGGCAGTTCTTCTTTGTTTTCTTTTTGTATTATTGTCATCCACGATTCTAAAATATATTTATTTAATTGAAACATTGCCAATTTATCTTTATAGGATTTATGCTCTATTAGAAAAGATATATAGGCATCTTTATTATTTATTTTTACCCTATAAATTAAATCTGAAAAATTTTCTTGTAACTCTTTATTTATAAATGTATCCTTTTGAAGTTCTAAACTCTCCATATCTATTATATCTAAAGCTTCTTTAGGTATATTATTTTCTATAAAATCTTTTGCTATTCTTTTCTGACTAAATACTTCCTTAAATGTGGCATCATGCTTATTTGCTATTTCACTTTTCATCCTATCACCAACTTTTTTAGTCTTCCTAATTTTATTATATCATTTATATAATTGTTCTTCCATATATTCTATTTGTTAAAAGACACTACTTTTGAAAACATAAAAACTTTTTATTATAATTTCTTGGAATCTGAGACTCAAGCTCTAAAGTTATGATTTAATTTTATTAAGTGTATAATACAAAAGAACTATTATTGTAGTTCCATAAAGAATTACTAACTGTTGAATTAGATTTCCAATAGGTATTGTAAAAACAAAAGATATAAAATAGCTAACACAAGTAAACACTATACAAAATATGAGGTTTAGAAGAAAATGTTTAATTCCATTTACTTTATTTTTTTGTACAAAAAGGACGACTAAATATCCTAAGCATATTAGTATCATAAAAATCACCAGAACATTATTCATCTTCCATAAGTTAGAAATATATTGATAATGCTCCTTTTGTATTTGTCCATTTAAAGAATATTTTTCAATATATTGAAATCTAGAAGTTTCTATAAATAAATATATTGAATTAATTAAAGTTAAAAATAAAAAATAATATCTTACATTCTTATATTTTTTAAATTTAAAAACAGAATCTTTCATGTTAGTAACCTCATATTCTTGTAGGTGGTGTTGGTAGGTCTGTAGTCGTGGTGTAGGAGTATAGGAATACCTCTCTATAAGAATCCTCACATACGTATGGGTCTGAAGGGGTGCAAGGTGTAGGTCCTTTACCTTCGGGTGGCATCTGATTCTTCTTCTTTTCCTTCTCTTTCTTTTCCTCTGATTCGTGGGTCTCCGTTGTTTCAAACACTAATCCTATTGGGAACGATGCCATCGAATGGTTCTTAAACCAGTCTACATCCAACATTATAGTCCTCAAAGCCTTTTCGTAATCATAATTAGGGTTAGTTGTTGGGTAGTCCTCTTTAAATTTGGCTACCATGTCCTTTATAAATTTTGGGTCATTTAAATTTCCTCCTGCATCACTGTGCCTTTGTGCCATAGCCTGAACTGATGATGGAACTTGAGGCCATTGTTGAATCATGTCCTTAGATACGGTAACATCTGCTGACCATTGTACATAAGTTTGACCGTTCTTTGTAACATAACCTTCTATTTTAAAATTTGATAAGGCATCCGAATCTAACATTCTTTCCCCAAACGTATCTGTGACTTGCTGTCCATTAGTAATGCTTTGCCCATTGGGGGTGGTATGTCCGTTGGAGTTGAAGTTTTTCCCTTTGCCTGCACCTTGTAATGCATCTTTTCCCCAGCTTACGTTTACCTGTGTGGTTCCATTTGGTACTGGCGTCATGTTAGTTACTTTCTGGGTGTAGGTGTCGTTCCCATTATCTCTAGTTCTGGTATCATTAGGTTTCCCATCTGGGTTTAGGTAAAATCCTACACCCGGGACAGATAAGGTTTGGTCACCAACCTCGGCATCTCCTGCAAATACTGTTGATGTTAGTAACATTACTACACATACCAGTAGAGTTATCTTTCGTTTGTTTGTTATCATTTTAAATCACCTATCTTTATTAATTGCTTAGTCTCTGAATATTTCATTCCTTTACGGCTTGAAGGTTTATCCCTTTTCATATTGCCTACCTTAACAGGTTTATTCAGATTAATTTCAATTACTGTATTGTTGTCGTAGAAGTATAATGTCTTTAATGTTTTACCCTCTAGAGTCTCACCTTTGTTAGCATATATTGTTCCACTCTGTGCCCTAGTTGTGTATACAGTTCCTTCTGTGTCTGCTATTGCTATTGGGTGCATTGTTCTAGGACTTACAGGGCTCCTCACAGATACATCTAACCCAACACCAATCTCCCCATCATTATTTTCTTCAATTCCATATTGAGGTATTGTTATATCTTTATAATAACTGGTTGCGTCATATAATTTACTTCTACTAAAACTTAATTCCTGTTTTACATTTCCTAAACCTACTAACTTCTTATATTTATTCTCTATATACTTCCCATCTTTATTTGGGATTTCTTTTATGGTTGATAGGTCTACTGCTGTGTAGGTGGGTGATATATAATACCCATAATCCTTGTAATAGGATATTACTTTATCTAGGTTTTCCATTGTTGCCTTATTACCACTTTGACTCGGTTTCTCCGCAGGCTTTTCTACAGGTTTCTCTACTGGTTTTTCCACTGGCTTTTCTACTGGTTTTTCAACTGGTTTTTCAATGGGCTTCTCTACAGGTTTTTCCGCAGGTGGGGTTACTGGTTTCTCTATTGGTTTTTCAATTGGTTTCTCTACTGGCTTTTCTATTGGTTTTTCAACTGGTTTTGTAGGTGTAGTCGGTTTCTCTGTAGGTCTTTCCACAGGTTTATCCACTGGCTTCTCCACGGGTTTTTCTGTTGGCTTGGTTGTAGGTTTTTCAACTGGTTTCTCCTCCTCGTGTTTTTGTTTAGGTGCACCTTCTTCTCTAATATCTATTGCCTTTGCTTCATGATAATAGTCTACTGTATATCCTAGGCTTTCCATTATACTTCTAAATGGTAGGTAGGTTCTACTTACAGCAGGGTCTACAGTTGCTGAGGTATCTAATTCTACTAATTCTCCATTTGTGGACATTACCCTTTTGTTTATTGGATACTTTAATTCTTTACCATTTCCTTTGGCTATGGCTAGTGAGTTTGCTTGGTCCCATGTTAGGTCTAATCCTTCTATATTGTCTGCTATATCTCTTATTGCCACAGATGTTCTACCATTTACCATTTTAATTCCATAGGCAAACTTATTATCCAACCTTACTTTTGTACCATCTTTTCGTATTAGTGTTACTTTGTAATTGTAGGCTGCATCTTCCATCTTTTCAACATTGGTCTTGTATTGGGTGAATGGGGTTTTAGTATTGTCCATGTTATTTAATACTGCTGCTTGTGTAGTATTTTGTATATTCTCCACGGCATTACAACCTACTGAGCCTAATAGTGTAATGGCAACTAATGTAGTTACTCCTGTTTTCTTTAAAATATCTGCTTTCTTATTCATTTATATTTTCCCCCTATTTTTTATAATTGTTCTTTAATTCAACTTTTTACTAACTTATGTAATTTAAAAATAAATTCATCCAATTTTACTTTATAAAATACGACAGGAATTTGGTATGCCTGTCGTATTTATATTATTTTAGTTATCAAGTTGTTCCCTTAATTCTTCCACCTCTGATTTGGAAAGACCTGTTGCTTTTACTACTAATGCTATTTCTACACCTTCTTTTAATAAGTTTTTAGCTATCTCAATATTTCTTTTCTGACTAAATACTTCCTCAAATGTTTATCATTTTCTATAATATAAAAGTTAGATAAAATTCAGGTTCCAAATTTAAGCGTACGGTTCCAAGAATAGCCTTAATAAAAGTTAAACTCTTAAAAATAGTTAGTAATTATTGTTAACCATTCAAAGCATTGGGACAGAATGCATGTCCCCATATCCTTCTCACTCCATGCAGTCTATTATCAGTTTAAGTGCCTGGCACCGTTAGTTTAATCCGATTATAGTAAAGTTCACTAAATATCCATTTTTACTGATTTCTGCTTCACATACTAATCCTAATTCTTTTTCTTTCCACTCTTCTGATAGACACCATGTATCTTCATTTAAATATTCTTCAACTGTATATTTAAAATTTATATTTAATACAAACTCAACACAATCAGAATTTTGAGCAACTATATGACATGATTCTATATTAGATGATTTCATTTCATCGAACCTTAAACCATCATCAGATATCCTCTCAATTAACGGTTGTTCTAAATATTTCTCTATATTGTCTTTATTGTTCAATGATATAGCCATAATTTTTTTATCCATATACAAATCTCCCTTTCCTAATCTATTATATCTAAAGCTTCTTTAGATATATTATTTTCTATAAAATTTTTTGCTATTCTTTTCTGACTAAACACTTCCTTAAATGTGGCATCATGCTTATTTGCTATTTCACTTTTCATCCTATCACCAACTTTTTTAGTCTTCCCAAATTTATTATATCATTTATATAATTATTCTTCTACATATTCTAGCAGTATAATTTTATTCTATTATATCTACTTTAATATTGATGATTCTAAAAAATCCATAAATAAGTATTACCTAGGCATTTTGTATAATTTCTACAACTGCTATTTATTCAAAATCATATTAATTCTATACCTTTTATATTGATTTATAGCCACTTTGTATAGTTAATATTATACGTTTTCTAAATATTATTATATAAGCACTTTGTGTAGTTTGTCAAAAGACACTACTTTTGAAAACATAAAAACTTTATGATTTTTTAACCTGTTTATAGTTATTACTTGTAATTTTTATTTATCACTTTCTATAATATAAAGTTTAGTTAAAATATAGGCTTTAAATTTAAGTGTGATGTAGAATTAATTTTCCCAAATCACACCTTTCTTATATTATGCTTATATTATGCTTAAAGTAGATATTATAACAATTATATCTACGATTCCAAGAATAACTATAATAAAAGTTAAATTTTCATAAACAAAAAAATAGTCAGTAACAACCGTTACCAACTATTTTTATTTTTCAGATTTGCCACTTCATCTTCTAATATAGATATTCTCCTATTTAATTTATAAATCACTGGAATATATCCTAGTATAATAACTATCCACGGCCACATTATAACCCTCCTACAATTTAAATTTAAGCTTTATATAGTATATCATCTTTTAGTTCTTTTGCTTTTTCTTCTCCTAATAAGTATTCTATTATTTCTATGGCAAAGTCTACTGCCAATGCTGGTCCTCTTGCTGTTATGATATTGCAGTCCCTAAGAACATTTTCTTCAATATATATTCCACTTTTTAATTCTTCTCCAAATCCTGGATATGAAGTTACATTTTTACCATTTATAACTCCTGCTCTTTCAAGAACTATAGGGCCTGCACATATGGCTGCTACTAGACCACCATATTTATCTATTTCCTTTACTATATCAATTACTTTATGATTATCCCTAAGATTTGTAGCTCCTGGTAACCCTCCTGGAATAATTACCCCATCATAGGAATCTATATCGCTAATATTGTCTATATTGTTGTCTGCAATAACTACAATATCATGAGCTCCTTTTACCCTATTATCTTGTGTAATGCCTATGGTTTCAACAAGAATATCTTTTCTTCTAAGATAATCTACTACTGTTAAAGCCTCCACCTCTTCAAATCCTTCTGCTAAAAATAAGATAACTTTCTTCATATAACCCCTCCTATTTTTCCTTATATTTATCTATACCCAAAATCTCCAAAAATCCTTACAAATAATCTTTTGGATAATTTATACATAGGAAGAATTTAATTTATATGTATAATACTAAATAAGATACTGATAAAATTTATAAGGAGTGAACAAAATGATTTTATATGTTGCTATATTAGAAACTACTGATTCAAAAAAAGATGATGAAATATTAGATGTACATAAAGCTTATCTTCAAAAGCTTATAGATGAAGGGAAGATATTTGCTAAAGGGCCTTTTACAGACCATAGTGGGGGACTTGTGATTTATAAAGCTGATTCCTATGAAGAAGCCAAAAGAATGGCTGAAAATGATCCTGCTATATTGGAGAAGTCTCGAAAATTAACATTAAAGGAATGGCGTAGCAATATAGAATAGCTTCCTGTAAAACACTAAGATTCTTAGTGTTTTATTTATTTTATAGTAATTCCACTAGAATATATATTGACTATGTATGGGTATTATAATATATAATATTAGTTAGCCAGATAGGTAAGGAGAAGATAATTCTATGAATAAGTTTAAAAGGGTACTTCTAAAGATTTTATCTATTCCCCACTTTAACCTTAAAAAGCATTATAAATTATATAGAAGATTTTTAAATATATTTAAACAAGCACCTGAACCAATATATAAAACATTGGATCATAAAATTATAATGGAAAATAGAGAGATTCCCCTTAGAGTTTTTATTCCTAAATCAAATCCTTTACAAAAAGTTCTTATCTTTTTCCATGGTGGAGGTTGGGTTACGGGAAATATTGATTATTATACTAATGTATGTACAAATTTAGCCAATATGACTAATCATATAGTTGTTTCAGTAGACTATCGATTAGCACCTGAAAATCCTTTTCCTGCTGGATTAGAGGATTGTTATTATGTTGCTCGAGAAATCTTTAAAAACCCTGAAATACTAAATTGTAAAAAAGAGGATATAGTCTTAATAGGAGATAGTGCTGGGGGAAACTTGGCTGCTGTCGTTTCTCTTATGGCTAGAGATAAAGGTGAGTTTCTGCCTACTAAACAAATACTAATCTATCCTGCTACAAATTATGACCATAGTATAAATTCTCCTTATGCTTCAGTAATAGAAAATGGAGAGAACTATATAATGACCTCAAGACGAATACAGGACTATATGTACTTATATGTTGAAAATGAAGAAGATAGGTTAAATCCCTATGTGGCACCGATACTATCTAAAGACCTTTCTAACCAGCCAAAAACTTTAATTATAACAGCTGAATTTGACCCTCTCCGTGATGAAGGTGAAGCTTATGGCATGAAATTAAGGGATTTTGGCAATGATGTCAAAATACATAGAATGAAAAATATGATACATGGATTTTTCTCTAATCCTTTAAGCTTAGATAGTATAGATGAATTCTATGAAATTATAAATATATTTTTAAAAGACTAAACATTGAAATGGTGGTTAATATGAAACAACAAAAAGAAGAAAAATGGACTAGACTTGATAATGCCTCTAAGTTTTTCCCTGCAGTTGCAAATAATAAGGATACAAAAGTATTTAGATTTTCCTGTGAGTTGTACGAAGATGTAGAGCCAAAGGTTTTACAAAAATCTCTAGATTTAACTATGGAAAGTTTTCCATTCTATAGGTCCATATTAAGAAGGGGACTCTTCTGGTACTATTTTGAATCCAGTGACCTAGAACCTATTATTGAACTAGAAAATAAACCTTTATGCGCTCCTATTTACATAAGAAATGAAAGAAATCTTTTATTTCGTGTCTTTTATTACAATAAAAGGATTAACTTGGAAGTATTCCACTCTCTTACTGATGGTGCTGGTGCTATTTGGTTTATGGAAACCCTTATATATCATTATATGACCATAAGATATAAAGATAAATTTAAGGATAAAGGTCTAAAACTAAACTATAAAGCTTCCATAAGTGAGAAATCAGATGATAGCTTTAAGAAAAACTACAATAAAAGAGATATTTTTATACACGGTAGAAACAAAGGGGTTTCTGCCTATCAAATCAAAGGAAGTAGAATTAAAGAAAATAGAATGAAATTAATCGAAGGTGCTATGTCTGTAAAATCAGTTTTGGATATAGCTCATGAATATAATACTACTTTAACAGTATTCTTGACTTCTTTACTTATATATTCTATTTATAAAGAGATGCCACTTAATAAAAAGCACAAACCCATAGTACTGTCTGTTCCCATTAATTTAAGACCTTACTTTAAGTCAACAACAGCAAGAAACTTTTTTAGTACTATGAGCATTAGCCATGGCGTTCACAATCAAGATTTAAATTTAGATGAAATAATTCAAAATGTAAACAATAGTTTTAAGGAAAATCTAACTAAAGAAGCCTTGGATAAAAAATTAAATCATTTTATGTCCTTAGAAAAAAGCATTTTTACAAGAATAGTCCCTTTAACTATTAAAGACTATGTTATACATGCAGCAACTAAACTAGATGATAAAAAAATAACTTCATCTATTTCAAATATTGGAAAGATTATTATGCCAGAGGAGTTTAGTGATTATATAAAACAATTTAGTATTTGCGTAAGTGCAAGAAGACCCTTAATTACTTTATGTACTTATGATGATAGATTAGTTATAAGTTTTACTTCACCTTTTGAAGAAACCGATATACAAAGAACATTTTTTCAATTTCTTTCTGAAAAAGGAATAGAAATTGAAATCACATCAAATCTTTAGAAAGAAGTGAATATATGAATTACTGTAGCCATTGTGAAGTTAAAATACGAGGAGAACAAGAAAAGTGCCCATTATGCGGAAATATGTTATCAGATAATCATCATAATCACCATGAAAAGATTTTTCCAAATGTTCTCCCATATTACGAAAAACATTTAGCCATTAGAATTTTACTATTTATTTCAATAGCAACTGTGGTAGTTAGCTTTTCCATTAATATTATATTTCCTTCAAATATAAACTGGCCATTATTGTTAGTATTTGCTCTAGTTAGTATATGGCTTGGAGTTATTGCCCTTATTCAAAGAAGGTATCATATAGCGAAAAAAATCGTTCGGCAAGTTTGTATTATATCTTTATTGGCAATTTTTTGGGATTGGCGAATAGGATGGAAAGGTTGGTCATTAGATTATGTAATACCTATTACTTGTGTTACTGCTATGATAACTATGTATATAATAGCTCAAGTTATGAAACTTAGTACAAAGGAGTATATTACTTATACATTAATTGATGGGTTATTTGGTATTATTCCAATTTTATTTTTTATATTTGGTTGGATAAATGTAATCTACCCAACTATTATCTGTGTAACCCTAAGTATTATATCTGTATCTGCAATATTTATATTTAGAGGAAAGGATATTAAAGTTGAATTAGATAAGAGAATGCACATATAAAAGCTTCTACAAGATTTGTAGAAGCTTTATATTATTATTTTATTTCTCCCTGCATTTTTGGCCTCATATAGTCTATTATCCGCTATTTTTATTAGTTCATCTGTATTGATATTATCTAAATCTATTTCACTAGATTCTACAATTCCAGAACTAAATGTAATATTTATACTTATACCCTCATAGATAAAAGGTTTATTTCCAATTATATTTAATATCCTTTCCATTAGTATATAAGCATTTTCTTTATCTGTATCTGGTAATAATAGGATAAACTCTTCTCCTCCATACCTACCAAATATGTCATAAGACCTTATATTTTGATTTATAATATTTACAAACTTAGTTAATATATAGTCTCCTGCTTGATGCCCATAGGAATCATTGATTTCTTTAAAAAGGTCAATATCTAACATAACTAGAGAAAAAGAATTTTTAACTCTTTTATAATTGTCTATGAGTTGGCTAAATCTATCCATTAAATACCATCTATTATATGAGTTGGTCAATGGATCTCTTATAACAATTTCTTTTAGTCTAGCTTCTAAAAGTTTTCTTTCTGTTATATCATGTTTTACAGCTAAATAGTAGGTAAGTATTCCTTCTTTATTATATATGGGAGTAATTCTAGAATCCTCATAATATAAGCTTCCATCTTTTCTCCTATTTATTAACTCACCATTCCAGACTCCACCATTGGATATGGTATACCACATTTGTTCATATATCTCTGAAGGGGTAATCTCAGATTTTAAAATCCTTGGAGTTTTTCCTATGGCCTCTTGCCTAGAATAGCCTGTGACTTTTTCAAATACTGGATTCACATATATAATATCACCTTCTATATTTGTAATAAGTATTACAACAGAAGATTGATCTATTGCTGTAGATAATATATTTCTTTCGTTTTCAATATCAAAATCTATTTTTTCTTTATCTTTATTTTCCATATCTATCACCTTTACACTAGTTAGCTTAGATTCTATCTTATTTTTTATCTATTGTAAAGATATTAAATTCATTCCAAATAATGTATAAAAAAGAGCCTCTTTTTAAGAAGCTCTTGGAAATGTTGGATTAATAGGTGTAAAGTCAGGGTCTCTGCTAATATATTCATAAATATATTTTTCTACTGAAATACCCATATTTCTTAAGCCTTCGTTACCAAACATTACATTGTATTCTAATATATATAGTCTATTATCTACTACTACAACATCAAATCCTGCATGATTTATATTTAATTCTTTTGCTACATTTTCTACTAATTCAATAGCTTCCTTAGGTACATTATCATAATCATAAGTTGCACCTTTTGCTATATTGTTATGAAACTGTCCTTCTCCTGCAATTCTCCAATAAGCTCCAATTACTTTATCTCCTACATATACAATTCTAATATCCCTATCTATAGGAAGTTTTTCTTGAATATATATAGACTCATTGGTTTCTATATAAGATTTAAGTTCTTCTCTATTTTCTACTAAAAAAACTCCTCTGCCCATGGAGCTTTTGATTTCCTTCGCAACTAAGGGGTAGCCAAACTCCTCTTCTATAGTTTCTATATTTATACGATCCTTGCTTGTTATTTGAGTATAAGGTATGTTTTTAGGAAATATAGCTTGTAATACCCTAGTAGTCTCAACTTTATTATGCCCTAGTTGATAAGTGCTAATGTTTGGAAATATCTTTTTCTTTAACCCATATACCAATGTATTTACCTGCCAGTATTCAGGAAATAAAATATAATCTGCTTCTTTAATCTTATCCATTTCCATTAACATATTTTCTGGCTTAATATAGGTAACATTAGGCATTCCTAATGTCCTAAAAGGATTAAATGTAACTATTCTCATGATACCATCCTTTCTAATTTGTGACAAAAATATTTTACTCTTAAAAAGGACTTTTAGCAATATATTTTTTACTGGAAAAAGATATTTTTGAAGAAAACTTTTTTATGTATTCACAACAATGCTAAAAATAATAAAAATACTAAGAGAACATTTGCAGGACACGATTTAATTCTTAGCTTACATGAACTTTAGAATTATTCGTGTCCAAAACTGTGAACGTGGATTTTTATTATTTTTTTATTCACTGTCAATAGTAACAAAGATTTTTTTATGTATTAAAAATCTTCTGCATAGTAGGAACTTCTAACAAGAGGTGATGATGCTACCCTCTTAAATCCCATAGATAAAGCTATCTCTTTATATTCGTCAAATTGTTCAGGTGTAATATACTCCACTACTTCTATATGTGACGAAGTAGGTTGCAGATATTGTCCTAGTGTTAACATATCACACTCTACTTCTCGAAGTCTCTTAAATACATCTATTACCTGTTCTTTAGTCTCACCTAGTCCCAACATCATACCAGATTTTGTCATCATATTGGGCTTTACTTTCTTTACATAACTAAGTAGTTCTAATGATCTTTCAAATATTGCCATTGGCCTAACTTCATCATATAATTCTGGTACAGTTTCTACATTATGATTTAATACATTTGGTTCTGAATCTATAATAATATCTATTAACTTTTTATTCCCCTGCATATCTGGTATAAGCAGTTCAATAGTTACATTTGGTGTTCTCTTTCTTATTTCTTTTACAACATTTGCAAATTGATTTGCTCCTTGGTCTGGTAAATCATCTCTAGTGACAGATGTAATAACAGTATGTTTTAAATTAAGTTTTTCTATAGCCTTAGCTACATTTTCTGGTTCTTTTAAATTTACCTTATCTGGCATTTCCCTAGTTACATTACAAAAAGTACAATTTCTAGTACAGTTTCTGCCTAGTATCATAAAAGTAGCTGTTCCTCTTGCAAAACACTCCATTCTATTGGGACAATTGGCTTCATCACATACTGTATTTAAAGAAAGATCCGATAATAAAGATTTAACTTTGTTAGATACGACTCCTCCTTGCATTTTTACTCTAATCCACTCTGGTTTTCTTAATCGCATTGGCTTACCTCCATATCTAATTCTATATCCAGTAATCCTTCAATAAATTCCTTTGCTGATAATCCATGAATATAGTCATTTATATTTATTGTATTTAATACAGCTTCTAAAGCATTTATATTATGTTTTACCCCCATTAGTTTTTCTTCCAACTCTTTGATATTTTTTTCTCCGAAAAAATCCCCATAAATAGAGATATTCTCTATTTGACCACTTTCCACCTCTAAATGATACTCAACCACTCCACTTGGATATTTTCTAGAATTTGTATATCTATAGTTAGGACTCTTTCCATAGTTCCAATCCCAAGTTTCAAATCTATTTTTAACTATTTTATCTATTTCTTTTAAATCTTTTTCATTAAATTCATATATGGTTTCTATTCCATGGGTTTTTATTACATAGTTTTTTAAGTACTCTCTAAATTCCAGTAAATCCATTTTTTCGTCTATATGTTCAATAATATTAGTTACTCTAGCTCCCACGGATTTCACCGATTTATCTACAAACTTTATAGGCTTACTTTTAAGTGCCAAAGATAATTTTGACATATCGCAATTATATAGTAGCGTTCCATGGTGAAGCAGTTTGTCCTTCTGAGAGTATTGTGCATTTCCAGAAAACTTCTTCCCACCTATTACTATATCATTTCTTCCTGTAAATTCTGCATTTGCCCCTAAAGACTTTAAGGCATTGATTACTGGTAATGCAAATTTTTCAAATCCATTTTTTACTTTAGTCTCTAGGGAATTTCTATAAGTAATAAATGTAAAATTCATATTTCCCAAATCATTATAAACAGTTCCACCACCTGATAATCTTCTAACTACTGTAATATGATTTTCCTCAACATAATCTAAATTTATTTCAGATATGGTATTCTGATTTCTACCAATAAGTATAGAAGGTTTATTTATCCATAACATAAAAATCTCTTCATCAAAGTTATTCATTAGATATTCTTCCGCAGCATGGTTAAAGAATGGATCATTGCTATTATTTATTACATAAATCATTAGAGTCCTCCTATTCATATGAACTATTCTAGTATAATTATATACAATAGTTCTACTACTTTCAATATTTCCATATTAAAGTATATTTCTTCAATCTAATTATAATTTAAAAAACACACTTAAAAAGTTAAGAATAAATTTAACTTTTTGAGTGTATTTTTAAGTAAATCAAATTTCAGTATTTCTATTCTTCAGTAGCAATTACAATTTTCTTTATGGGTTTTCCTAACTCCTTCTCTAACATTTCAATGATTTCCACATTAGGTATTCCTATAATTCCAATTGACGCTGCGTCTTTTCTTCCATACTTCTTTAACATATAAGCACTCCTTATAATATTATCTAGACAGTATTATAAAATTTATAAATGCAATAATCCATAAATGTAATGGATAGAAAACATAGAAAAAATATTTGCCGAATTTATTATTCAATCCTCTTTCTCCATTATATAATGCTATAAAAGGAAAAACAAAGAAATAGTATATTTCACTTCTTAGAAGTATTGCTATAATTTCCACAGCTATATACCCTAAAAATCTTTCCCCTTTCTTATTGTGTAAAAAATATGTAATTAACATAAATGGTAATAATACAACACCCCATTCTGACCAGAAACCTATAATAAAGCATATTGCTGACATCATTAAAAATAAAGACCGTACAATACCTTTGCTATCTTTACTCCATATGATGAATGAAATACATAATACTCCAGCTACAATAGTGGGACATATAAAGGTTCTAATTTTTAGATATATATAATTGGATTCAACTATTGTTGAGCTGAAATTTATAAGTAAGTATGTTAAAAGCTTATTACCTGCTAATACCAAAATCGTCCACATAACTAATCGCAAACAATATCTTTTTAAATTCCTAGTATATATAATTCCCTCAATAGCTAAATATGCAAACATAGGAGCTACACATCTTGAAATAATTAAAAAAACATGTGCTAAGTCATCGGAAACAAAATTATATCCAAATTCCAAATGATTCAACACCATCAAAAAAGCCATAATAAGCTTAATCTGAAATCCATTTAATCCCCTACGTTGAGTCATTACCTCCATAAAATAGCACATCCTTTCTCAACTAATTATAATATATCCTAGCAAATAACATAATTTGAAAGAAATTACTTTTCTTCTGTTATCCTATCATATTTATTGCCAATTAGGAAATGTAAATTATTAAGCTGAAGTTTTTCCCTAAATAATGTTGTAGATTTCTTAATTGCAAAAGGTTATTATACCAAGAAAGAAAATAGAGCTACTCTCAATTAAACATTTTTTTGCAATGACACTGCAAGAATTAACTATTATAGATTATAAAAACGTTTTATATTAAATTAACTTCCTTTGAACTATTCATTTTTATATATACAATAGATACTAAAATAGAGGTTATAGATGCTACTGGTCCAGTTAAACCTAATCCTATTAAACCTTTTTGAAGTACTATGGTCATCAAAAATGCTACTGGTATTCTAACTGCTATAGATGATACTATCCCATTTATCATGGTAAAATTAGTTCTTCCACTTCCATTTAAATATCCATTTAAATTAAATTTAATGGCAACTAAGATAAAATCTATACTAAATGTTTTTAAATATTTACCTCCTGCATTTACTACATCTGCATCAGCTTTAAATATTCCCATTATAGATTGAGGGTGTGCTTGAGCCCATACGAAAAAAAATAAGGAGCATATAAAAGATATTAATATACTTATCTTTAAGGCTTTCATAGCCCTTTCTGGTTTATTAGCCCCTATGTTTTGAGCAGTTAGTGCTGCTAAGGCATAGGATATGGACATAGGTGGAAGCATTGAAAATACTTCAAATTTAGCCACTACACCTACTGCTGCTGACTCTGCTAGCCCCATACTATTGGCAATACCAGCTATAACCAAGAAAGAAGCCCAAAGCAATACTTCTTGTAAAGATAAAGGTGCTCCAACTTTTAGTAGCATTGACATCTTGTCCTTTTTTATTTTAAAGTTTCCCAATTTAAATTCAAATATAAAGTTTCTTTTGGCTAAATATATTATTGCCAAAACCATACTAATCCCTTGTGATAATATAGTAGCTAGGGCAGCTCCTGCTGCTCTCATATCAAATACTCCCACTAAAATTAAATCTAAAACTATATTAGTTACACAAGCTATGGCAATAAAATATACTGGTCTTTTAGAATCTCCTAACCCTCGCAGAATAGAGCTTATGGCATTATATCCAAATATAAATATAACTCCAGAAGAACATATCATTACATATTTAACAGTATCTGCATAAGCCTCTGGTGGTGTTTTCAAAATATTAAGTAAAGGTTTTGTCAGTATAAACATCAAAACAGTTATAAACAATGATACAATTGCACCTGAGGATAGTAAACTTCCTATGGTTTCAGATACATCATTATTTCTCTTTGCTCCATAATACTGTCCAACTAAAATAGTCCCTGCCATAGTGAGTCCAATTATTAATCCATTTACAATTTGCATAACTTGTGTACCAATGGCTACAGATGATAGTCCAGCAGTATCTGTAAATAGACCTACAATTAATAAATCTGCTGTTCCATATAAAGCCTGTAGAATATTTGCTATTATAAAGGGAATCGAAAAACTTATAAGCGATTTATAAATACTCCCTTCAGTTAAACTTTGTTCAAGTTGTTTCAATTGATTCTCCTCCTTCTAATACCTTTTCAATTTATTATATGGATTTTCTCAATTATATCTTATATCTATAATTATATTATGATAAACTAGTTACAATCCATAAGTATATTGTCATAAACTAAAACTATATTAGCGAGGTCTTTAATATGTATTTAAATACTTTCAATGTTAATAGTAATTTACAATCAAAAATGGAATATGGCACTCTTGAATTTCCCTTAGAAGTCTTTTATGACGATTTATATAAATATGATATGAATTTTATTCGTTGGCATTGGCATAAGGAAATTCAGTTTGCCATTGTACAAAAAGGCGTTGTTGAATTTTTCTTCTTAGATGAATCCTTTCAGCTATCGGAAGGAAATGGTTTATTTATTAATTCAAATAGTCTTCATCAAATGAAGCCGATTACTCCAGACTGTGTAGTAGTCAATATAGTATTTAATCACACATTAATAGGTGGACACAATTTATCCCTTATAGATAGGAAATATATATATCCTATTGTAAATAATAGTAGTCTTGATTTTCTACTTTTAGATAATACCATTAAGTGGAATAAGGATATAATTATAAAATTATTTGAGATTTATGATTTCCATAAGAATCGTGATTTCGGATATGAACTTTCCATAAAAAATAATCTATGTAGTTTATGGCTAATTTTAGCTTATAATTTAGTTCCAAATTTAAATTTATCATCTAAGCTTCATAAACATGAAGAAGAAAGAATCAAAATTATCCTTGAATATATTCATAATAACTTTTCAAATAATATTAGTCTCAAAGATATATCTGATTCTGTTCATATTAGTAAATCAGAATGTTGTCGATGTTTTAAAAAATATTTGAAAATGTCACCTTTTGAGTATCTTATGCAATATAGAATAGTAGAAGCCTTGAGCCTTATACAAAATACCACTAAATCCATAACCGAAATTATGTGTTTAGTGGGATTTAATGATGCAAGTTATTTTACAAAGATATTTAAACGATTTACTAATTGTACTCCTACTGAATATCGAAAACAATTTAATTAAAAGCCCTATCTATTTTTCAATAGAGATTATAATTTTCTTTTTAAATAATCCTTTACCAATTAACAAAATACTCCTTCCCTCTTTCTCAACTAATTATAATCTATCTTAGTAAATATCATAGTCTGAAATAAATTATTAGTCTCTCATACTAAATCATCCCAAGTATTAATTCATACAATAAGTATTTTTCACCAATATCAATATTTATGTATTCTAAAAATATATCATCATAAAAACCTCCTGATGAAATAACTCCTATTCCAAGACCTTCACATATCAAGCATATATTCTGTGCAAGATGTCCTGCCTCAATATTTAAAAATCTATATGCTCTATCTTGATATTTCATTCCTTTTATACTCATATCTCCTACTATATATATATTAAATGAAGATCCATAACAAAAATGTTCATTTGCAGTAATAAAATTATATTCTTCTTTAGAAAAATTATCTTTTATTATATATAAGCTATTGTCTAGATTATTATATAAGTATATTCCAGCTTCCAGTTCCTCTACATTTAAAACTGTTACAAATAAGTACATAGAGTCAATTGCACCAGAACTTGCATAAGGTGTTAAGTTTGCTTTTGGATAGAACATAAATTCATCTAATCGTCCTGTAACAAAGCTGGAGTAAAATAAAACTTTTGTAAAGTCCATTAAACTTATAGGTTGTTTTGAAAACTCTCTTTTTGTTCTTCTCACTTGTATTGAATTTATTTGATCTGATGATAGAATAAAAAACGGAGAACATAAATATGATATATCCTTGAATCTGGTATAATAATTATAACAGATAAGGAGAGGTTATTTATGGGAACAAAAAAACATTACACTAAAGAATTTAAACAAGATGCAGTTAATTATTATTATTCATCTGGGAAATCAATCAAAGCAGTAGCAGAAGATCTAAAAATTAGTGCTACAGGTCTTAATAACTGGATTCAAAACTCCAAAATGAATGATGGAGTAGTAAATCATAGAGGCTCTGGTAATTACTCATCAGACGCAGAAAAAGAAATTGCAAAACTAAAAAAAGAACTTAGAGACAAAGAGGATGCACTTGAAATACTAAAAAAGGCCATAGGCATACTGAACAAAGATTAACTGAAGGAATATATATAAAGAAGTAAAAAACCTATCTAAAGAACGCCGAATTTCAGTTAACAGTGTGCTTAAAATACTAGGCGTTTCATCTTCTGGATATTATGATTATTTAAAAAGAGAAGATTCAAATCAGAAGATTAGAAAACAACAAGTTAAGCAAGAAATTACAGAGATTTACAATGAATCCAAGCAAATATATGGTGCCCCTAAAATCACATCCATACTTCAAAGCAGGGGTCATGTTATTGCTGAAAAAACAGTAGGAAACTACATGCGTGAACTCGGAATCAAAGCAATTTGGGTAAGTCCGTATAAAAGAACGACAATAGATCCAGATTTTGATAGTAAGCTTAGAAATATTCTAGATAGAAATTTTTCACCTAATGCACCAAATACGGTATGGGTAACAGATATTACCTATATATGGACAGTAAGCGGATTTGTCTATCTAACAACAGTTATAGATCTATTCTCACGAAAAGTAATAGGTTGGCACCTTTCAGATACTCTATCAACAGAAGGAGTGCTAAAAGCCATCAATAAAGCAAAATCATGCAGGAAAATAGATGCTCCTATAATTATTCATAGTGATAGGGGTGTACAATATGTGTCAAAGGCATATATTGAGGTAACACCAGCAGGGAAATTCATACGAAGCTATTCACAAAAGGGAACCCCTTGGGATAATGCTGTCATTGAGTCATTTCATGCTCTAATAAAGAGAGAATGGCTAAACAGATTCGTCATAAGGCATATTAGTCATGCTCATGAACTCATTTTTGAATATATTGAAACATTCTATAATACTAAGAGAATTCACAGCCATTGTGATATGTCTTCGCCTTATGATTTTGAGGATAAACATGTTGGTTAATCGATTCAAGAATATATTAAGTTTTTATTGTCCGTTTTCTTGACAGAAGACCATTCACCAGTTTTCTTATTAATTTTTTCTTTATATAGTAGTACCATTTTTGTATTTCCATTTGTAAAATCTTTTTGTGTTTTAAGAAAAAAAGATCTACAAAACATCTTTTCTTTTAATTCATAATTTCCATCTATAAAAATATAAATAGATCCTCCACTATCTATATTCTCCAAAATAAATTTACATTCTACACTTGTCCAATTACTTTGACTTCTATTAAATTTAAATACTAAATTATTACTATCCATTATTTCTTCTATTTTAACAAAAGGGGTTATCCGCTCTATGTTTGTAACTTCATATTTACTACTTTTAGAAATAAAGCTTTCTGTTATTTGATTTTCTATTATTAAATCAAATACTTTTTCTTTATTCTCTGAGGGATAGTTAATATCATTTAACTTCTGTAATCCTACAAGATGAAAAAAATTTTCTTTTTTAAATTCTATAATTAACTCTGTTGTAATTCCTTTTCTTCCAACAACTATTTTATACTCTATATCTAACAAATTTTTAAAAGATAATGCTGCACTCTTTAGACTCAATTTATTCACCCCATAACATAGAAATGGCACTACGGATAATCCATAGTGCCATTAAATGTTTTCTTTCAGATATTTAAATCCTATCCAAGTTGTGGTTTTCATTTAAACCCCTCGGAAGCTCCACAGGACACTGCGACTTGGAACAACATCCTGTTTCTACGCTTAATAGACACACTCTGTTGCCTATTCTCTATTAGTATATACAAAAGTTAACTTTTGTATATCAATATTCTTTACTACAATTTAATAATATATCAATTTTGGCTAAAAGTCAAATTTTTAGGGTTATCACCTGCACTTAAAACCCTTATACCCTCTGGAATATATACTTCTTCTATAATCTCAGGATTATATTTATCCTCAGACTTTGCAAATGGGTTTTCTGTTTTTATTCTAACAGATACAACAGGGTCTCTGTTCATTGTTGCTGGAAACCAAACCCTTGTTTAGTCACCATTATAAAAAACCTTCACTCATTGTAAGTCAGAGTCACATGTGTAATCAAAGTCTGAATCAGGGTTTTGTTCCTATACCTTAGGTGGATAATTATGGGATTGGGTACTAGTTTATTTATCTGAATTATTGCTTGAAAGATTCTTACAAGCTGTTAATAAAAATATACAGGCAAATATTAACCAAGCATATTTTATAATTATAGACCTTTTCATTTTATGCTATAACCTTTCCGATTTGGTTAGTATTTATTGATAAAAAAATTTGTTGCCAAGACTTTTTTTATAATATAAAAAATATTTACCTTGTGCCTTTTTTACTTATGAAAAGCATCATATAGTTTACTCAGCTAGATATCTCTTACCTGTGTCTATACCTACAGTATTGGTTGGTCCATCCCATGTTACTCCTATATCAAAGGCTTTAGCTATATCCCTTAGTTTAAAGAAGTTACTTCCACCTATATTATAGGCAGTTAGTGAAATCTCTTTTCCATCCTTGTAAATGGCTGATGTAGTCACCTGTGCTGATTTAGACTTTCCATCACCCTTGGCTAATTCTCCTCCTATAGGAGTATAAACTTTGTTTGATATGAGCTTTATTGCATTCTTAGCTCCATCCCATTCCACCTCGAAATTTTTGGCAGTTTTATTTACAACCTGAGCTAAATCTCTTAATTTAAAATAATTATTGCCATCTATATTGTAGGATTCAAGTTCTCTTAAAACTCCATTTACTTTCACTTTAGAAACTGTGGCCATAGCTTTTACTGTATTTGTCATTGCAAGAATTTCATTGATTTGATTTGGTCGATTGGATTTGCTAATTGA
This sequence comes from Tissierella pigra, assembly GCF_009695605.1. Taxonomy (GTDB): domain Bacteria; phylum Bacillota; class Clostridia; order Tissierellales; family Tissierellaceae; genus Tissierella; species Tissierella pigra. The sequence continues at coordinate 56,154 of NZ_VUNQ01000011.1, forward strand.
TCCAGGGATAAAAAGATTTTTGTCAGATACCCCATATTTTGTGATCAATCCATCATAAGTTGATTTAGAAATTATCTTATCATCCTGAGAATAAGTAGGATTTTCATCGTCTTTTCCATAGTCATCATAGTCGGCTATGATATGAGTTAATTCTATAACCTTTCCATTGCTAATAGATAAAATATGATAGTGTGTATACAGGCCGTGGCTGTAATCTATCAAATAGTTGTTTGGTGAAACAAACAGACTACCTTGTACATATGATTTGTCATAAGTACAAAGCTTTCCATTGTGAAAATAAAATAAACGATAAGATTGCCCTCCCCCATTTAGGTCATCTTTATGTGCAATCACTTCCTTTGTGCCATCACCATTTATGTCAACCAGGTAAGCTGCCTTGTAGCCTGCTGCACCTTTGAAATACTCACTCAAGGCAGTTGAGTAGGGATGAGGGTCAGCTGTTGCTGCTGCCGCTATGGGAACAAACTTAATAAAACGGTTACCATCGGCATCAGTAGTATTAGCTGCATATTGCTCAGCGGCTGAACCAATAGTGCCATATATTATAAATCCGTCATGTGGGGTATGAAAACTTCCAGCTCTATCCCAACCCAAACTATCTTTGCCAATAACTTTAACACTTCCCGGGATTGTAATTGAATCTAATCCAGAGCATCCCCAGAAAGCATTATCGTCTATTTTTACTACACTGTCAGGGATAAATACCGATTTTATCTTATCATGGTCAAAAAAAGCATGATCTCCAATTTCAGTTACACCATCTGGTATAACAACATTTTCTGGGAAGTCGCTACCAAAGTCGCCATCGTATCTGACTAAAACACCATTCTTAATATTAAATAAACCTTCTGCTTGCACAGGTATTGAAAATGTTGACACGAGTCCCAATAGCATAAATAACAGCAGTATAACAGATAAAACTTTCTTCTTCATAACAATTAGCCTCCAAAAAAGTATTTTTTAATGACGAACTACATAGTAAATTGATGTTATAAACGCTCACATAACAACTCACATAAGATGCCCGAATGCTCTGGTACTGGCCCATCAAATGGTGATATTTTGCTTATACGGTAACCACGCGGAATTAAATAAACACTATTTACATTTGTTATGTCATCATAAGAAAGTGTAAAGTTTGGATAAGTAATAAGATATTCTTTTAATTTTGGTTTCATAAACGTTAGTACTTTACGTTCTTCCTTTACATTGGCATAAAATGAAATTGTTGGTGATATATCCTCCGAAAATAAAACCACCCTGAAAGTCATTTTTTGCTTATCAACATTATTAATTACCAATCCTGTAAGGTTTTGTTTAGAAGTTGCTAACGTTAGATCATAAATTGTAGCAACAGTGTTTATATCATTAGGGTGATTATCAAACTCTACAATAACCTTCTTTAAAAGTGAAATGTCTCGTTTGGATTTTGGTATTTGTGCTGTGTTTAAATTAATATAATTTTGTATATTATACCAACCTAACAAAGAATTAAATCTATACCCTGATTCTTCCATGTTCTTACATAAATCAGGACTAAGTTGCTTAGTGTCCCATTCATGAAAAATAGGATCAAAAGTCGTTTCACCCCAAAATCCAAGCTCATAACTATATGTCATCCCATCTCCTTTCATTTTTTCAAGTTCATGGGGGTACATTTCTTCAGGTTTTAAGTTATATAGGTTACGTGGCTGTATAGACGGTTCTGATTGAAACTCAAGATCCTTTGTAATTGTTTGCTTGGAATTTTGTTTTATTGTCTTTTGTTGTAGCCTAGAATTAATCTTAGTCTCATGAATCCTAAAATCATCAATATTTTGTCCACGATAACTTTGCATAATCTTGCAAAATGTTTCAAAAGACATTTTAGGATAAGCTCCCCTGGACTCACCACTCCAACCCTGACCCTCTATAGGTGCAGTATTAAACCCATTGCCATTGATAAGTTTTGTTACTGCAGATCTAGTTGCATATTGGTAATCATATCTAGTATCTGCTATTTCTTGCAAGGTTCTACCTAGGCAAACATAGTCATATATAATTTTCAATTCTATTTTATTCATAAAAAAACCTCCTTATTTTAAAATCAGTAGAAAGATTTTTACAAAACCTTTCTACTTTTATTTGTATCATTCAGCTACATATCTCTTACCTGTGTCTATACCTACAGTATTGGTTGGTCCATCCCATGTTACTCCTATATCAAAGGCTTTAGCTATATCCCTTAGTTTAAAGAAGTTACTTCCACCTATATTATAGGCAGTTAGTGAAATCTCTTTTCCATCCTTGTAAATGGCTGAAGTAGTTACCTGTGCCGACTTAGTCTTTCCATCACCCTTGGCTAATTCTCCCCCTACAGGAGTATAAGCTTTGTTTGATATAAGCCTTATTGCATTCTTAGCTCCGTCCCATTCTACTTCAAAATTCTTGGAAGTTTTATTTACAACTTGTGCTAAATCCCTTAATTTAAAATAATTATTACCATTGATATTGTAGGATTCAAATTCTTTTAAAATACCATTTACTTTAACTTTGGAGGATGTTGTCATAGCTTTTATTGTATTTGTCATTGCAAGAATTTCATCGATTTGATTCTTTCGATTACTGTAGACCTCAGTAACACCATAGAATTCCTTCAATTTTTCATATTCTAATTCAGAAATTTCTTTATCCCCATGCATAAAGCTAGTATATCCAAGGAAATACATGCCAACAAACTCAGGCTCTTTAACAATCTTTCCATCTTTTAATATTAAAACAGTTGTTGCTTCAGCATCTCCTACAGTAGGTTGAGCTACTAAATAATTGTTTTGGCTAAATTCCATAGTATAATCAGCATCACCAAAGTCTGCTTCTATGTCATATGTCTTTAGTTTTCCATCCTGAAGATAAAAAAGCCTTGTCCCATTTACAAGCATTTCCATTATTCCATCCCTATTAATATCTGCTAGATAGGCTGTAGGAGGATACCCATTGTTATCATCCTTATCATTCACTTCCTTAAGATAATCCCTCAAAGCTATTGCATAAGGGTGTGGATTAGTTTCTTGAGCTCTACCATAGCTGTAAATTTTATCATACATATTAATAGGCGTAAATGGATATTCCATAAGTTCTATTCCTCTATTAAGCTCAGCCATAAGTCTCTCATTATTTTTAATTACCACTATCTCTCCACTATAACCACCGTCTGTTGAATCTTTCCTAGCAGATGACCAGATGGTTTCTGAAACTAATTCTTTATTTTTGATTGTAGTGTACTCAAAAGTTTCATTTCCATTATAAGCATATGTATAGGTAAGTAAGCCTGGTAAATCTAACTTATCAGATATAAACAACGTACCTGTACGCATTCCAATGCTACCTATTTTTTTTACCCCATTTGAATATGTGAAGATTTCATATATACCTGGTAAATCTACTGGATCCCACCTTATAATCAGTTCTGGTATACCATTATTATCAATATCTCTTATGGCAAATAGGGGATCTTTTATAGTAAGTAGTGAATCAATTACCTCATGTTGCATACTTGGGTTGTCCAGTAATTCAAAATATGCATCCTGCCAAGTCATGGTCTTTTCAGCTTGTACAGGTAGTGAAAAGACGGGGACAATTCCTAAAATCATACAAAATACCAATATAGCTAATAATCCTCTTTTGTTCATAGTATCCTTCCTTTATTTTATATTTATATAAATAGGGGTTCTATATTCCCCTAATTATATATATTGTTAATATAATTATAAGATAGTAATATTTATATATTAACATCTAATGGAATACCTTTCCATATCATTTCAATTTAACCTTATTAAAAGATGTTTTAATAGTTATCTACCAGGGGTATTTTTTATATATTAAGAAATGTGTCTTTATCTTATTTTCCATAGAGCCATTGGGTGATTTTTAATTCTATTAATTATCTCTTTATCTTCAAATAATAGTTCAGGTATGTATTCTCCATTTTCAAACTTATTCAAAAACTCTTTTTCATGACTTGTTATCTTCATTAATCCTGTAATATAATCTTTAACTATATTCTTTGTAACTTCTAAATCAAACTTTTCCTTATTCTTAATTACTGGATATAAATCTGTTTTTATTTTTCTTTGACTAATTGAATCTATAGCCCTTACATCAAAGTTCTTATTTATCTCTTTAGATGATATAGCTGAATAAAAAACAACACACTTTCTTAATAAGTCTTCCTCTGTTTCATCAAATAGACCATAATAAATCATATTTCGAGCATCATATAAATCTCTAGCTGCAGCCCTACTTAATAATGCATTGATTTTACTCCCGAATATTTCTAAAGAAGTTAATGACTTAACCTTATACATAGTTGAAAAATGCTCAGTTATAATTGGCCTTTCTTCTGGTTCAAAGATGTGAGATCTAAGAGAGTAATTTATTTCAATTTTAATATTATCCTTATTTCCACTAACACCAGTATAGTCATATATCCATGAATCTAAGCTATGGGGATTTTTAGTTCTAGGATTCATTTGATAACCTTGAGATACCATAAATCTATCAATAGTAGAATTTATTATATTTCTATTTTCTAACATTTCTTCTCTACTATTAGTAATTAGGTAATCTAAATCTATATCTACTGAAAGCCTGGGTAGGTTAAATATGGTTAGATTAATGGCTGTGCCACCTTTTAAAGCAAGACTATCTTTTAGTAGTGGATTAGTGTTTAGATATTCCAAAACATCCGCAAGCCTTGTTACCTTTTCAAATGTATCTCTAACAAAACCAAGTTCCTCTGCCTTTTTACCTAAATAAATACCATCATAATTAAACAAGTATATTACCTCCTTGGTCTCCTATTTCAAATATTCCATCTGGTATCATTAAATTCCATTCCTTATCAAAAAGGTTTTCTTCTTTTGAATCATTTATTAAATATCTCATACTTTTACCTATTCTACTTTTACAGTATTCTATAAAATTTACTGAAAGGTTTAGTCTATTTTGGAAGTATTTAAGGATATATCCTGTCCTTTGGTATAGAACTTGTTTATTATATATATCTAGGTATTTTTTTAATTTTTCCTCATCAAGATAATGGATCCCTTCTATACAATTAAGAAGTTCTTCAAAACCACCTATTTTATTAAAATCATTTATACTATCTATTAAAGTTCTTTCTAAACTTGTTATTCTAATACCCCTTGTGTTTCTTACTTCTTCTATTCCTTCATCCATCCTAGAGGCTACATACTTATATGTGATACCACCATATTCAAAATTAGTAAATCTTACCTCAGATGAAACATATACTTCATAAAATACCTGATTTGCTAAACCATAGTATTCAAAGGCACTATGATGAGATATATATGCAGTATCTGTTATTGCACAGGCAATCTGATACCTATTAGCGTATATCTGCCCTGTAGCTGGATTTACCACCGAATAAATATTATTCTTTACCTTTTTAACCAAACCCTTCTTTATCAACCCATCTAACAAAAAATATGCTGTTTTTACATTTAAAGTAAATTCTTTGACTTCCTCAATTGTAAAAGTGGGATATTTAGCTAATTGAATATATAAATTCATAGTTTCACCTCTTTTAAATTATTTCCTTTTTTAATTTTAGCATGTTATTCTAGAATATACAAGAATAATATACTGAAATTAAAACTTATAACTATATAATAAGGTTTTTTATTATATAGTTATGTCCCTTTTTGGGTATAGCAAGAAAACTGTTCTCAAATTTAGGTAGAAATAAGCAGAGCACAAAGGATATATATTTACACTAACTTATTTTTCAACTTAGAATAAGTATTGCTCCCAAGATACAAATTAAATATTCAGTGACCTTTTGAAAAAATCTATTAAGGTAAATATTTTCAAAATTAAAAATAAATATTGCATTTATTGATATAAGTGATATAATTTATATCACTTATAAAACTTGGAGGTTATAAAATGAATAAGGAAAAAATTGTTCCATATAGAATTGAAAATGATAGGTCTAAAATTATTGAAAATAATTTAATAGAGAATATTGAAAAAATTATTCAGTCAGGTAATGTTGCTAAAATGACTGTTGATTTTAATAAAAATACAATTCATGCAATTAAGCATCAGGAGGGAACAGTTTCAACAATTAAAATGAATTTTAACCCTATAGGCCAAATAGCAACCTTTACAAATACAAATATAACTGATAAAGAGTTACGTGACAATTATGTTATAGAGCTTTATGCTAAAGGAACAACACAAACAGCAATAGGTGATATCACTGGTTTAAGCCAAGCTATGGTTCATAACATTCTAAAAGAAGCAGGTGCTTTAAAATAAATCTATGTTAAAAGATGGCAATTATTATGCCTTTAATTTTTATCATGATATTATTAATACTATCGTCCTTTTTGAGTGTACCCTATTGAGTACACTTATTTTTTTTAAAAATATATAGTTTTCTATGCCTTTTTGAGTTATAATCTTATTAAAAGTGTACTCTTGATTTTAACCACCCAAAAAGGACACTAGGAGGTGTTAAAATGATATTTGGATATATAAGGGTTTCTAGTAAGGATCAAAATCCTCAAAGACAAATAGAAGCTTTAAACGCCTAGTATTTTAAGCACACTGTTAACTGAAATTCGGCGTTCTTTAGATAGGTTTTTTACTTCTTTATATATTCCTTCAGTTAATCTTTGTTCAGTATGCCTATGGCCTTTTTTAGTATTTCAAGTGCATCCTCTTTGTCTCTAAGTTCTTTTTTTAGTTTTGCAATTTCTTTTTCTGCGTCTGATGAGTAATTACCAGAGCCTCTATGATTTACTACTCCATCATTCATTTTGGAGTTTTGAATCCAGTTATTAAGACCTGTAGCACTAATTTTTAGATCTTCTGCTACTGCTTTGATTGATTTCCCAGATGAATAATAATAATTAACTGCATCTTGTTTAAATTCTTTAGTGTAATGTTTTTTTGTTCCCATAAATAACCTCTCCTTATCTGTTATAATTATTATACCAGATTCAAGGATATATCATATTTATGTTCTCCGTTTTTTATTCTATCATCACATACTCATTTTTAAGCCCATTCTTTATTAAAACAAAGTTAACATATATAATTCCTAAAGAAATTGTGGCTATGGTAACTATATTCTTTAAAGCACCATTAATATCTATGTTCCAGTATAATAATATAGCTACTAATATGACAAATATATTTAATATTATATACTTAAATACCTTATTATTCATAAGAACATATCTATATAGATAATTGAGGGGTATATATCTGCTTACTAAAATAACACCTGAGAACCCCATAATTTGAGCAATAATTCCATTTATAAAGTTTACTTTTATATCTATAAATAAAATTTGCAATATACCTACAACCATAAATTGAATCAATAAAATAATTATTATACAAATTATACTTATGTAGATGGTTTGTCTCATATCTTGCTTATATAATATAAATATAATAGCCATAATTAAAACCAGTGCTATTAGAATATTATATTTACAAGGTAAATATCTCCTAGATAATCCCATTAATACTGAAGTTATTAGAATAATTATCATAATCTTTTTCTTATTATTTTTTGTTGATCCGATTATCTTTCTTGATATTATAATTAAACTTGTAAAATCAAATATAGCCATTATAAATAGTCCCACTAATCCCATTTTAAATTACCTCTTATGAAATCCCTATACTTTCTGCCAATGGAAACGGGAAATTCCGCACCTTTCATATAAATATCATTATTAGCCTTATCAACTTTTTCAATATAATTGACATTAATTATATATCCCTTATGACATTGTATAAAATTAGGATTTAGCTCCTTCAATAATTGGCTTAAAGTATATGTAGATAATTCTATTTGCTCTCTTATTGTTGTAACAAATATCTTTCTACTTTGTGACTCAATATAAATGATTTCATCTTGTTTTACAAAGTAAGTATATTCTTTTTGCTTTAACTTTAAATACACCTCCTGTTCTTTTACTACTCCATAATTGATTATGGTTTCTAAAATAGTTTTCACTGTTTCTTCTTTAAAGGGTTTTACAATATAGTCATAGCAATGTATTTCTTTAAATGTCATTAACTCTCTAGTTGGTACAGCAGTTATAAATACAATTGGGGTTAGTTTATAATTGTCAATATTTCGTATTTCTTTAGCCAATTCAAATCCCGAATAATCTTTCAGTTGAATATCTAGTAAAAATATATCATAATTAATATCCTCTGCATATCTTAGAGCTTCTTTGGCATAGCCAGTTATGGTAATATTTATTTTGCTGTCTATAGAGTTAATCATCGCTGCCAATCCATTGGCAATTATAGGTTCATCTTCAACAATCAATATGCTAGACATCTAAATCACCTCTTATTGTTAGACTATATATTTTTCTTTTATCCTACCATATTTATTACCCATAATGAAGCGAAAGTTATTGTCTAGTTTTAAGAAAAAATAACAATAAAATCCGAACTATGTTAATAGTTCAGATTTTATTGTTATTTTATATTTATACCTAGTTCACTATTACTTAATATATTACAAATCCTAATAATATCCTCTTCTGAAAATGTTTTTTGAAACCTTTTCTTAATCTTTTTGAAATAGGAAAATCTAACTATTGAGCGAGATTCTACTAATTTTATATATTCTCTAGTAAATCTTTTTTTATTTTTAGATATGGCTTCAAATATCATGATTTTAGAGCAATTTTGTATTATTTTCTTTAACTTCTCTGATTTTCCAGAAGTAAAAATAATCTCCCTACGAAAAAACTCATCAATAAAGTTTATTAATTTATTTATAATTCTATCTAAAGGATATTTTCCATCTATTTGAGAAAATATAGTCATGTGTTTATTATTGTAGTCCTCCTCTATATCTTGTAAATCATCTATTATTTGAAGAAATACTCCATAGCAAAACATAAATTCAGCCTCTTCTTTTTCTAAGTTTCCTTTAACTAAATATCCATCAGCCAATACAGAGGCTCCACCCTTCTCAAAGGTAATCCCTATTATATCTTTTTCATAGGGCAGAGTCTTTTCTCTTTGCTGTATAAGACTTTTTTCCTGAGCACTATGAATAATCAATAGACTTTGAAATACCTCTTTATAGGTATCTCTTTTAAAGTCTTCTTCTATCCTTTTTACTAATTTGCAAATTTGTTCCTCATTAAAGTTTAAGGGTTTAGCTTCTCTTCCCAAAAGCCATTCTCTGAATCTTTTGTTGAATTCTATCTTATCTTTGTTGGACACCCCATCATCATCTAAATAATTGTCACTATAGGGGTATAACATACTATAGGAAAAAATAGACGGTGTTAATTTTACTTCCATATCAAATAAAATCTGTATGCTATTCATAATCCAAACATTTCTAATGGCTTGAAATATATCGTATACATCCATTTTAGGATCAAATACTTTTACTTCATCTATAAAATCTTCTGTTACATTTCCATAGCCACTATTAGTAAAGAAATCTATTATACTTTCTTCACTATTTAATATATTTACTTCCATATCTTTTATCTTTTTAAATACATCTTTTCTCCATATTTCTTCTTCATGTTTACTGGGATATTTCTTTAAAGTTTTGAAAAGTTCTTTTCTAAATCCCTCTATTTTTCTCTCATTTGCTAGTTTTTTTATAAAAGATACTTTATTATTTGTCATATGTAAATCTGTTTCCGTATTCCACCACAGTTCCAGATACTTATCTTTCAATTCCTTTATCATTTTATCACCACCTATATATCCTATTGCTAATTTAACATGGTAATTCAATTATATAGTTGGTTTTACTTTTTTGCAATGTAAAAGGGGCTGTTTCATAACTAATTAATCAGTTATGAAACAGCCCCTCAACCATCTATTTTTTTACCTATGGATACCCTCCAAACCTCTGGTCCTTCCTCTAGGTATTCCCATTGAAATTGTCCTTCCATCTCTGCCAACATTTGATAATGTAGTGGTTTTGGATCATGATCATTTGTTAATTCCATTTTCTCACCTGTTTTAAGGGAATCGAAGGTTTCAAAAATTACTCTATGTTTATCCTTAGGTTCATATTCTCTAGCATCTACTTTTTTTACAAACATACAACTCCTCCTAATATTATACTTAGTATGAATTATACCCTAAGATATTCATATTATGTCTAATGTCTATTGAAACTTTTTCTTAATCTTTTTGAAATAGAATGTAAAAGGTCTCCACATTAGAGACCTTTTACTGTTATTTACCACTATTTGGATTTAGATAATTTATTGGAACAATTAGGACAATATTTCCAGTCTCCTTTTACTTCTGTACTGCAACTTTCACATCTTAACCTTTCTATATTGGGGCTAAACTGCTTTCTCATAACTATATACACTATTAATCCTACAAGATTAGGCACATAGGCAGCAGTTGCCATCCATAAATAAGGATCCATTCCTCTTTCTTTTGCATCTTTATATACATATTTACATATTCCAACAATTATAATACCTATTATCACTAAACCTAATAAAAATAGAGTGAGGGCTTTAGATGATATGTTTCCATCATATGCTAACTTCAGTATAATTAAAGTCAGAGGAAGTACTCCAAAACCTATCCATAAACCAGTAATAAATCGAAATAATTTTTTACTTTTCATAATGACACTCTCCTTCCTTATTATTCTTTGCTATAATTATTGCTCCCACTGTTGGGATCAGACCAATAAAATGAATTATACATAATAGAAAAACTGTAACTTTTAAACCAAGGTTATATCCTAATACAGTAGTTCCTAAAATAAGGACTATATAGGATATAATAGATACTGCAATTATAAAGTAAATATCTCTATTTTTTATAAATGAAATTGTGTCATCTACTATGTCCTGTGAAGGTTTAATTTCTTCTTTTCCTATTTCATCTAGTATTTGTTCTATTTTTTTATCATTCATATCTGTCCTCCTTTAAGATACATTTTAGTTTTTTCCTTGCAGTATTTATTCTAGATTTAACAGTACCTTCTGGAATTTCTAACATTTCTCCAATCTCCTTGTAAGATAAGGATTTAAAATGATACAGTACCAATGGCAATCTATATTTATCGTCTAGTTTATCTACTGCCTGTTGTACTTTTCTTTTCTCTTCTTCTTCACAATATTCTTCTTCTGGCAATCCCAATTTAGATTTAGCATTTTCCAATATCTTATTTTTTGTATCTGTATCGTTGAAATCAATTATCCTATTTAACCATCGTTTTGCTTTTCGGTATTTATCCCTATAACAATTAAGTGTAATAGTATATAGCCAACCTTCAAAACTTTTACTTTCATCAAAGGAATCAATACTAGAGAATACTTTTATCCAAGTATCTTGAAACAAATCATCTGCATCTTGTTTATTTTTAGAAAGATGAAAGCAAAAAGTATATATTTTAGTTTTATATTCATTGACTAATAAATCTATATCTTTTTTCAAACCCTCACCCTCCTTATATATTTACTACGTTTGTAATTAAAATTAGTTCATTTTCAAATATAATTTTTTATTTTTTTACTAATTCCATTTTATGAAGAATTCTTTACCTAAACTTAACTTGTTGTTAAAAGAGATTTTATATTTATATTATATAATTAAGTCACAATATATATGGAGGCGATATTGATGAAACAGTTAAATTTATGTATCGACATCGACGGAACTATTACTGAAGCTTATGACTGGATTCCTATGGTAAACACCTATTTCAATACTACAATTACACCTGAAGATGTGACAGTATATGAAATACACCAAGTTTTGGGCATAGATAGATCAGCCTATGAATTATTCTATGCTCTATATGGGGAGACATTACACCTTGAAACTAAAATCAGAATGGGTGTAAAAAGGGTTCTTGATAGTTTATACAAAAATCATCAAATTTATTTTGTAACTGCAAGAGAAGAACAAATGAAAACTGTAACCCTTATGTGGCTTTCCTACTACAATATACCTATGGATTCTTTGACCTTACTGGGTTCTCATAATAAAGTCAAAACTGCTAAAGACTTAAATTGTGATATTTTTATAGAAGATAGATACGAAAATGCTATACAGTTATCAGAATCAGGATTTCAAGTACTTCTTATGGATTGTAACTATAATAAAGGACCTATACCAGAAAGAGTTACACGTGTAAATAACTGGTTTGAAATAGAAAACATAATAAAAGGTTATGCAGAAAAATCCTTTAATGATTTTAGAATTGCGTAATAGTTTTAGATTATATTAAGTATAATTAAATATAGTCTTTTAGAGGAGGGTTTTTATGTTAAATGGTTCGAAGGTAAGAGAACTAAGAAACAGCAAAGGATATACTACATTAGATATATCAAACTTCACTCATATCTCTAAATCTTATATTGAAGAACTAGAGCGAGGAACGAAGAGGAATCCTGCTTTCAATAAGGTAGTTTTGCTGGCAGAAGCTTTAGGTGTTAAGATAGATGAATTAGTTTTAAGAACATAGACTACTTAAATCAATTTTCATTAAAAATACTAGCAAAATTACCCCTTAATAAAATATCAAGGGGTAATGTCTTTTATATTTATAATCCCATATTATGCTGCAAATTGACTATTATATAATTCTGCATAGAATCCATTTTTCTTTAGAAGCTCTTCATGGCTTCCTTATTCTATTATATCTCTATCTGTCATTACTAGAATTAAATCTGCATCTCTTACTGTGGATTTTAGTACAATGTATATGACTTTAAATAATCTAATAACTTTGAAATAGTGTTTAAATATACCTTTCTCCTCAGCCGTGCTTTTATTCTATAATCCTCTTCTTTAGGGCTGAAAGTCTTAGTATCATAGTCATCTCCACCTAATCTTAGACCTAATAATTTATCTATATTATCGAAATATCTATATTAATAACTCCTAAATTTAAAGTATTCTCTATTATCTCAAAATCTTAATTTGACAATTTCTCTAGTACATGCTATACTTTTCAAAATACAATTTCATAGTTTTAGTTGTAATATAGAGGATGCAGTTGCAATTAGTATTATAGGTCAGATTTAGGGAGTCCTATTCCTATAAAAAAGGTGTAACTGCCGAAACGTATAATTTCCCCTAGAATTATATGTTGGGGATGTATTTAATAGATACATCACTGCCATTAGTTGATTACCCAGTCTCTAATAGAGTGCTATATTACACAGGGTAAAAGTTATATGATTTTTTAGTTTGTTATCTTTGCAACTAAAACAGTTATGAGTTCTTTTACTCATGACTGTTTTTTTAATTTAAATAGAGGAAGTGATTTAATTGTCCATTATAGTACAGAAATATGGTGGAACATCAGTAGAGACAATTGATAAGATTAATTCTATAGCTAATCTTATTATAGAACGAAAAAAATCTGGTTTTGATATTGTTACTGTTGTTTCTGCCATGGGAAAAACTACTAACAACCTTATTGAAATGACAAAGAAAATTTCTGAAAATCCTAGCGAAAGAGAATTAGATATGATCTTATCTACAGGAGAACAAATTACATCAGCTCTTTTAGTTATGTCACTAAAGGAAAAGGGACAAGATGCCATAGCATTAACTGGATTCCAAGCTGGTATAACAACTGATGAAAAACATACTAAGTCTACTATTTTAGATATTAATATTAAAAACATAAGAAAACAACTAAGTGAAGGAAAAATAATTATAGTAGCTGGATTTCAAGGTATAAGCCATAATGGAGATATAACAACCTTAGGTAGAGGTGGTTCTGATACTACTGCTGTTGCATTAGCAGCTAAACTAGATTGTCCCTGTGAAATATATACTGATGTAGAAGGTATTTATGGAGTCGACCCTCGGATATATCCAAATGCAAAAAAGTTAGATTATATTAGTTATGATGAAATGATTGAGATGTCCAGTTTAGGTGCTAATGTCATAGCCACTAGAGCTATTGAAATAGGATGTAAATATCATGTACCTATTTATATTGCATTAAGTACTGGTAAGCATAAAGGAACTTATATAAAGGAGTATGATAAGTCTATGGAATCCAAAGTAATTACAGGTCTTACTGTTAGTGATAGTGATCTAATGGTAACAATTAATAATGTACCTTATCGTATTGGAGGAATATCTAATATATTTAGTAAATTATCTGAAAGAGATATAAATATTGATATGATTAGTCAAACTGCACCAATAGGTGGATATGTGAATATTTCTTTTACTGCTCCCAAAGATAGCAAGAAATTAATAAGTAATATAATTGATGAATTAAAAATAACAATGAAAGAGATAAGAGCTGATATAGAAGAAAATATAACCAAAATTTCAGTAGTAGGATTAGGAATGAGAACTCAATCTGGAGTTGCAGCCAAGATATTTGAAATTTTTGCTACCAATAATATTGAATTTAAACAAGTTACAACTTCAGAAATTAGAATATCATATACTATAGATACTAAGGATAAAGATAAAGCAATAATTAAAATTGCCAATGAGTTTAAATTATAAGTGCCAAGGTTTTACCCTTGGTCACTTATAATTTTATATTAATTGGATTGAATTTTTTATGCTGCGAACTGACTATTATATAGTTCTGCATAGAATCCATTTTTCTTTAGAAGTTCTTCATGGCTTCCTTGTTCTATTATATCTCCATCTTTCATTACTAGAATTAAGTCTGCATCTCTTATGGTTGAAAGTCTATGGGCAATTATAAAGGACGTTCTTCCCTCCATCAAATTCTCCATAGCTTTTTGAATGAGTACCTCTGTCCTTGTATCTACAGATGATGTTGCCTCATCTAAGATAAGTATCTTAGGGTCAGAAAGTATTGCCCTTGCTATGGTTAAAAGCTGTTTTTGCCCTTGAGATATATTATTTGCCTCTTCATTTATAACCATATTATATCCATCTGGTAATGTTTGAATAAACCTATGGGCATGGGCAGACTTAGAAGCCTCTATTACTTCTGCATCTGTTGCATCTAATCTACCATATTTTATATTTTCCATTATTGTCCCACTAAATAACCATGTATCTTGAAGAACCATTCCAAAATTATTCCTTAAATCTTCCCTTGTGAAATCATTTATATCATTTCCATCAATTAAAATTTTACCTTCGTTTAAGTCGTAAAACCTCATTAATAATTTTACTATGGTAGTTTTTCCTGCACCAGTAGGTCCAACTATGGCAACTTTTTGTCCTGGTTTTATGTTTTGTGAAAAATCATTTATTACTATTTTATCTTCATTATAGCCAAATTTAACGTTTTCAAAGGTAACTCTTCCCTCTACTTCCTCTAATTTAACAGGTGTAGTTGATTCCTTTACTTCCTCCTCTTCATCTAAGAATACAAATACTCTTTCAGCAGCAGCTACTGTAGATTGTAGTACATTAGATATTTGAGCTACTTGAGCTATAGGCTGAGTAAAGTTTCTTATATATTGAATAAAGGAAAGAATATCTCCTACTTCTATGGTTTTTCTAACTGCAAACCATCCACCTAAAATAGATACTGCCACATATCCTATGTTACCTATGAAATTCATAATAGGCATCATCATTCCAGAAAGGAATTGTGATTTCCATGCAGAGTTATAAAGTTCTCCATTAATCTTTGTAAATTCTTCAACTGCTTCTTCTTCAGCATTAAAGGCTTTCATTATATTATGACCGCCATAGATTTCTTCTATATGTCCATTTACTTTTCCTAAGGTTTCTTGTTGAGCCTTAAAGTATTTCTGTGACCTTTTAACTATTGTCATAACTAACCCCATGGATAATGGCAATATTAAAATGGCTAAAATAGTCATCTGCCAAGATATGGATAACATCATAATAAGAACTCCTACTAAAGTAGTGGCAGAAGTTATTATTTGACTCATACTTTGATTTAAGGTCTGACTTACAGTATCTACATCATTTGTAACCCTAGATAATACGTCTCCATGACTTATATTATCAAAATATTTAAGGGGAAGTTTATTTACTTTTTCAGATATTTCTCTTCTTAAATTATAGCTTACCTTTTGTGCTACTCCAGTCACTATAAACCCTTGCATATATGAGAATATTGCAGATATTAAATATAGTCCAATCAAGAGGAATACTATATTCAATATATACTGGAAGTCTATGCCTCCACCTGCTCCAGATACTTTAGATACCAGTCCTTCAAATATTTTAGTTGTAGCTTTACCAAGAATTTTTGGTCCTACTATGGAAAACACCGTACTTCCTATGGCAAATATCATTACTATGGTTAATTTAAATGTATATGGCTTTAAATAATTCAATAACTTTGAAAATGTTCCTTTAAAGTCTTCAGGTTTCTCAAATCTTGCTCCTATTGGTCCATTTCCCATGGGACCTCTTCTTTTAGAAGTATTTGTTTTTATATCTTTTCCACTCATATGGCTAATTCCTCCTCTGATAGCTGGGATAAGGCTATTTGTTTGTAAACATCACAGCTTTTAAGTAATTCCCTATGAGTCCCTTTTCCAACTATTTTTCCTTCGTCTAGAACTATAATATTTTCAGCGTTCATTATTGTATTTATTCTTTGAGCTACTATGAGTACAGTTTTATCTTTAACTTCTTCACTCATGGCTTTTCGTAGTGCTGCATCAGTTTTAAAGTCAAGAGCTGAAAAACTATCATCAAAAATAAATATTCTAGGTTCCTTAGTCAATGCTCTGGCTATGGAAAGTCTCTGTCTTTGACCTCCAGATACATTGGTTCCTCCTTGAGATATTTCAGTTAGAATTCCATCTTCTTTTGTATCTATAAACTCTTTTGCTTGAGATATTTCTATGGCTTTTAAAATATCTTTTTCTGTAGCATTTTTATTTTTACCATATTTTAAATTGCTTTCTATGGTTCCAGTAAAAAGTACTCCCTTTTGAGGAACATACCCTATTTGTTCTCTTAAATCATGAATTCCCATATCCTTTACATCTATTCCATCAATAAGGATTTTTCCATTAGTAACGTCATAAAATCTAGGTATTAAGTTAATAAGAGTTGATTTTCCACTTCCTGTACTGCCTATAAAGGCTGTAGTTTCTCCAGGTCTTGCTATAAAGGATATGTCTTCCAATACATATTCCTCTGCTCCTGGATATTTAAAATTAACATTTTTAAATTCTAAAACACCTTTTGTACTACTTGTAAGTTTTTTAGGGCTTTTAGATTCTTGAATTACGAGATCTTTATTTAATACTTCAGCAATTCTTCCTGCCGATACGGAAGCTCTTGGAAGTATGATTGAAACCATGGAAATCATAAGGAAAGACATTATAATCTGCATAGTATATTGAATAAATGCCATCATATCTCCTACTTGAATTACTCCATTATCTATTTCATGAGCACCTACCCATATTATTAGAAGCATTATTCCATTCATAATAAGCATCATAGTTGGCATCATCATGGTCATTACTCTTGATACAAATAGGTTTGTTTTTGTTAAATCATTATTGGCTTTATCAAATTTCTTTTCTTCCACTTTTTGAGTATTAAAGGCTCTAATTACCATTAATCCATTAAGTGCTTCTCTCATTACAAGATTTACCCTATCTACAAGGTCTTGTAATTTTTTAAATTTAGGCATAACCACTGAAAATAAAACTATAACCAATGTTAAAATAGCCATGACTCCTACTCCAACTATCCAAGCCATAGAAGTATTAGTTCTAAGAGCTCTTATAATTCCACCTACTCCCATAATAGGTGCAAAAAATATAATTCTCATCATCATCATACTAAATTGCTGTACTTGTTGAATATCATTTGTACTTCTAGTTATTAGCGAAGCTGTTGAAAAGTCATCAAACTCATTGTTGGAAAACTGAGTTACTTTTTTAAATACCTTTTCTCTTAAATTCCTGCCAATTCCCGATGAGATTTTAGATGATAAAAATCCAACTCCTATGGACGCAGCCATACTTATAAGTGAAATAAGTAACATTATTCCCCCTATATACAATATATAGTTAGATTGAGTTTTTTCTATATTAATTCCTATATTTTCATACTCAGCTTTAATATAATTTATGGCAGCTTGATTTATCATGGTTTCTGGTAAGTTATTAAATTGTTCTTCAGCACTAGATTTAATTAATTCCAGTTGTTCCTGTGGTAAACTCTTCAATACTACGAAAGGATCTGTACCCTCTGGTAAATTAGCAAAGGGATTTGTACCCTCATTTTCTGCTCCCATTCCTTCAGGAGTTCCATTTTCTATTGCCCATATAATAAGCATAGGTCTTCCTAGAAAAGAGTTCATTTCTTCAATGATTTCTTTATCTTTAGTATTTAGTAAATATAGTTCCTCACCTTCTAACACTGGATACTTCTTTAGGTAATCATTATATTCTTGACTATTATTTTTTTCTATTAATTCATAACTGCTTTTTATCAAAGCCTTTTCTTCGTCATTTAAAAATATGTTTATTTTTTCCAATTCAGAAGCTCTAATTACTTTTGGTACTACATTTTCTATTCCATTTTGCTGTATTCCTATATTGACTATATTAGACATATAATCAGGCAAGGCTAGCTCTGTACTAGCTTGAAGGAAAAGCAATGCTATTACAATAATTATTGATACAATAAATGGTTTAAACTCTTTATATAGTTTTAGCATATTATCCTCCTAATCTTTCATTCTTTGTGATTTGCTTTGTTTAAATTATCTCTCATTTCCATTAATAGTCTTCTTAAAATCACTTTTTCTTCTGCTGTAAAATTTCCAAAACATTCTTCTCCAATTACATTAGTTGCCTTCAGTGCATCTTTACATATTCTTCTTCCTTCTTCAGTTATATATACTCTAGACACTCTTTGATCTTTATCATCTTGTTTTCGTATTACCAGACCTGATTTTTCCATTCTTTTTATCATTACTGTCAAAGTTGCAGGTGCTAACATTAGTTTATCACTTAGTTCTCTCTGACTCTGACCATCCTTTTTATTTAAAATAAATAATAAAGGTGGCTGTCCTGGATATATACCTATTTCATCAAGTAGCATATGAGTACGAATGTGATGAAGTCTTAGAACTTCTAAAAATATATAATATAAAGAATCCTTATTTATTACATCCATTTTGTCCTCCTCTTTAGTTAGTCGGCTAAACATAATTAATATAATACTACTATCTCCCATAGTTGTCAATATTCAAATTTTATCTTTATAAAGCATACTCTAGTTATTAATTAGTTAACTAACTAATATTTCACCTTTAAGTCTCTCTTATGTCCTTTGAAATCAATGTTATAAATAATTAACATTTATACTTGACTAATTATAACTAATGTTATATATTTATAACACAGGGGTTATAAATATATAACATGGGAGGTACGATTTTATGAAAAAGAAAAAACTTTCTTTAGTAACACAATATTCATTACAAGCAGTAATAATATTTGGAATACTAGCTTTATATATTGCTAGTCGAGAAAACTTTGGATTTAAACAATATGAACCTATTATCTCAAAACTCTACTATCTGGGATTAATAGCTTATGCCGTTATTGGATTACTACGAAAAAATGAAAAGACTGATGAGTCAGCAGAAAGAATACTAGGCAAAGTAAATCACATATGTATCAATATTACTACAATAGGACTATTTATTCTTATTATTCTTGTAGCATCACCTATGTTCAAGGAAATAGAAATCTCTAGGGATACTATTGGATTATTTACTCTAATCTTACTGCTTATAATTACTGGAATAAAGCCAATTTTATTCCAGTACTATGATAGGAAGGGACCAGAAGATGACTACCTTAAAGACTAATTTGAAAGAACTCAGAGAGAATAAGAATATAAAACAAAGTGAACTGGCAGAGTTAGTCGGGGTTCGCCGTGAAACCATTGTTCATTTAGAAAATGGAAAGTATAATCCTTCTTTAAAGTTAGCTATGGATATTGCTAAGATATTTGGTGTTACTGTAGAGGAGTTATTTGAATTTATAGATTGAGCTTATGGTGATTTAAAGTATTTAATCACTCTGCATGGCTATGCAGAGTGATTACTTTTTATTCTTACTATATGCTTACATTAGCAAATTGACTTTGATATAAATTATAATAGTGTCCTTTTAATTTCAGTAATTCTTCATGATTTCCTTTTTCTACTATTTCACCATGGTCTATTACCATAATTATATCTGCATCTCTTATGGTTGAAAGTCTATGGGCAATTATAAATGTAGTTCTATTTTCCATTAATTTCACCATTGCCTCCTGAATCTTTAATTCTGTCCTTGTATCTACTGATGATGTGGCTTCATCTAATATCAATATAGAAGGGTTGGATAAAATTGCCCTTGATATAGCAAGTAATTGTCTTTGCCCTTGACTTAAATTAGTTCCTCCTTCATTTATAAATGTATCATAACCCTTAGGGAGATACTCTATAAATTCATTTGCCCTTGCTAAAATAGCTGCTTTTTCTATTTCCTCATCTGTTGCATCTAGCTTTCCATATCTTATATTTTCCTTAATAGTACCTGAAAAAAGATATGTATCTTGCAGAACCATTCCAAATATCTTTCTTAAACTATCTTTTTTATAATCCTTAATGTTTACTCCATCTACTAATATTTCACCTTTATTTATATCATAGAATCCAGTTAAAAGATTTACTATAGTAGTTTTTCCTGCACCCGTAGGACCTACTAATGCTATATTTGTCCCTGGGATTACTTTAAATGACATATCCTTTAAAACGGGTTCACCTTCTATATATTCAAATCTCACGTTTTTAAATTCTACTTCTCCTTGGATTTTATCCTTTTCAATGGAATTAGGCAAATCCTTTCTCTCTTCTTCCTCATCTAGAATTTCAAATACCCTTTCTGCACCAGCTATTCCTGACTGTAAAGTGTTAAATGTATTGGCCAATTCATTTAATGGTCTAGTAAATTGTTTAGAATATGAAATAAAACTAGCTATTGTTCCCACTGTAATCACTTCTTTTACAGCTAAGTATCCACCAAATATGGCTATTACCCCAAATCCAAAGTTGTTAATTACATTCATAATTGGCATTATATAACCAGACCAAATCTGAGCTTTGACACCTACATCTCTTAATACATTGTTTTGAGCCTTAAATTCTTCTATTACTTTGTCTTCATTATTAAAAGATTTCACCACATGAATTCCAGCTATGGTTTCTTCAATATGTCCATTTAGTTGTCCCAAAGTTTGCTGCTGGTCTTTAAAAAACACTTTTGTTTTATTTGCTATAAATCTAGTAAAAAAATATACCATAGGTATGGTTATTAAACTAGCTGCTGTCATAATAGGACTTAAATAAATCATCATAGTTAAAGAGCCAAGTATATTTACAACAGATGACATCAGCTGTACTGTAGTCTGAGATATGGTAGTGCTTACATTGTCTATATCGTTTGTTAATCTACTCATAATCTCTCCATGGGTATGAATATCAAAAAACATGATTGGAAGGGATTGAAGTTTCTCAAATAACTTTTCACGAAGTCTATATACTATGTTTTGAGCAATTCCAGCTACAATATACTCTTGTAAAAATGTAAATAAATTATCCAATAGATATACAGATAATAATACTACTAAAATAAGCCTTAGCTTTTGAAACTCTACTAAATCTTTTCCTGGAAATATACTATCTATAGACTTTCCAATTAAAAAAGGAACCAATATACCCAACAAACCTGAAGCTAATATTAATAGAAATGTTATAATAAGAAGTTTATTTTCTTCTTTAAAAAATCCCCACAATCTTTTTAAGGTATATTTTACATCTTTAGCCTTTTCTACAGTTAATCTTGCATTCATAGGTCCTGCTATACCCGTTGTTCTTCTTCTCTGTCTAGGATCCAAGGTTTTCCCCCTCCTTTCCTATTTGTGAATTATATATATCTTTATATACTTCTGATGTAGACATTAGGTCCTTGTGAGTACCTATGCCCACTATTTTTCCCCTATCCATAACTATTATTTTGTCTGCACTCATAACAGATGTTATTCTTTGTGCAATTAATATGGTAGTAGTGTCTGTTAAATACTCTTTTAGTTTTTTTCTTATTCTTTTTTCTGTAATTAAATCTACTGCTGAAGTACTATCATCTAGAATTAGAACTTTAGGTTTTCTAATAAGTGCTCTTGCTATGGAAATTCTTTGTTTCTGCCCTCCTGATAAGTTTACTCCTCCTTGACCTAAATAAGTATCATATCCATCACTGAAAGAAAGGATAAAATCATGAGCCTCTGCTATTTTACAAACTTCTTCTACTTCCTCAAAAGAAGCATCTTCTTTTCCCCATTTAATATTTTCTTCTATGGTACCTGTGAATAATAAAACTTTTTGAGGAACTATTCCTATTTCTTTCCTTAAATCCTTTAAATTCATATCCTTTATATCTACACCATCTATTTTTATCTTTCCTTTAACCGGATTATAAAATCTTGGGAGTAAATTGATTAAAGATGATTTACCTGAACCTGTAGACCCTATAATAGCCAATGTTTCTGAAGGTTCTATGGAAAAGTTAATGTCTTCTAATATACAATTTTTTCCTGTGGAATATTTAAAATATACGTTTTCAAATTCTACCTTTCCTTTTATTTCTTTAGGCTTCTCTGTAATCTCTTTTTGGACTATGGTGTTTTCAGCACAAAATACTTCTCCTATTCTTTCTGAAGAAGCCTTTGCCTTAATAAATATATTAAGTATTCTAGTCATCATAATAAGTGCAAAAAGGACTTGAGTCATATAGTTGACAAAAGCCATGATTTTCCCTATTTCCATATTGCCATTATTGACTCCTATTCCTCCTAGCCATAGGACTAATACAATGGATATATTGATTATCAAAGACACTATGGGATTAAATACAGCAGAAATTCTCATACCCTTTAAGGTAATATTTTTCAAATTATCATTTACATTTTTAAATCTATTTTTCTCATAATCAAATCTATTAAAGGCCTTTACTACTCTAATTCCTGCTAAATACTCTCTCATAACTCCATTTACTTTGTCTAATGATTTTTGAACTTTAGTAAATATGGGGTAAGAAATTTTTAGGTTTAATGAAACTATTATGAAAATAATAGGTATTACACTAAGCAATATAAATGCCATCTTAGCGTTCAATATAAATGCCATAATTACTGAACCAATTCCAATAATTGGTGCCTTTACAAATATTCTCATCATTCCATGGGAAAAGTTCTGCATTTGATTTACATCATTAGTAAGTCTAGTAATCAAAGAGGCATCTTGAAATTCATCTACATTATCAAAGGAAAAATCTTGGATTTTAATATATAAATCCTCACGTAAATCTGCACCGAAACTTTGACTTACCCTAGATGATAAAACATTTCTAATAACTGCACATATAGCTCCTAAAAAAGTCATTAAAAACATTAATCCACCTAAAGTAAATACATATTTCATATCACCCTTTTTTACACCATTATCAATTACTTTTGACATAATAGTAGGTTGAATTAAATCTCCTGTTGTTTCAAGAATTAAAAAAATAATGGCAATTGAGAACTGCTTTTTATATCTTATGATATATTTTTTTAAATAACTTATATTCATATTTTATCTCCTTATAAATAGTCCTTTATTATATTATATTCCTTAGACACACGAAACACAATTAAATTAGCCTACTAATTTTTTAAAAGTTTCTGGTGACAGAAAAAGATTAAATCCGATATAATTTAAGATTATAAAATAGGATAATATGTACTTTTTTATCGAAATATTATATAATGGACAAGTATAGAGAATTTAAAATAAGTACAAAGGATGATAAATATGAAGAAAAAATTAATAGGGGTTGTGACTATAGGTATTGCGGGTGTAGTTGCCTTTAACATCTTTACAACTTTTAAAAATAAAAGTATAGGTTCTTTCTCAAAAAATTATCACTCATCTTTTGCAGAGAAAAAGGATGATTTGATAATTGCTAGTACAGATACAGATGGTTTTACTATAAATAATGAAGAAGATAATAAAGTTGATCTTTTAGAAAATACTACTTATGAAGATGAAAATGGTAATCTTATAGTAAAAAATACAAATGATATTTTAGTGTTGGCTAATAAACAGAGGAATCTTCCGTCTGATTATAAACCTGAAGATTTAGTGATTCCAAATGTAAGATTTCCTTTTGAAGAAAATTTAGAAAAGAAATATTTAAGAAGAGAAGCAGCTGAAGCATTAGAAGAATTATTTGATGCAGCGGATAATGAAGGTATATCACTATTTGCAATATCTGGATACCGTTCTTATAATACGCAGAAAATGCTATTTGAAAATAAATCAAATAAAGTAGGGACAGAAAAGGCAAATCTTTTAGTGGCATATCCTGGACAAAGTGAACATCAAACTGGACTTGCTATAGATGTTTCTTCTCAAAATGTTGGATTTGCTTTAGAAGAAAGTTTTGGACAAGTTAAAGAAGGACAGTGGCTAGAGGAAAATGCACATAACTTTGGTTTTATAATTCGTTATCAAAAAGAGACTACAGATATAACTGGATATAGTTATGAACCTTGGCATATTCGTTATGTAGGTAAAGAAACAGCAAAAGAAATCTTTGAAAAAAATATTACATTAGAAGAATACCTAAGAGCTATATAACTCCTAGGTATATTTTTTTATGATAACATTATTTTTTCTAATTCTAATGGCTCTATATATTCTCCATCTTTATATGCTCTCATATTTCCACCAGATATTTCGTCAATTAAAGCTATATGATTATCTTCTCCTACTCTTCCGAATTCAAACTTAATATCATATAGTTCCATTCCCTTTTTAGCCAATTCCTCTTTAACTACTTTACCTATCTTTTTAGTCAAATCTGTTAAAATCTTATATTCTTCTTTACTCATTATTCCTAACATCTCTAAACCTTCATCTGTTATAAGAGGGTCATTTCTATCATCATCCTTTAATGTAACTTCTACATAAGCATCTAGGTTCTGTCCTTCTGTAGCATACATTCCATATCGTCTTAGGAAGCTACCTACTGCTCTATATCTACAGATTACTTCAACACCTTTTCCAAACATTTTAGCTGGAAGAACTGTCATAGTAGCGTTCTCTATATCTGATTCTACATAGTGAGTTGGTATATTCATTTCATTTAATCTTTCAAAGAAAAACTTTGTAAGTCTAAGTCCAGCTTTTCCCATTCCTTCAATGGTTAGTCCAACAGTATTGGCACCAGGATCAAATACTCCATCTGTTCCAGTTACATCATCCTTAAATTTTAATAGATAATTACCATTCTGTAATTCATATACGTCTTTTGTTTTTCCCTCATAAACTAAATTCATTTTATTGGCTCCTTTATAAAAAGATTTTCTAATAATACTATATATTTTTTTAAAAAAACTATCAAGGCATAGTTTAAAATTAATTTCAATATAATAACTTAAAAATTTTTCTTCTTTATCCTTATAATGCAAAAAAGAGATGGAAATCCATCTCTTTTAGAAGTGTTCATTATTTATTTAATTCTATGCCTTTACAGATTTCTTATCCTTTATCTTTACAAGGAAAAATGCAATTGCTAAGACAGCTATAGCTGCTCCTACAGGATATGCAATTGTTGTAGATAGCTTAAATCCTTCTGGTGCTTGTAAAAGATAAGTTGCAGATACTGCAGTCATAAATGTTGCTGGTATAGTTGTTAGCCAATGACTCTTATTGTTTTTAACTAAGTAAGCTGATGCAGTCCATAAAACAATCATCGCTAATGTTTGATTTGACCAAGCAAAATATCTCCAAATAATATTAAAGTCAATTCTAGTCAGTCCAAATGCAATTACAAATAGTGGTAGAGCTAAGATTAATCTTTTCTTTATAGGTCCTTGCTCATAGTTCATAGCATCTGCTATTGTAAGTCTTGCAGATCTAAACGCTGTATCACCTGAAGTAATAGGACAAGCTATAACTCCTAACATTGCTAATACTCCACCTACTGGTCCTAATAAAGAAGTTGAAATAGTATTTACTACTCCACCAGGTCCACCATTTGCTAATGCTTCTGATAATCCTGGGATACCGTTAAAGAACACCATTCCAGCAGCTGCCCAAATCATTGCTATTATACCTTCAGCTATCATAGAACCATAGAATATCTTTCTACCATAGCTTTCTTTCGTCATACATCTAGCCATCATTGGTGATTGAGTAGCATGGAATCCACTAATTGCACCACAAGCTATTGTAGTAAATAAAATTGCCCATATTGGTAATCCGCTTGGATGTAAGCTTTGTACTGTAAATGCTGGTAATTTATATCCTTTTACCAGGATCATCGTACCAATTCCGCCTGCCATTGTAAGTAAAGCTACACCAAATAATGGATAAATTTTACCAATTATCTTATCAACAGGTAATATCGTAGCTAAGAAATAGTATACAAATACTATTGCTAACCATATGTCCGCATTACCTAGCCCAAACAATTTTATACTTCCCATCAATGTAGCTGGTCCAGTCATAAATACTGTACCTACTAATACAAGTAATACAACAGAGAATACTCTCATTACCTTTCTTGCACCTTCTCCTAAGTAAATACCTGTAATTTCTGATATACTTTGTCCGTCATGTCTTAAAGATAACATTCCTGAATAGTAATCATGTACTGCTCCTGCAAATACTGATCCTAGTGCAATCCATACAAATGCCATTGGTCCAAATAAGGCTCCTTGAATTGCCCCATAAATTGGTCCTAATCCTGCTATATTAAGTAGTTGGATTAAGAAAATCTTTCCCCAGCTCATAGGTACAAAATCTATGCCATCCTCCAGTCTTGTAGCTGGAGTTTCCCTAGTGTCATCAATGCCAAAATGTTTATCTACTATTTTTCCATAGATAAAGTAACCTGCTATAAGTACTATAATTCCAAGAATAAATTGAAACATTTTAAAACCTCCTTATATAATATTCTTTCATTATAATAATATAATAAGAGAATATAATATATGTGGTTTTTTTGACAAAATGTATTAATTTATATCTAAGATGCAATATAACAGTCTAAAATACATTTATTCAATATTCATAATTTCCTTAAAATCCTTTACATAAGATCTACTTACTGGTATTATAGCATCACTATTTTTTAAATGTATATTGTAAGTGTAGTTAAACCAAGGATCTATAAATTCTATATAGTTTAAATTTACTATATAGGATTTATGTGACCTAAAAAATACATTATTATCTAATTTATCCATCAACTCATTTAAAGTATGATTTGTATCAAAATTCCCTTTGCTAGTAAAGATTATTGTACTTTTATTTTCTATGGTTATATATATAATATCTTCTATATCCACTGGAATAAGTCTATTATTTTGATGAAAAGAAATTCTCATTTTTTTATCTGCCGTCTCTGGCTTTATGGAACAGATTAAAGCCTTTAACTTATCATAGTCTAAACTTTCATTATGTTTATCTTCCTTAACCATGCTTTCTAGACGCTGTTTCAGCCTATCTTCAGATATTGGCTTTAATAAATAATCTATGGCATTTACCTCAAAGGCCTGTACAGCAAATTTATCATAGGCAGTTACAAATATTATTTCAGGAGTATATTCTTTATTAAGTAACTTTCGGGCTACTTCTATACCATTCATTTCTGGCATTTGAATATCTAAAAATACAATATCTGGTTTAAGCCTGTCAATTAGTTGTAACGCTTCCTTTCCATGAGAGGCTTGACCTATGACTTCTATACCTTCTATCTCCTTTAAAATATATATTAATTCTTCTCTTGCTGGTTTTTCATCATCTACTACTAAACACGTCTTCATCTAATCCCTCCTAATACTTAGGAATTACAATAGTTACTATGGTACCTTTGTTTAATTCAGATTCAATTTTTAGCCCATATTTTGGACCATATTTGTTTTTTAATCTTTCATTTACATTTTTAATACCAATTCTTTCCCTATGGGAGTCTCCAGCAAATAGATATTTTAAGTCTTCTTCCGATATTCCCACTCCGTTATCCTTTACAATTAATTTTGTTTCATCTTCATTATTTTCTGCAATTATTTCAACTCTTCCCCCTTCTACTTTTCCTAATACTCCATGTTTAATTGCATTCTCCACTAAAGGTTGAATAATTAATGGTGGAAGCCTACAGTCAATGTCCTCTGGAATATTATAGAAAATTTCTAGCTTATCTCCAAATCTCGCTTTTTCAATTTCCACATAGGAGTTTATATGCTCTATTTCTCTATGCAAATCCACCACATCTAATTCCTGCTGTAAATTAGTTCTAAAATAGTTTCCTAGATGTATAAGAAGTCTACGGGCATCATCTGACTGAGTTCTAGTTAAAGAAACGATAGTGTTTATAGCATTAAATAAAAAATGTGGATTTATTTGAGATTGTAAAGCTTTTAATTCAGATCTAGACAATAACTCTCTTTGATAATCAATTTTACTTAATTCTATTTGTGTAGAGAATATCTGTGCCAATCCTAAGGCCAATTCAATTTCCACCTTTGTTATTGAGTTTTCTTTTCCTTTATACAGCTTCAATATGCCTATGGCTTTATCTTCTTCTCGTATAGGTACAATTATAGCAGATTTTAATGGGCATTGATGGTTTTCACATCCTATTTCATCTTGTACATTTGCCACTATATATTTATTGGTTTGTAGTGCCTCTCTTGTTAAATTGGTTTTTATGGGACTGCCTGATAAATGATGGTCTTCACCTATACCTACATGTGCCAATATTTTTTCTGTATCAGTAAATGCCACGGCTTTTATATTGGTCATTTCATAGATTATCTTCGCCGTATCTCTAGCCGTCTCCTCATTAAATCCCTTTCTAAAATATGCCAAGGTTTTATCAGCTATTTTCAAAGCCAATTGTGCTTGATAAACTGCTTCATTTTCAATTTCTTTAAATATAGTATCTGTTATGGCAATAAAAAAAGCTATTCCAATAGCATTTGCTGTAATCATAGGGATTCCAATTGTCCTAACTAACAATAAGGAGTCAGATAATGGTTTAGCAACCAAAAGAATTATTATCATCTGGATTAATTCAGCTATTCCACCATAGATTAAAGAAAATGCTACTCTACGAGAAGTATTTTCAAACCTTTTCTTTAAAAGCCCTGCCATTATTCCCTCTACTAAAGTAGATATGGTACAAGCAAAAGCCGTAAATCCACCAATATCTATAATATATCTATGTCCTCCTGCTATAATTCCAGACAAAGCACCTACCATGGGACCTCCTAGCAAACCTCCTACAAATACACCTATTACTCTTGAATTTACTATGGCACCTTGTATATGAATACCACTATAAGTTCCAATTATCCCAAATCCTCCAAATATAATAGATAGAAGAACCTTCTCTTTAATATTTATATTTTCCTTTGATACCAGCTTCCTAAATATACCTATTCTAGACAAGAAAAGAGCTAAAATTAAAAGAATCCCTACTCGAGTAGTTAAATTTCTAAGTAAAAAAACTAACAAAATAACACCTCTTCTAATATTTTATATTCATTAGTATATCATATAAAACACAAAAAAGTTGAGCAGGCCTGCTCAACTTTTTTGTGTTTTATTTAAAACCAAGGAAGTACTTTTATTATCATAGATACCACTATTGTTGTAACTCCCATTGATGTAACATTCCCAATTGTAGGATGATAATCTTCTGGAAGTTTATCACAGAAATATTCAGCTAAAGCTGGACCTATAATACCACCTAATATTCCAGCTGTAATTGCTACTGGAATTGTTGCACCAAACATTAGAACACAAGCTGGTCCAACACTTACTACTGGCACATAAGTTCCATACCATCCTTTTTCCACATATTTATTGAAGTATAAAAATACTCCTACTGCTGATCCTACAAACTGTGATAATATAATTGCTGGAATGGCACCTGAAGCATATGCACCATGATTTGCATTTAGTACCCAATCAAGACAGGCTCCCAATATAACAAATAATCCAGCTATTTCATTTCCGTAAAATGGAGCTTCAGAAAAGTCTGCTAAAACTCTCCTTACAGTCCATAATGGCTTTTCCATTTCTTCTAAAGTTTCTTTTTCTGACTTTACAGGTCTATTTAATGGTTTTGCTGGAACTTTTTCCATCCAAGGCAATGCCTTAGCTATACAGCAAACTATTAGTCCTGTTATTGTCATAGTAAATACATTTGAAACTACTCCTGGTACTTCTAATACTGGAATAATATTATTTGAAATCCAGAACGCCACTGGGAATCCCATGATTCCACCTAATATAGAACCTGTAAGCAATGCCTTTATACTAGGTCCATATAATAGCATTATGGCTGGAGGTGCTCCTACTACAGTGATAAATGTTGGTAACCAAGTATATTCTCCGTTTCCAAATAATGATGTATATTTTAAAATAAATATTGCAATAAATAGTGACAATAACTGTGAAGCTAATACCCAAGGAAACAGATTTGAACCGTAACAAACATTAAATCCTGCTAACTTGGAGTTTTTTACATCTAATCTCCAAGCTACTATACCTCCTAGAATTAATCCTAGTGATGCAAATACTCCTGCATAAAACTGTGCTTCTGTAAAGTTCATAATGTACCAAATGAACTTATAGAAAATATTACTATCTGCATTGGTTACTATAGTGTTATAGTCTAACCAGTTAGTCTGGAAAGTCATTCCACTTAGAACCAAGTAGATTAGAAGTCCTATACCTATGGATATGATAAACCCTGGCAAAGAACCTGTTTTATATTGTTTTTTATTAGTCTTCATATCTTCCATATTAATCCTCCAATTTTATTAATCAGTA
Organism: Tissierella pigra; assembly: GCF_009695605.1. Classification (GTDB taxonomy): domain Bacteria; phylum Bacillota; class Clostridia; order Tissierellales; family Tissierellaceae; genus Tissierella; species Tissierella pigra. The sequence goes on from NZ_VUNQ01000011.1 coordinate 87,082, forward strand.
CTATAACAAAAGCCTCTATCTAAGCATTAAATGTAGTTTTTATTGAAACTCATTTACAGAAAGCTCATTATTTATAAAAGATAAAAGTGGAACTTTCTTATTCGTTATAAGAAATATAAAACTTAGTCATCTTATCAATAGATTCAATTTTTATCCTTTCATTTTTCTGATGACACATATTCTCTTCACCAGGTCCTAGTATTACAAATGGAATATTATGATAAGGAATAAGCTGTGAAGCATCTGTATAGAAGTTTATTCCTTTAAATTTTACTGGATAAGACAATCTATTAAATACCTTTTCTATTTCCTTTATAAAATTGTCTTCCTTGTCCATAGTTAAAGGTGGTCTATTATTTTCTACTACTACTTGTATAACCATTCCTTGGCTTTTATTTTCCATATCTTTAGCAATTTTATGCGCATTTTCTATGATTTGTTCATGGCTGAAACCTGGAATAGTTCTTATATCTAAAGTTGCATTTGCATCTTCTGGTATAATGTTTGTTTTTACTCCGCCATGAATAGTAGTAGTTGCAAAACTTGAACTTCCTAAAAATTCATGTGTCCTTTTTAAATCTAATGTGCTTTTTAATTTATCTATATACTCATATAAGTTTTCTATGGCATTTATACCTAAATGTGGCTTAGACCCGTGAGCAGATTTTCCTTTAATTGAAACATTTAGCCAAAGAGTTCCTTTTTCGCATATACCAATTTCTTCATCAGAAGGCTCTGTAATAAACACTTTAGATAAATCCTGTAATAACCCTTTGTCCCTTAAAGTTCGTACTCCCAGTCCTCCTGACTCCTCATCAGCTGTGAAAACAAATTTAAGTGTATGTTGGGGAGTTATGCCATTTTCTATGAAATGCAGGGCTGTTTTTATCATAGCAGTAACTCCCCCTTTCATATCAGATGTCCCCCTGCCATACATATATCCATTTTCAATTATCCCTTCAAATGGAGGGTGTACCCAGCTTTCTTCATCTGTTACTGGTACAGTATCTATATGTCCAATAAATCCAACTTTTTCCTTCTTAATTCCCTCTACTTCTATTATTAAAGAACCTCTATTATTTCCATGATCTATTATTTCATAGTTTATTGATTTGGGAAAAAATTGTAGTATTTCTTTTACCATATCCATTTCGTTTCCTGGTAAATTAGTAGAATTAATTTTTACCAATCTCTTTAATATGTCTTCTGTAGTATACATTAAAACGACTTCCTCTCTTAATTCCATTCTTATCTCTTGTATGAAAACATTACTAAATCTCCTACTCCGATTCTTCTGACCATACCAAATTTACTTACAAATCCTCCTGCTCCACTTCCACGTCTTACTGCTCTGTTTTCAAAACCTACTACTTCTCCATTTACCATAGTATAAACTGCTGACTTTACATCCATATTGATTACAGTTATGTTTGCTAAGGCACCTTTTCCTAAATGTCCTATTTTTTCTGTCCACCAGTCATTTCCTGTCTTCTCAGCCACTAACTTTGCTGGATTAGAGGTCATAGTAGCCACTGATTTACTTAAACTTAAAACTCCCATTTCTGATAATTCCAGTATTGCAGGAATATTATCCCTTGTATCTCCAAATCCTTTCATTGTGGCATCATTTTGCCCATCAGATATTAAAACATCTACTATTCCTTTTTCTAAGGCTTCATAGGATAATTCTTGAGATTTTTTAGGCAGAATAAGTCCTTCTCTACTTCCACCACCTTGTCTCAACATAGTAGTTACAAACTCTCCAGTTACATTTTCATTTTTACATAGATCTATTACAGTTTTCATACCCTCTACTGCATCCATATGTGTACCACATCCAGCAGCTGTTGTATGTCCTAAATGAAGAGATCTTCCTTTAGATAATTCTACTAATCTAATTGCATGAGCTGGGTCTTGAGTGTGAGTCATATATAGTAATTTAGCTTTTGAAGTTATTTCAAATATTTTCTCTATATTTTCATCAGACATTATAAAGTGACCCATATGATCCTTTATACCTACTACTAATGGTGCTGTAGTATTTGTAATTGCATTTCTAGTCATTCTTGATGATGCAGTCTCTTCATCTAATTCACCTTTATATAATTTGATTAACTCCTCCACTGATAACATAGTAGATAATACACTGGCAGCCCCTTGGTACACTCCAATATTTACTGGTAATCCTCTATCTACTTCAGCTCCTAATAGTGCTGGTGCCATAAATGTATTTCCTGCTCCTGGAGAAAGTCCCATAGTTACTCCATTTGCTACTGCTCCATACATAGGGTCTGTACTTACTTCAAATAGGTCTCCTAAATGAAGGTGCATATCTACTATTCCTGGAGTTACTAATAATCCTTCACAATTTATTACCATATCGCCTTTTTCTACATAAATATCCTTTCCTACTTCAACGATTTCATCATTTAATACAGCAATATCTAGTACTTCTTCTATATTATTTTTAGGATCTACTACCAATCCACCTTTTAATATAATTCTTCCTGTCTTTTCTAGATCTTTAAATGGATCTGATAAATTACTTTCTTTCACTGAAGCCAATACATCTTTTAACATACCTACTTTTGTTTTATACATTATATTTCCTCCTCAGTATTTAATTAATTGTATTATATAATTAATTAACAATATCCACACTGTATTTAGAGTATAAAAATGAAGACTATATTTTAGTCTTCATGTACAAAGAGTATTGTTTACTCATATTCATTAATTTTAAGCAAAGTTCTATTTTAAATTTATCCTCCCTATTGCCTAAATCTAAATCTATAATTTCACAAATCTTGTTAAATCTATATTTTATAGTGTTATAATGAATAAACATTTCCTCTGAAGCTTGTTTTAAATTCCAATCATTTTTAACTATTGTCTTTAAAGTTTCCATATACGCAGAGTTATTCTCATTATCATAATCCAGTAGATTTTGCAGATATTCACTGCAAAATCTGCTTGTATCTTCCTCTAAAGAAAGATTATATAACATTTTATATACGCCTAGTTTAGAATAACTATAAATCTTATCCTTCTCGTAAACTGTTCTTCCTATTCTCACAGCTTTTTGAGCTTCTACAAAACTAATATAAATATCTATTATGGATTCTTGGTAAGTCCCTATACCTATGGAAACTGTAAATTTACTGTTTTCTTTAATTTCTCTCCTTAATTCTTCAGCAACATTTTCTAATCTTTTGGTAAAATTCTCTATAGGCTTTTCATCTGGCTCTACTAAAAAAACAATATTATCACTGTAAATTGTATAAAAACACTGTTTAAAGCTTCTTTTCATCTTAAAGTTTGATAGTCTAAAGATTTTATCCCTTTCACTTTCTAGCTCCTGTGTGTTTTCTAGAGTAATAAACTTTTCTTTAAAATTATCTATATCAACTATTAAACAAATTAACCCATTTTCTATTTTCCAGCCATATAATGCTGCTCTATTATTAGCTTCCTCTACAGTTTTTATATTGTTTATTATTAAATCCTGAATAAATTCATCCCTATACTTTTGTTCTATTTGATGATTGGATATTTCTTTTTGAATATTAAGTTTAAGAACGGTACTGGCATGTTCTATAGTTATATTATCTAAATCTTCCAATGGTTTTTCTTGCAAGTTCTCTACTACTAAATATCCATAAATAGAACTTCCTATTTGAACAGGATAACTATAGTATTTATCTGATATGTTTTTAATCCCTAAATTGTCTATATCCTCTTTAAATTTATCAGACGTACATCTTATATAATTTCTATTAAAGACTAAATCTATAAAAGCTATATCTTTGTCTAATATCTTATATAATGTATCCACTATATGGGAAGTTCCTTTCCCTTGTATAACTATTTGTGTAAAAGATTTATGTATTTCTTCAGACATCATTAACTTCTTAGCCTGTTCATTAACTATTCTTGAAAGAACAGGGTTTATAATATCTGTAAAGGCATAGTTCTTAGGTACATATATAATGGGGAAATTTAATTCATCACCTATTCTTTTTACTTCGTCTGGCAATTTTTCGATAAATCTGCCTACCTTTATTCCTAAAGCTGCCGCTTTATTTTCGTGTAGCTTAATAACTAAATTCTTTAGTTCCAAAGGATTATCCCTCATTATATATCCTGTAGTGACTAAAAATTCTCCACCTTTCATCCAATTATATATGTCTGGAGCATCCATAATACTAACTGTACTTACATTTTTATTTAATCCTTTCTCACCAGCTAATACTTTAAAATCTTCAAATTGTTCTAGTAAATCCTTAACTTTAATCATTGTATAGCTCACATCCTAGATATTGATTATCTTAATTTTCCCCAAAGTGCGTTTACTTTAATCAGTAATTTGGTATAATATAAGCAATGTAACCGATCTGCATAGTGTGGTTACGGTATAAATTTGTTAGTTAATCTTAATCACTCTGTACATCCAGTACAGAGTGATTATTTTTTATCTCTATTTTTACTGCTTTTCCTCTATTTCTTCTGTTAGCTTAATTATTTCATCTATTATACTTCCTATATGTGCTATAGTATCTAATAGTGGTTTATCTGTAGTTATATCTACTCCTGCCATTTGTGCTAATTCTACTGGAGTCTTAGTTCCTCCTGCCTTTAAAACCTTCTTCCAATCATCTAATGCGTCTTGTCCCTCTGTTAAAATTCTCTTACTTACTTCTGTAGCAATTGTAAGTCCTGCACTATAGGTATATGGATATAGTCCCATATAATAGTGAGGCTGTCTCATCCAAGTAAGTTCCGCACCTTCATTAATCTTTACAGTATCTCCCCAGAATTTCTCTAAGGTTTCTCTTTTAAGTTTATTTAATGTAGCAGCTTGTACACTTCCACCCTCATCAATTATTTTATATACCTCTCTTTGATAATGGGCCTCTAATAAATGAGTCACAAAGTTATGATAGTAGGTACGAGATATTATAGAGGATAGTACCCATCTTTTCATCCTAGGATCATCCATTGTTTTCATTAGATAATTTGCCATAAGCATTTCATTCATAGTTGATGGTGCTTCAATGAAATACTGAGAAGCTCTTGTATCAAATATATTTTGCTCTCGTTGAGCCAAGTAAAAATGTCCTGCATGACCTAATTCATGAGCTAATACAAAGACCTCTCTCATTCTTTCTGTCCAAGAGATCAATATAAATGGATGACTTCCATAAGGGCTTGAACAAAATGCTCCTGTGGATTTACCTTTATTCTGAACAAAATCTATCCATCTCTCATTATATGCCCTTTCAATAACTTCTAAATAATCATCTCCTAAAACTCCCAATGCTCCTTTAATATACTTTTTAGACTCTTCAACAGATATTTCTGGTTCAAAGTCAGGATCTACATCTAATTTTAAATCTGCAAAGGTCATTTCTTCTATGCCATGAATTTTTTGAAGTAATTTTACAAACTTTCTCATATGTGGTGCTAAATGCTCCATTATTACATCTATTTGTCTATTATATAATTCCCTAGTTATCTCCTGTGGAAATAATAAACTGTCAATTACTGAATCAAATCCTCTTAAAGTAGCCAATGTCTTTTCTTTTTGTACTTGAGTATGGTACGCTCCTGCTATAGTATGCTGATATTCTCTTAATTTCTTAGAAAAAGCTTCAAAGGCAGCTCGTCTTATTTTGGTATCATGTTCATATTCCCATTCATCTTCAAATAGGCCAAAACTTAAAGGATACTCCTTACCGTCTACAGCAAAAGTACCAAAATCCATATCTGCTAATTTGGCACGATTATAAATTTGATACGGAGCGCCTAAAGTACCTGATAATGCAGATAATGTTTTTTCCACCTCTGGATGTAAGGCATATTTTTTCTGTCTAATTATATCCTTAAGGTATCCTGAGTTTTCTTTTGATTCTTCTATTGTCGCTTCTATTATTTTTTCATCTGCCTCTATTATTTCAGATTGTACAAAGCTTAATTTACTTTGAATATCAGATGATATATTAGATAACTTCATTTGTCTACTTTGATTTTCTACATTTGTCTGGTCTACTGCCACTGCAAGGTACGCATATGTACTTGCAAGCATAGATAGCTGAGTTATTTCTCTTAGCTTATCTAAACAACTGTTGATTGCTTTTGAATTATTCAGCTTTCCTTTAAACTCTTTTTCTAGTTCTTCTGTAAGTCTTTGTGCTTTACTCACTACTGCTTCAAATTCTTCCTCAGTTTTAAAAATCGTTGATAAATCCCATGTAAGATTTACATCTACATCTTTTCTTTCCAATAAAACTTTTGGCATTGTACCCCTCCTTAAAATTAGTTCGAGTATCTAAGTAAATTATATTATAAAGATAAGAATATTACAACAATTCTATATTCAATTTTACTTATCCTTAAATAAATAAAACTTTATATATTTATCAAAGGTCTTTAGTAAAGCTTCATTATATAAATATATCCTAACAGATTATCCATTGCTTATTAAAAGTAAAAACAAAACTATTATCTCTCTAATAATTTGTTGATTTTAGTCTCTATAGACTCCTGTTGGCTTTCCATTATAGTCAAGTCCCTATTTAAATCTTCTATTATATCTCCTACTTTTGTGTTTGCATTATCTAAATTGGATATGGATTCATTTATTTTTGACTGTACAAACCAATCAGCAAAAAGTCCATCAAAGAAAAAGTCAGCAAATGTAGCAAAAGAACCAATATCTACTGTAATATCTGTAAATTCATTTACATCATTTAACTCTTTTTGAAACCTCTTTAAACATTGCTGTACATCGTAGGACATCTTATTAGCATCATCTATTTTAGAGTGTTTTACCATATCTGTAAAAAATCCGCCGCCAAGCATATCCCATATGCCCCAATTTCTAGCTGAGTCTAAGGGCTCCATCATTTGTGACAATGCACCTGACGCATTTTTCCCTGCATTTATGGCTTCTTTGACTTCTTTTATATTTAACTTTAATTCATTTTGCTTATCTAATAAATCTCTTAGTGTTCTTCCTTTATCTCCATCTTCATTTATTATCATTTCCTGCTTTTTCTTTATGGCTTCTTCGTATTCTTTCTTTACACTTGAATAATTCATTAATTCTTTATCACATTTTTTTATCTCGTCTTCTAATTCCCTTATGGCTAAAATACATTCATCATATTGCATTTTAACTGCTAAATATTCTTTTCTTTCCTTATCTAATTTATCTTCTTTCTTGCCTATTAAATCAAAGAAAAAAGTTGATAGACTCATACTTTCAAGCTTAGTTACGTCCTTTTCTTCTTTTTTCAATATATCTCTTAAATTTTGTAAATTTTGTTTTTGCTTATTCAATTCTTCCATGGTCATAATTCTAAATGAATCAAGTTTTTCTTTTGTTCTAAGCCTTTCTTTTAATTCATAAATCTCTTCATTAATTCCCCTATACATATACATCCCTCCCAATATTCTATTAAGCTAATTATAACACAAAAGTCCTAGAGCAAAAGCCTAGGACTATGTTATTTATCATTGAATTTACTTGCTATTCCCTTTATCTAATAAGTCTAAATTACTGTATATATAAAACACTTCTTTCTCCATTAATAAAATGACTGTCCTTTTATTGTCTCTATCATTATCATGATTTACTTCTCTTTCTAAATATTATTTTTGAAAAAATATAGTACTGGTTTATCTAGTTAAAAAATAATATAGGGATAGGGATATTGATAGTATGAAAAATATTAAACCATATAAGGTACTAAAATAAAAGATTATAATGGATATAATTAATAATAATCCTATTACTGAAGACGCACGAGTATATTTTATATACTCCTCTGTAGGCTCTGGTTCTCCTTTGTATCTCCACTTATATCCCCAAGATGCCAACTCTTCGGGATGTATAATTCCATAAATTAGAATTATTAAAAGGGGTAATGTTATAATCACAGTAATAATAAGCTCTGCCATTTAATCACTCCTTCCTAGTTTTACCATCTTATTTTATCATATCATAAAATTAACAACTCATTACAATATAATCTAAATATTTGGGTAATATATTTTTAAGGAGAGTGAATATATGAATAATAAATATATAAAACCAAGTGACGAAGAAATAAAGGAAAAATTAAATGATTTAGAATATCGTGTAACCCAAAAAAGTGGAACAGAAAGACCTTTTACCCATGAATATAACGAAAACAATGAGGAAGGGATATATGTGGATATAGTCTCAGGCGAACCACTATTTAGTTCAAATGATAAGTTTGATGCAGGGTGTGGATGGCCTAGTTTTACTAAACCCTTAGAAGATAGTCATGTAATTGAAAAAAGAGACTTATCCCATGGTATGATTCGAACTGAAGTAAGAAGTAAATATGGAGACTCTCATCTTGGCCATGTGTTTCCAGATGGTCCTAAGGATAAAGGAGGACTTAGATATTGTATAAATGGTGCTTCCCTTAAATTTATTAAGAAACAGGATATGGAAAAAGAAGGGTATGGTGAATATCTTATTTTATTTAGAAAAAAAGACTAGAAACCTCTAGTCTCTTTATTTTTTAGTTTAAATGTATATATTTAACCTACTTTTTCAAAATATTCCTAAATAAAACTTTATTTTGATATGAGACAATACATTTGTGACAAGTAAATATGAAAAAAGGAAAGACCTCTGATATAATGTTGTTTACCATAACAAACAAAAATCGGAGGGATCTTTCCTTATGAAAACAATTATAACAGAAGA
>NZ_VUNQ01000110.1 GCF_009695605.1 Tissierella pigra
GTACTAGTGTTGCATTAATGTAAAATTTAAGCTTTGACAAAATGGATGCTCTAAATACAGCATCCATTTTGTCAATATTATACTATATATCATATATTTACCATCTATTACGTATGGAAAACCAAGGCTAGAAAAGAAATACTTTTTTTAAAAGCTTAACCACTTAATAAATTTAAAACTGATGATTCTTCTAATAAATTTACTTCAATTATTCTACTTATTGAAATCATAGAAGATTTAATTTTCATTCTTGTCTTTAATAAAGCTAGTATTACATAAGATATTAATGCTGAATATATTTGTATTTTAACAGCATTTTGATTATGGCCTAACCATTTCTTTATTTTTAAGTTTTGCTTAACCCATTTAAAGAAAAGTTCTATTTTCCATCTCAATCTATATAATTCCATAATTTCTTCAGCTTCTATATCAAATACATTTGTAAGAAATCTTATTTCTTTCCCCTCTTCATCAAAGGTTAGAATTTCTCTATATTTATTATGTGTTTTATTTTTACTGTAATCAGTTCCTAAGGTGATTTCAGCATCAAATACTAATTCGTTCTCAACATAAGTTGATCTTATTTCCTCAATTACAGCATTAGTATTTTGTCTTGTAATGAACTTATATCCATTGTCAGTCAAATTATCATACCAATTATAATTATAGTAACCTCTATCAAAGAGATATAATGTATCCTTATCATCAAAAAAGTCATCAATACACTTTCTATCATTAATTTTTGCAGGTACAATATTTACTTTTTCAGGTAGGCTTTGAGATATATTCAATAAAGTACTAATCTTTATTCCTGATGACTTACCTTCAAAAAATAATTCAGGTGCTAAAGAGGAAGCTATTGTAATAACTGTTGAATCAAAAGCCTTAATTTCTTTAAATTTTTCATTAGATTTCTTAATTCCTAACTCCTTTTTAGCCATATTTATCATGCTATAATAAAGTTCTTCAAATATTCTATAGTCTCTATTGGCATTCTTCCTTGAAAGTTGTGAAAGGCTTGGAACATTAACTGTTCGTTGTAATTTTGGACTATAATTTAATTTATCAATTAAGCCTCTTAAGCTTTTCGTATTACTTAACTGAAGATAAAGCATGGAAAAAACATGAGATTTAGTGTTAAAATGTTGAATCCTATAATCTGAATTATATTTATTAATTATATAATTTAACTTATTTCCATTTATTACTTCTATTAATTTACTAAAAACTGTTTTATTATTATATTGAACCATAAAAAAGAACCCCATTTCATTGTTTTCTAGTCAAAAACAATTTAACACAAGGGGTTCTTTTTTTCATTATATAAATTTTTCCATGTCAACCTGTAATTATTTCTTTAATGCAACACTAGTA
>NZ_VUNQ01000111.1 GCF_009695605.1 Tissierella pigra
TAGAAGGTTTTCATATAACACCTATATAATTCTATGAAAGATGGATATTTACTCGTTCTTCAAAGAATATAGATAACTGGTTTATAACCAAATCCCAGTTTTTATACCTTTGGGTCCATTTCTTTATAGTATTTTGGCTAGCTAAGTAAAGTATCTTTTCTAGAGCTTGATCAGATGGAAACATGGTTTTAGTCTTAGTTACTTTTCTTAGTTGTCTATGGAAACCTTCTATTATATTTGTAGTATACATTATACTTCTGATTTCCTCAGGATACTTGAAAAATGGAGATAATACGTCCCAATTTGATTCCCAACTTTTAATGGCATGAGGATATTTATCTCCCCACTTACTCTCAAGTTCTTCTAGCTTATCAAGCGCCTCCTCTTCGTTTATGGCCCTATACACTGATTTGAAGTCATTAGCAAACTCTTTTAAATGTTTATAACTAACGAACTTAAAAGAATTTCTTAGTTGGTGAACTACACATCTTTGTATTTCTGCCTTAGGATATGCTGCATTTATTGCTTCTTTAAGCCCTGATAATCCATCTACGCTAAATATTAATACATCTTGTAATCCTCTATTTTTCATATCATTTAAAACTCCAAGCCAGAATTTAGCTGATTCATTTTCACCTATCCAAATTCCTAATATATCTTTAAACCCATCTAAATTTACGCCTAAAACTACATAAGCTGCTTTATTTTTGATTTGTCCATCTTCTCTTACTTTGTAGTGTATTGCATCCATAAATACAAATGGATATATGGGGTGTAAAGGTCTATTTTGCCACTCTTTAATATGTGGAAGTATTCCATCAGTCATCTTACTTACCATATCTGCTGATACTTCTATTCCGTATATATCTTTTATCTGCTCATGAATATCTCTAGTTGACATACCTCTGGCATAAAGTGCAATTACTTTCTCTTCTATACCAGATATATCCCTTTTGTTTTTAGGTATAACTATTGGGTCAAATTCACCATGTCTATCCCTTGGTACTTCTAAGGGAATCTCACCAAATTGAGTTTTTACAGTCTTTTGAGTGTAACCATTTCTTCTATTATCTGTTTCTTTATTCTTTTTATCTCCTTTAGAATAACCTAATTCGGCCTCAAGCTCTGCTTCTAACATCTCTTGGAGTATATCTTTAAACATATCCTTTAAGTACGAATGAAGATCTCCTGGTGTTGTTAAATTTCCATCATTAATCATATTTCTTAAAATTTCTTTTGGTAATGTTGACATAAAAAATTCTCCTTTCTGGTTTAAATCATATTTTGATTCTTGCCAGAAAAGAGAATTTTATTTCGCAAAAGCACAGATTATTTTACACTACC
>NZ_VUNQ01000112.1 GCF_009695605.1 Tissierella pigra
TGGAAAGGCAACCCTTTTTTAGACAAATTCATTTCGAACAAAGATTTACCCTTTAAATGTACTTATGCTACTATTCCCAGAGCTATTTTATTTCTATAATTTATTGGTGATATGTAGCCTAAAGAACCATGGATCCTTATATGGTTATACCAGTAAATATATTCTGCTAGCTGTAATTCCAATTCCTCTAAGGTTTCAAATTTATTTTGGTATATAAATTCTATCTTTAAAATTTTATTCATAGCTTCACTTACTGCATTGTCGTAGGGATTTCCCTTTCTACTTAAAGAACGTTCTATATTAAAGGCTTCTAAGATATTATCTATTTTTATGTTGTCATACTCCTTGCCCCGATCTGAATGAAATACTTTTATATCTTTTAGTGAGTAATTACTTCTTAACAATGCTTTTTCTATTAGACTGGCATCTTTATTAGCTCCAGCAGAATAACCTATTACTTCTCTATTAGCTAAGTCTACTATGGTACATACATAATTCCATCTATTACCCACCCTTACATAGGTTAGGTCACTGACAGCTACCTCTAGCTTGTCTCTATCATCAAACTTTCTATCCACTATATTAGTAATATTGGATTCATTACAGCCCCTATTATGAACTTTATATTGGGCAACTGTATAATTAGATACTAGTGAATTTTCTTTCATAATTCTGGCTATTCTTTTTCTAGAAACCTGGTAGCCTAAGTTATCAAGCTCAATCTTAATCTTTCTTGTTCCATAGTTATTCCTACTTTTATGAAATATATCAATTACATGTTTTTCTATCTTAGATTCTTCATCTGTAGCATCTGATTCTTCCTTATTTAGGTGATAATAAACTAAACTTCTAGAGACCTCTAATAGCCTACACATTGCACTAATACTGTATTTCTCTTTATTAGAAATAATTAGGTCTACCTTTTGCCTAGTAGTAGTGCTGCCTGCTTTAAAATATCATTCTCCATTTCAAGTTGTTTAACTCTCTTTTCTAATTCTATCAATCTTTTTTCTTTATCAGTCCTATTATCTTCTATATCAAATGATTGGGTATTATTATATCTTACTACCCACTGCCTCATAGTTGATGGAGATATACCATATTCCTCACTTAGGCTTCTATATGTGTGATTTCCTTGATTATAAATATTGACTATTTGCTTTTTAAAGTTTTCTTCATAATGTTTTCTAGACATTCTATTCTCCTCCTATAATAATTATATCATGTTCGGAAAAGAATTGTCCTATTTAGTATAGCCTATCCA
>NZ_VUNQ01000113.1 GCF_009695605.1 Tissierella pigra
TCCAAGATTTTTGGAATCTCCTTTTACTTCAAATTCCCTGCCATAGTGAATGGAATCAGGCATGGTAAAGCTATACTCTATAACTGGATTTATAGTTATTTCCTGACTATATGAAAAACTTCTTTCTAGGAAATCTGTCATTGTTGCAGTTAATATAAAATCTCCATCTATAAGAAAGGTAATTTTGCCACCTTGTGCATTTAAACTTCCAGAGATTGCCTGCTCTTCAGATATAACTTCACCATCTTTGGTAATGCTCCATTCCACTGGAAGAACATTGTTATTACCATAGGTTCTAATATTAATAATACTGTCTGTATAGGCTGATTTCGGAAGTTGAAATCCTATATCTAATACAGGAAGCACCTCGATTTTATCTCCTGTTTCAAAGAGAAATACTCTGCCAGTTTCATCGATGATTCTAGCTACTAGTTCATAAACACCTGCTCTTTTGAACCTGATACTACCTCCTGAATTATTTAGATTTCCCTCCACATAAGTTGACCAATCCTGAAAACCATAAGTATTATCAACAAGCCATTCAATCTTTAGTCCATCAAGCTCTGTGCTGTTTACCTCTACATTAATATCGTTGTCAGTATGGGCATACTTAGGTAATGTATAACCAACAGCTGGCACAGGGTAAACTTTAAAACTTTGTTCATAGTCATATATTCTCCCTCCATCATCAGTAGAGAAAGCTTTTAGAGTATATTCACCTTTATAAGGAAAAGTAACTATTCCTCCATCATTGGATAGATTTCCACTAACAAAATCTGAAAGTTCTACTTCTTTGCCATCCTTGATAAGTGACCACTCTGCATTACGATTTCCAATTTCCTTAAAGGCTGCTTCGAGCTTTATCTCATCATCTATATGGAATATTTCAGGTAAATAAAAGCCAGCAGAACCTAAAGGATATACGGTAATGGATACCTTATCCGCAAATGTTCTGCTAGTTTTGTCTGTAGCTGAAAGAATTAAATTGTATACACCTTTTTCCTTAAAACCTACAATACTATCTCCTAATGAGATATTCCCTTCAATAAAATCTGAAACATTGACCTCTTCCCCATTCCTAGTAAGAGACCATATTAAATCCATATCATCAGTATTCTTTGTTTCTGTTTTTAGGGTAATACTTTTATCAGTATGGGTTATCTTATCAAGCTCTATCTTTATTTCTCCCACAGGATATACTCTAATTACATCACTTACTTTGGTTTCTTTCCCCAGTTTATCAGTTATAACAGC
>NZ_VUNQ01000114.1 GCF_009695605.1 Tissierella pigra
CTTAGTTCATCTAGATACTTTTTGTAGGGAAATCTAGCATTCTTAATTCTGTTTTTCTTGCCATTTTCCTTTCTCATATCATAGGCTTCTATTAAGATATCTCTTAAGAATTCTTCATAGGGTTTATCAAATTTGTATGCTTCTTCAATGCTCATCTTTAACCCTTGATTCACACCTGGAATCTTCAGTTCTGATACATATTTTTTAATTTCTTGTAATATTTCATTCAATTTTCATACCTCCCTATTGGTTTTAAGTTAAACAAATCATTTAATATTGAGATTTGCTTTAATGATGCATTTTGTATTGATATATCCTTAGTTTCTAAGGATTCTTTATCCATTGGAAGTTTGAAAATTATATTTTTAATATTATCTGTTGTTACTAATTCTTTCTTTATTTTCCTTAATTCTTCTACTGCTTTTAATACGCTGTCTAAATCTTTTTCCTTTATTAATTCCAAAAGTTCTATGAAATCTCTTGGATTACTGGTATAATATTCTTGATATGTTTCTTGAAGCTCTGGGCTAAGCTGGTGTCTACCAACACTTGCGTGTAATGCTCCAGGCTTCTTTTTTAATGTATGAATAAAATGATTTATATCTATACTCCAATAATGGGCTTGATATGACCTCTTATGTTCAGCTATCTTATTATCTTTGTAATATATTTCTATTATCTCTGGATATATTTTTACATTTACAAATTTACCTACTAGATAATCTGGTACTGAGTATTTATTTTGATCTATGGTTATTACACTATACTTATTAACCCTTGCTTCAACTCTTCTAGAGGCATCATAGGGTGGCTTTAACGGTATTAGATAAGCCATTTCTTGATTTAATATATCTAAGGGACTTTGATTTTGTAACCAGTTTCTTTTTTTAGAATTAAGTTCTAATAGTTTCTCACCAAGGTAAGTATTTGCTTCTTCTATAGACTCAAAGTCAGTTTGACTTGAAAATGCTTTTCTTCTAACATATTCAATCCCTTTTTCTACATGACCTTTTTCATTTCCTTTAGCCACATTGCAGAACCTGTATTTAAACCCATAGTAAATTGATATTTTAATTAAATCCTCTGTAGCTTCTTTCTCATTTCTTCCAACAAACCTTCTTACGGCCTGCTTTAGATTATCATAAACTAATTCTCTATGGACCCCACCCATACGATTAAAGGCCCTAACATGAATATCTAAAAA
>NZ_VUNQ01000115.1 GCF_009695605.1 Tissierella pigra
TGCTATGAGTTGATATTAATGAGCTATTATGATAAATTTTAACTAAGTTGTCTGTAGAGAATACTGAAACTTCTTTTCCTATATATTCTGGTGGGACAGAATATTTATTACCCTTAAAGGAAATCAAGCAGTCTTTCTCTACTTTTCTTTTTTCTTCAATACTTAAAACATATTCTCGATCGAATTTATTTAACTTTTCTTTTTGCAGCATTTCATAAGGAATTTTATTTGTAGTTCCGTGGACCTTTCTATTTATCTTTTCACACCAGGAGAGAGCTTCATTATTTAAATCTATTAGGTTAACAAATTTAATACCAGTAAAGAAGTTATCCCTTACATATCTGACTGTTCTTTCAATTTTACCCTTAGTCTGGCCTCGGTAAGGCCTACATAGTATAGGTTTTATTCCGTAAAATCCTGCAAAGTCCTCAAATAATGGATTTAACTTAGAATCTTCTTGCTTTATCATTCTTTTTACAACAACTTGCTTCATGTTGTCATAGAGTATATGCTCTGGATATCCATTAAAATATCTAAAAGCATTATTATGACATCTTATTAGAGTTTCTGTGCTCATCTCTGTAACAAATTCTATATATCGCATTCTCGAGTACCCTAAAATCATTAAAAAACAATACAGTTTATGTTCTCTTCCTAGTTCATCCATGAATGTTCCAAAATGAGCCCAATCAACTTGACCCTGTTTCCCAGGTAAAGTTTCGAATCTGACTGTAGCTTTTGTATTTAGCTCTTTCTTTTTAGTTCTAACATAGTTTTTAACTATACCAATTTTACCATCAAACCCTTGATCAGTTATTATTTCTAATATCCTTACAGCACTATATGGGGCTTCCTCTAGTAACTCATCTATCATAGGTTTAAAGTCATCTAACTTAGAAGGTTTATCTTTAGTTAATGTATATTTTGGCGTCTCAATAGCTGCTGCATACTTTTTAGCTGTTCTCCAATTGATATTATATTTTCTTGATATTTCTGAAATGGATAGCCCCTTAAGATAATCATTTCTTATATCCATCCAAAGTTCTCCTTTCATATTCACACCACCTATTATTTTTTATTCTTTAGGTAGTGTTCCCTCTTTGATTAAGAACTCTGTACTTTTTGATTACCTTTTATCTGTATTTTATCATTGTCCTTTACA
>NZ_VUNQ01000116.1 GCF_009695605.1 Tissierella pigra
TTTAATAGGAAAGTCCTACTTTTCCTATTAAATAAAAAAAAGGCAGCCCAGGAATCTTGAGCATGCCAATAAAGCCTAAGATTGTTAGACTATTTTCTGTACTCGTAATGAACACCACGAATACCAGTATAAGATTTTGGAGTCATGATACCATCGCAAACTTGGCAAAAAGGTTGTGGTGGTACAGATGGATCAAGTCCATTAAATAAATTATCTTCTTCTAATTCTTGTACAATGAAACGTGGAACCCATAGTGAATAATTGCATTTAGTACAGATAAACTCTACTAAATCATCATTTTTAGAAAAACCTTCTAGAATATTCATAATAAAAAACCCCCATAGTGCTAATTAATTACTAAGCACTATTATACCTAGGAGGAGATAAATTATCAATATAAGGGTTCTTGTTAAAATTAAAAATATCAACCAGTTCCATTGTTTGGCCACAAGAACATGAAAGGGGATCTAGCCCAAAAGCAAGAAGAAGGCGTGCACGCCAATGAGAATACTTTTTTCTAAACTTTCTTTTTCCAAGGCTTTCCATGCGATAAAGCTTTGAGGAATGAGTGTATTCCTTGGCATAAAGGCCGTAATAGCGAATCATTTTAAATTGTTCATCAGGAATATGGATAATTAGACGCTTAATAAAATCAAAAGCATGTATTTTTTCAGTAACGCGTTGATTATCTTCATGGCGATCGTAGTAAAAAGTAACAAATTCGCCATCGTAATTAAGAATACGAGATTGAGCCATAGCGGGACGCCCAGTATATCGAATAATATATTCAACAGCATCCTTAGCATTTGAATCCATATTAGATTTAGCATAAACATAAAATCCATCAGAGTATGTCTTGAATAGACGAGACTTCAGAGCATAAAAAGAATTGCCTAAGTATTTATGAAGAAAATCTAATATAGTGGCTTGCCATCTCTTTCGAAGCATATTAAAGGGAATATGAGAAATTTTACGCCAAACAGTTTTATTCCCTGAAGCACCTTCGGTAACAATCATATGTATATGTGGATTCCATTTTAAATCCCGTCCAAAAGTGTGCATAGTAGAGATAATACCAGGTTTAAAATTCTCAGATTTATTAAGCTTAGAAAACCAAGTAAGAATAGTGTCGGCACTAGCTTTAAAGAGTAAATG
>NZ_VUNQ01000117.1 GCF_009695605.1 Tissierella pigra
ATTTCTTAAAATTTCTTTTGGTAATGTTGACATAAAAAATTCTCCTTTCTGGTTTAAATCATATTTTGATTCTTGCCAGAAAAGAGAATTTTATTTCGCAAAAGCACAGATTATTTTACACTACCATGAGGAATTTTAACTTGACATTTATAAAACTGCATACTTCTTTCATATAAGGTCTCTGCTATATCTCTTTTGCTAATTCTACTCTACAGTCTCTTTACGCTATCGCTCTATTCTTTCCCTTGCTCTTTATAATTGTAATGGCTTTATTCAAATCACTTCTATATTTATTTAATTTTATTTGTAGTTCCTACATATCCTCCCTCACAAAAAAGAAAAACCCAGGAGTTTAATTTCTCCCTAGGCTTTTATAACCTCTACTGTTTTATTGAATATAGTTCTTGTGATGCAACATAAAAAATACCGCAAAATTCTTTTCTGAATAGTACGGTATTTTAAATAATTATTCGTTTTATCATTACTAGATTTAATATAAAGAATGTGTTGCTGTTATCCTAGGTATACCAAAGGTTTTCATGTTTTATATTCTTAAGATATCTCTTTCTTATATTTCTAGTGAATACTTATAAGCAGTTTCGATGGGATTATCAAAATACTCTTCTACTTTGCTATTAATCTTATATCCAAAATCTTCAAACACCTTTTGCATTTTTAAATTTGATTCTCTAGTTTCGGCTTTAAATATATGCATATCATCTTTCAACATCTCATCAATGATATACTGCATTAACATATGGGCATATCCTTTATTTCTATGATCTGGATGTGTTCCTATACTCATAATCTTAATATAGTCATCTTCTCCTTTCCAGTTATAGATAGAAATATTAGCTTTTATAATATTATTTTCTTTGAATGCAAAAACAAAAGTTCTTTTATCTTCCAAAAGTTCAATCCAATATTCCCGTTTTGTATAATCAGTTGGAAAACAAATTGTGTCAAATATGTATATATCATCTAAATCTTTTAAGGTTAATCTTACTATATCTTCCATAATGTTCTCTCCTCTTTAAATCAAGTAGTATTTTTCAATACTTCTGATTAATTTTTTATTATTTTAGTAGATCATTTTAAGCAAAATAATTTTATTTTACATGAAATGTCTATTTTAATCCTCACTTAATAAAAG
>NZ_VUNQ01000118.1 GCF_009695605.1 Tissierella pigra
AGAAAGAAGTTTTTCATATAGTCAGGAAATAACTATAAATCCAGTTATAGAGTATAGCTTTACCATGCCTGATTCCATTCACTATGGCAGGGAATTTGAAGTAAAAGGAGATTCCAAAAATCTTGGAACAAATAAAGTTAGATGGACATTAGAAAAAACAGGTGAGGCAGTAGATTTCAGTGGTGAACTAGCCAATGAAGGAGGGAAAATCTCCATATCAGATATAGGTGAGTTTACTCTTATAGCTACAATTATAGATGGTGAAGGTAGAGTATTTACTCATAGAGAAAAGATTA
Source organism: Tissierella pigra (assembly GCF_009695605.1). GTDB lineage: Bacteria > Bacillota > Clostridia > Tissierellales > Tissierellaceae > Tissierella > Tissierella pigra. Next base: position 297 of record NZ_VUNQ01000118.1, read on the forward strand.
CTATTACCAATACTGCACCAACAGTAACCTTAACAGTTACACCAACTAGAACTGTAAAAGATGGTAAATTCTTTGTTGATATAAAGGCAACAGCCAGTGATCCAGATGGAGATGCAACAACCTTAGAATATGAAGGGACAACCAGTGATAACTATTATGCAGTAGGAACACATAAGGTCAGAGTACGTGCCAAGGATAGTGTTGGGGCTTATTCACCTTGGGTAGAGAAGAGTTTTACAATTAAAAATTCACCACCAACTACCCCTGTAATTACTAGGACACCAAGTGGAAATAGTGTTGCACCTGGTACGAAAGTAACTATTACAGCTAAGAGTACTGATGCAGATAATGATCCAATTACCTATATTTGGGAAGGACGTAATGCTGAAACACAAGTCTATCCGTTAGGGAAAAATACGGTTCGTGTAAAGGCTGTGGATTCCACAGGTGCAGAATCTCCATGGGCTGCAATTGTATTCTTTGTTGCCGATCCTAATGGCAGTGGAGGTATGATGTTAACTGGTCCTGATTCAGTGATTCTAGAAAATGGTTTGGAAGGGGCGACTATTACTGAATATACATTTACTGTTCCTCCTGTTGCAGGTCATAGTGGAAGTGACTATGGACGTGTTCGTGGATACAATGTAAAAACAAAACAGTGGGATGAGCTTGATTATGGAACTACAAGCAATGGTATTACATTCGTTAAAAGTTTAAGTGCTGGTATGTACTCTAAGCTTGAGTTTTATTATTATACGAATCACAATTGTATGTACGATAAATCCAATATTACCTATTCTGTAAGTTACCATTTTGAATAAACAAGGAGGAAATGAATATG
>NZ_VUNQ01000119.1 GCF_009695605.1 Tissierella pigra
TGGCTGCCAACACTGTGAGGCATACTTGTTGGCCGCTCTGGCCGAGATACTGCCTGACAACGCCACGCCGATCTTGGTCACCGATGCGGGCTTTCGTAATCCCTGGTTCGAGGCGGTTGAGGCACGTGGTTGGTACTACGTCGGCCGGGTGCGTAGCCCGGTTCGCTGCCAGCTGCCAGGGCAGGCGTGGCAACCTGTGTCAGACCTGTTTCCGCAAGCGACATCGGTACCGCGGGCGCTGGGTTCCGTGCAAATTGCTGAGAGCAATCCACTGACCACCCGCATGGTGCTCTACCATCGGCCGCCGCAGGGGCGCAAGCATCGCAACAAGCGCGGACAGGTCTCCCAGGACAGCCGCAGCCGGGCGATTGCCCAGCGCCAGAAGGAGCCCTGGGTGCTGGTCAGTAACCTACCGGCGCGCTCAACGCTGGCGGACAAGTTGGTGGCCATTTACCGGCAGCGCATGCAGATTGAAGAGGGCTTCCGCGACGTCAAGAGTCCCCAGTTCGGGCTGGGCTTCGGCATGCATCAGTCTCGCCAAGGCAAGCGGATCGAAATCCTGCTGCTGATCGCGATGCTGGCCAATGTCGTGGTGATGGTTGCCGGTCTTCAAGTCCGAGACAGCGGGCAACAGCGACGCTACCAGAGCAACACGATCCGTCATCGGAACGTTCTCTCCGTGTGGCGTTTGGGACTGGAGTGGCTGCGACGTCATTGTGTCGGTGCTGTCCCATGGCCCTCTTGGAAGACAGTTCTGACGAGCCTCCAAGGGGAAGTCAAAGAGCAGGCCTTATGCGATGGATAGCAAAGTTCGTGGGGATTCCTCAGGGTTTAAGGGGCGTTTTTTTTGTCTGTTAGTATGGTGGTCAGTCGTCCCGGATTTGAATGGCATCAGGAGAGAGCGATGGCGCTGAACGAAGAAGCCTTACAGGAATTGAAAACCGAACTGCTCGATGAGCTGGTCAAGGAAGAGCCCAGCAAGGCGCAATTGGCAGAACGCCTCGCTGAAATTCGCTCGGCCGATATTGGCGAAGTGCTGGAAGAGCTGATCGAAGAGGATGAAGAGCTA
>NZ_VUNQ01000012.1 GCF_009695605.1 Tissierella pigra
TAAAAGTCCTAAGAGTGGCAGCCTACTGCAGGGTTAGTACAAAACTAGAACAACAAGAAGGCAGTTATGAGGCCCAGATTGCTTATTATACAGAGAAGATAAATAGTAATCCTAATTGGAAACTGGCAGGTATCTATGCAGATGATGGTATATCTGCAACCAATACCAAAAAAAGAGACGATTTTAATGCCATGATAGAAGACTGTATGGCAGGAAAAATAGATATGATAATCACTAAGTCCGTCAGCAGATTTGCAAGGAATACCGTAGATGCCTTACAAGCAATAAGAATGCTAAAAGAAAAAAATATAGGTATATTATTTGAAAAAGAAGGTGTAAATACCTTAGAAGGATCAGGAGAATTACTAATCACCATTTTAAGCAGTCAGGCACAAGAAGAAAGCAGAAATATAAGCGAAAATACAAGATGGGGAATCGTAAGAAGATATGAAAATGGAATCATCTCAGTAAATCATAAAAAGTTTATGGGATATACCAAAGATAAAAAAAGTGGTGAGCTGGTCATAGTACCTGAGCAAGCAGAGATAGTAAGACGTATTTTTAGAATGTATTTAGAAGGTTCTAGTATCCTAGAGATTACTAGAGCCTTAGAAGAAGATAAAATTAAAACAGTAACTGGAAAAGATAAATGGCATCCTGGCGTAATTGAAAGAATGTTAATTAATGAAAAGTATATGGGAGATGCCTTAATGCAGAAGACCTATACCGTAGATTTTCTGACAAAGAAGCGAGTAAAAAACAACGGAATCGTACCTCAATACTATATCGAAGATAACCATGAGGCTATTATACCAAAGGAAATATTTTATAGAGTACAGGAAGAAAAAACAAGACGCGCCAGCCTGAATAAAGCAGCAGTCACAAGAAAAGCAAACAAGCTAAAAAAGGAAAAAAGTAAGTTCAGCTCTAAATATGCATTAACAGAAATACTGGTATGTGCCGAATGCGGACATCCATATAGAAGACAAGTCTGGTCAAAATATGGACAAAAAAGTGCAGTGTGGAGATGTGAAAACAGACTAAAAAATGGTATAAAGGCAACTTGTAAAAACTCGCCTACCCTTAAAGAAGAACCCCTACATCATACATTAATGACAGCTATTAATAATGTAGTAGAAAATAATGGAGACTTTATAGGAGCATTCAGAGAAAATATTATCAGGGTCATAGGTAATTATTCTACAAAAAACACCTCAACAGAATATGATGAAAAAATAGAAAATCTGCAAAAAGAAATGCTATCATTAATCGAAGAAAACGCAAAACAAGGAGCAGTGGCAAGGGACTTTGATGATGAGTACAAAAGGATATCCCAAGAGATAAACGAGCTTAAAAAGGCAAAAATAAGGCTTGTACAAGAAAAGAAACAGGATGAGATGTACGAACAGCGATTAACAGAAGCGGATAGCACCTTAAAGACCGTAAGTCCACAGGTAAGAGAGTATGATGAGGACTTGGTACGAAGGTTAATTGAAACCACCAAAGTGAGTAAAGGTGAAAGACTAGAGATACAGTTTGAATCAGGAATAGTTATGGAACAGATAGTAGATTACTATGAATAGGAATATGGGAGCAGTAACTAGAATATAGGGGGAGGTTACTGCCCTGAAGTTAGTAAGAATATGTTAAGATTAAAGTCCTCAGAGGATGCTGAGGATTTTAGTGTTGGTATGTTTGGTGGAAATAAATAATCAGAACAATCTATGAATTTGTCAAATTATAGAATTATTAGTTGAGAAATTTAGAGATATGATATAAACTAATGATAACAATATTTTCTATATAACTGTTATCTACTTTGAAAATTATAATATATCGAACATCCATGAGATTTGGATATCGCTAAGAATAAAATGAAAAGTTTAATTTCAAGTAGAATGAGAATCTATTTTATTTTTTCGCTTTGATTGCTGTAGATCTATCATTAATAAAAATACTATATTTAGAATGGTGAATTAAATAGGAGATAAATATTATGGATATCAATTCGTTATATGACACAGGACATAAAATGGAATTATTTACGAATTCTTGTTTCCAAACACTAGATTATTATATTGATACTAATCTAAAAGTAATAGAAGAAAAGGTGAATAATTCAGGGAAAGTTGATGTTTTAGAATTAGATATATATGCAAAAGTATTTGATAGTACTTCTGTAAATACTACCTTAGTAGAGTGTAAAAGAGGATGTACCTTTAATGATTTATTTCTATTTGTAGGAATTTCCAATCTAATCAATGCAAACAATAATATAATGGTTGCTTTAAGTAAACAATTAGAGGACATAAAAATTCAAGCTGACAAATTAAATGTTACAGTACTAGAACCACTTGAATTATATAATAAAATTAATCCAAATCAAGAAGCAATTTTTTCAATGTTTTATTTATGGAATGAAATAAAATATTCGATAATGTCTAAAGATTTTATAAAACTATGCTTGGCACCCAGGAATAATCTTTCGAGATATCAACAAAATGCTTATAATGAAGTGAGGGCATATCTTTCGCTAATAAACGGAAAGGTTTGGAGAGAACCCAATTTAATTTTAAGAGCTCAATCTTTTACAGACCTATTAACTTCACATAAAGATTTTGTAAGAAAAGTAGCTAGAATTCAAAAACTTAGTCCAGCAAATAAAAATTCTCAATATTACATAGACTCTAATGAAATTTGCCAAGCTGCAGGAGCATTAGTTCTTGATATAAAACTAGCATATATTGTATGTGCGGTTGAATGCGCTATTTTAAAGATAGATACTAACGATGTTAAGGATATTGGATTTAATAATTTGGTGACAAAGTTAGCTTCTAAAATTGAAATTGCTGTTCTCATACCTAAATTTCTACAATATTTTATAAATATTTTTGGAGGAATATATTTTAATAATTTGGAAGATATTAAAAATATTTGTAATATTATAAAAATTTCACCCAATCAATTTAATGATATTATTTTATTGTTGAAAGAGTTATTTATTTTACCTGAAATAATGATTCAATGGGGATTTGAGGAAGACTTTTTAGTTACTAACTTAAAATATACTCCTAGTTTATATAAAGCGATTGGAATTGAAAATAGGCAAAAGATGAATTTTAATATCAGTATGTTTGTTCAAAAAGATGTATGGCAAAAAAAATTAGAAGATTGGAGGTTAAAGAATGAAGTTAATTAATAGCTACAACATAAAGTACATTAATCATTTGTTAGGTTCGAAAGGTTTAGTTCTAAGAGGGGACAGTAGCCGTGGAGATTCTCCTATACTTGATATTTATTATAATAGTAACTTTGATATTATTCTGAAGGTAAAAGAGGGTATTCAAATTGAAAATATGTTGTCAGATCCTAATAAAGGAGCTAAAGAGAGATTTGATATTCACTTTGGTAAAGATATACTTAAGGGTGTCTTGAATGATTTAGATAAATACGCAAAAAATCATGGATTAATCATGGATACAAAATCGTTTCAGATGTTAAATCCGACTGGAACTGAGCATAGTGAAGGAATTCCTCTGGGTAAAGTGGAGCCATTAACTAGATTTCCAGTGAGTTGTTCTGTTTATTATCATCATATAAATACGGTTGCACAAGGTAAAATGGCTTATGTTGATGCTGAGAATTATCCAAATAAACAACGATATCATATCGGTGGTTCTACGAACTCAACTATAAAAGAAACTTTAGATAGTTTTTTTGAAATCATTATTCCTGCAGAGTTCGTGTGCCGATTTATAAAATCAATAGAGCTAGCAGATATACTCCTGAAGTAGAAAGGAATAAATATGATTAATTTAGATTGGAATAATAAAAATAATAATCTTCTATTCTTTAACGAGTCTAGAGAACCTATTTATGGTTCACTAGAATTATTAAAGAAGTATCAACTGAATAAGAAATATGAATATGGAGAAAAATCTTCTTCAAAACAGAACATGTTAATTAAAGGTGATAATGTGATATCTTTATTCAAATTGCAGGAAACACATCAATCATCAATAAAGTGTATATACATTGATCCACCCTTTAATACTGGTAAAACCTTTGACCACTATGCTGATGCTCTTGATAGAGATCAATGGTTGTCAATGATGAAAATCAGACTTGAGCTTATGTATAATTTATTATCAGAAGATGGTGTAATTTTTGTTCACATTGATGATAGTGAGATGCCTTATTTAAAAATTTTGATGGATGAAATTTTTAATTGCGATTCTAATAAATATAAATCTCATTCAAATTATATAGCAACAATTATTTGGCAAAAGAAAAGCTCTCCACAAAATGATGCTAAATTTTTTTCGGACGTGCATGATTATATTCTTGTATATGCTAAGGATTATATGAAATTTAACATGCATAAACTCGAACGTACTGAAATACAGAATAGTAGATACAAAAATATTGATAATGACCCACGGGGGCCATGGACATCTAGTGATTTAACTGTAAAAACGCCGTCGGAACATTTAATATATGAAATTACTCTACCTAGTGGAAGAATTATTGTTCCTGCCTCAAGTAGAAGTTGGGGTGTTACTGAGGAACGGTTTCAGGAATTGGTAAAAGATAATAGAATTTGGTTTGGGAAAAGTGGGAACGCAATGCCTAGACTTAAACGGTTTTTATCAGAAGTTCAAGAAGGCATAGTTCCAAAAACAATTTGGACTATTGACGAAGTTGGTGATAATGCAGAAGGAAAAAGAGAATTAAAAAAGATTATTAATTTAGACCAAGCGATTTTTACTACTCCAAAACCAGAAAGATTAATTGAAAGAATTATAAAGTTATCAACTAGTGAAAATGATATTGTTTTAGATGCTTTTCTAGGTTCAGGAACAACTTGCGCAGTTGCACATAAGTTAGGACGACAATGGATTGGACTTGAAAATGGAAACCAGCTTGACGATATTTGCGTTCCAAGACTTGAGACCGTAATTAATGGACAAGATAATAACCAAGTTTCTCAAAACAATAACTGGAACGGTGGTGGAGGTTTTACATATTACTCGATAGAAGAATTATTAGAATAATTCTTCTATCGTAAAGAAACAAGAGTGAAAAGATTGAGGAAGAGATGTATGTCTTATGACTAGAGATGTCCAAGGGGAATGAACGGTAAAATACGGTTGGAAGTGTTTTAAGATGTATTAACTATAAAATTATGGTATAATTTGGGCAAAAGATAATGAACATGTTTAGGATTAAACTCGATGGTGATCTCTGTCTATTTAATGATGATTAGTAAAACAATAACTCTGAATATCGAAGCAAAGCTAGAAAAAGGAGCTGATTTTATGAAAATAATTATTTTATATATAGGTATGGTGGCGGTAGCTGTACTTCTGGAGCAGATGGTCAGTGCGACTAAAGCCATGAGAATAGAAGAAGTGAACCAAAAGTTTGTCTATTAATAATATGTTAGAGTACAAGGGAGGTTCGATTCCTCCCTGCTCCGCTTAATTTGGAAGGCTACTAGGTGAGATGAGCCTATTAGACTGACTTCAAATGTTTTTTTAAATTGTTTGCATCCCCTGGGAGTTTGAGGGCAGAGCCTTAATAAATTTATTATACAGAGCTATATTTTTGCTCAATTAGCCCGGGTCCATGCTAATTTGCTGCGGTCGTAAGGAACTAGATTTGATAAATAGAACAATTCAGTTGAATAGGGGTAAGTTTATGAGCTTGTTTAATTTTGGAAACGAGGAGGATGTATCTTATAGTACACCTCAGGAATTATTTGATAGTAATAAGAATCGGAAAATTAAAAGTCTATATGATTACCAAAGTTCAATTATAGACAAGTATATGAAAAACATTGAAGAAAAAGATGTTGTTTTGGAGTTACCAACTGGTTCAGGAAAAACATTAGTAGGCATGTTGATTGGGGATTATTTAAGAAGTGAAAGAAACTATAAGGTATTGTATCTATGTCCCACGAATCAGTTAGTATATCAAGTTTCATTACTTGCTAGTAATGAATATGGAATTAACGCAACAGCATTTGTTGGTCCTAAAAAAAACTATACATTAGAGGATAAAAATAATTATGAATTTTCAAGAAGTATTGCAGTTTCGTCTTATAGTTCCTTTTTTAATTCAAATCCATACTTTTGTGACCCAGATATAATAATATTTGATGATTCTCATTCGGCAAATGATCTAATATCTAGCAATTGGTCTGTTAAGATATCTAGGATTACTCACAATGAACTATATAATAATCTTATAGAATTATCAAGGGAGTACATATCAGAATCCATTTATGATTTGTGTGTAGATGATATTGGATTTGCAATTAAAGATGTTGATAAAATACCTAATATATCTTTTTTAAATATTAAAAGTATTTTCAAAGAAATGATAGAAGATTATATTGATAAGAATATAGATAATTATGATAAACTTGATTTTAAATTTGCATGGGGACAAATTAAGGAAAATTTATCTGCTTGTAATACATTTATAACAACTGATCATATTTTAATTAAACCATTCATTTCGCCAACAAAGATCTTTGCCCCTTTTTTAAACTCAAAACAAAGAATATATATGTCTGCGACAATAGGGAAAAGTGGGGAGTTAGAAAGAGCTTTTGGAATTCGAAAAACGATTAAAATATATGATGAAAAATTTCAAACATTAACAATGGGAAGGAAGTTTTTTCTCTTCCCTGCCCTACTTTTCGAAAAAGAAGAAATTAAGGTTTTTATGGATGAACTTGTTGATTATGTTCCAAGAAGTTTAATGATGGTGAAGGATAAAAAAACAGAAAAAATGTTTATAGAACATTTTGAAGATAGAGGGAAAAAGACATATAATGCTCAAGACTTAGAAAAGCTTAAAGAAGAATTTGTTAAACAAGAAAGGGCAATTGCAGTTATATCCAATAGACCGGATGGAATTAACTTTCCAAATGATGAGTGTAGATTGCTTATTTTAACTGAACTTCAAGATAATACAGATGCGCAAGAATTTTTTATAAGTCATAGAATGGGTTCTTCTGTTTTGTTTTCTGAATTAATGAAAATAAAGATGATGCAAGCAGTAGGTAGATGTACAAGGGAATATACTGATTATGCGATAGTGTGTATTATAGGTGAAAAATTTAGTAGGTATGTTTTAGAAAGTAAAAATTTAGATTCTTTTATTCCCGAATTGCATGCAGAATTAAATTTTTCAAAGCAACAATTTTTGGGCAACTCCAAAAAGTCTGTAGAAGAAATAATGAGTATGATAAAGATATTTTTAGATAATAGAGAAAAATGGGATGAGGTAGAACGATATATTCAAAACGAAGCAAAAAAGATAGCTTCCAAGGTTTCTATAAATAGTGATATTAATAAAATATTGGAAAAATCAGCTCAACATGAAGTAGGATTTCATAATTGTTTATGGATAGAAAACTATGAAGAGGCAATCGTAGAGGCTGATAAAATTATAGAACTTTTGGGTAAAGATGAGCAATTAAAAGGATACTTAGGGTTTTGGTATTACCTTTCTGCATATGCACATTTTTGCAATAGTAATAAAACTAAAGCAAATGTACAGTTGAAAAAAGCTTCGGAAAATACATTGTCTGTAAAGTGGTTTACTAAGCTTATAGAAACTAGTTCTAATGAAGAGACAGAAGAGATTGTTAATATTGTTTCCAACATTGAGAATAAAATTGTGGATGAATTATTAAAAACAGATAAAAATAGTATTCTTAGGGAATTGGATAATATTGAAAGTTCAATTACTCAAGGAGGACGTATATTTGAAGATGCTTTAACTAATCTTGGAACCTGGTTGGGGTATAAAACCTATAATTACGAAGATACAGGTTCACCTGATCCTATTTGGATAATTAATTCTAATACTTGCATTGTTACAGAAAGTAAGATATATGAAGGGGATCCTGAAATTATATTGCGACATATTAGGGAGACAAGTACACATGAACAATATATTAAAAATAACAAACAAAAACTTGAACTATTTTCGGATAGTGATATTATTGTAGTATTTATATCTAATGCAAATACTTTTAAAGATAAAAAAACTAAGGAACTAACTCCTGATATTTATTACGTTAGTCAAGAAAGATTGATATTATGGTCTAACCAAGCAATATTAGTTCTAAAAGAAATAACAAAAGCTTTCTCAGGTTCTCAAGATTATTTATGGCAAGAAAAAACCACAAAGATGCTAAAAGATAGTAAGCTAACACCTAATAATATCAAGAACTTTTTTACTCAAGAAAAGATAAGAACTTTAGATTATTAATAATAAATAAATGTATCAAAAACTTTGCAACCATAAATACTAATGGAATTAAACGGTTATATTTGTTTAAGCTAAAATAAAAATTGTAATTAATAAAGCCCTCATGAATTCAAGTTGTATTTGAGGGTTTTGTTGTTTACAATTTAAATGATTGTAAATATATTACAAGTTAACAAGGATGATTAGACAATCACAATAATAGCAATAGTCTGTTAGTTTTGAAACAAGTACTGCCACCAAGGGGGGACTATATACTTCCTGCATCTGAATCGTCTCTTCAAGGCACGTGGAATGCGTGGTAGGAATACAGAAAATTTAACAGTAGAATTAGACCGAAAAATGGCTAATTATCAACGAAAACGATATGTTATTATGAAATTTACTCATGATGAAAAGCATATCATTTTTAAAGATGTAGGGAAGGGCAGAAGAATAAAAGAGGTTTTTGATGAGGTTGAGGTTATTATTGCTATGATTGCATGAAATACATAGTTTTGATTCTTAGCAAAATGTGGTACACAGTTTAATTAGTAGTGTGGTACATATTCCCCTATTCATAAAACTTGATATCAAGCGAATTTTACTACTCTTATTCTTACGGTCACTCCTGCCATAAGACCTGCTATTTATTTCATAGTATGATGTTCAAAAAAGTCATCTTGGAATTATAGAAAATGAAATGTGGGAAGTTGTGGTAGTTCATTTGGAAGAAAGACCTGGAACCCTACAAATGAATGACTAAAACGAAGGGTGTGACAGTATAATGGGAAATATGAGAAAAAAGGATAAGTGAGATGTAAGAATCAGCATATATATGAAGAAGTTATATATAAAGCATTTGTTTGTAGCTTCAACGCCTTGGGGGAAAACAAAGAGGATTCCATAGAGAAGTGGAAAGCTGAAGATGGAGATGAACTTAGGAGTTTTTTTGAATTGTAGAAGATGGAATGGAATTTGAAGAATTTGATATAGATTCTTATTTCAAAATGATAGAAAAGATGACAGTATTTGAAGGTCGGATAATTATTGGAATGCATGATGTTACAAAGATTGAGTGTGTAATTGAATAGATTAGGGATTGAGTTTAGAGCTAGTTGGGATTAGAAGCCATAGTCCTGACTGGCTTTATTGCTTGTTTAATATGGAGGGGTTTGGTAATATGTAAGTAAGATTAAGGATCTTTTTTAAAAATAAAGGGGGAAAATGGGAATGAAAAAAACTTTAAAGATATTATTAACATTTGTATTAGTTATAGGATTTATAGCTGCATCACCCAAAACTATAAATGCATCTAGTGGTATCAAAGTATTATTAGAGGGGCAAGAATTGAAATTCGATGTACCACCACAAATAATTGAAGGTAGGACATTACTTCCACTAAGAGCAATATTTGAAGCTTTAGGACTAGAAGTAGGTTGGGACGATGCTACAAGAATAATAACTGGAGTGGCAGAAGGTAAAGAGATAATATTAGAACTGGATAGCAAAGAAGTCAAAGTTAATGGCGTAGATAAAACGCTTGATGTTCCTGCAAAAGCCATCAATGGGAGAACTTTAGTGCCAGTAAGGTTTATTGCAGAAAGCTTGGATATGAATGTTGTATGGAATCAAGAAAGTAAGACAGTTAAAATAAGTAAAGATGATATTCTAGAGTGGAAGTACGAAGGATATGAAGGCACAGAACCTTTTAAAGAATATGAAAGAAAATATGTAAATGGTGTAAAATCAGATGAGACTAGATATAATGGTAAGAACCATGTATTTAAAACTGTTAATTTGTATAGTGATGATGGAAGAATTATACCAAATGTAAGAGAAGATAAAATTGCTAATTATGGTGCTGGATGGTATACCAAATCTCCACTTATTGGTAAAACTTATTGGGTTAGAATTGAATCATATGGTAGGTATGCAATAATTAATCCTGATACAGGACAAGAATATTCAGAAAACCTTTTGACTAATCATGATAGAGATGCTCGATATATTAAAATTAGAATTGATGAACATTATTTTGATAAGGACGAGATTTTTAAAGAAAGAGGACAAAAAGTTACAGACGGCAAAGAAATATATCATACAGATACATTAATTAAAGGTGTAATTAATGATGAAATAAAGGCTGTAACTTCAACATATAGAATTACAGGTTTATTAAAAGAGGAGAAATCAGGCGAAGGGAAATATCGTATTTTTGATAAGGATCCAAAAACAATCTTTAAATGGAAAGAATCTGTGTGGAAAGATTTGGGACAGGGGAAAAAGTGGATAGGAATGACCAAAGACATGCTAATTGTACACATGGGTAGACAACCAAACAAAATTAACAGGACGGTTGTAAAATCAGTGACAAGTGAACAATGGGTATATAGCTGGAGTTATGGAATATCAAGTGAATACTACTATTTTGAAAATGATAAATTAGTTGGCTGGCAAGACTAAATTTTATCTTTACTAAAAGGTTATAAACAAGTAATAATTATAAAAAAGCATCTTAAGAAATTAGAAATAATTCACAGTTGAATAATGGTCTTATAACAGAACCAGTTGGGATTTGAAGATATAATTCTGACTGGTCTTTTTTATGCTTATTTAAAGCAATATATTGGATTATTATGGTATAATGGAAATTAAATTGGGAGAAGTTTGAAACGTAATAAATTTTTGTTATTAATTTTGTAAATATGAACCTTATAGAAAACAGTAGGGGGGATTTAAGTGAAAAATAGTGAAATATTTAGAAATTTGCTTAATGAATTATTAATTGAAAGTCCACAGTATAAAAGTGAATTAAAGAATTTTCAAGAGTATTTGAAGGATAGAATGCTCGAGGAAAAGGTTTTCAACTTAAATGTTACTCACATTGACGAGTATTTTGTATATTCATATGATACTAAAATCGGTTCAATACCTTCATTAACTAGTCATATAGCTGCATTAAAGAGATTATTTGATTTTCTTATTAATAGAAAGTTTGATTTCAATACCCTATATGGTTACATAAATACTGTTGGTTTTAAAGAGAAACTAAGTAAACAACTAGAACAGAGTTTTCAGAAACCTGTTATTAATGAGACTTTATTAAATTCTATTTTATATAGGTTTGATTTATACATAAGTGATAATATTAATAATAAATTTAAAACTAAAAGTGAAAAAAATAGATTTGTAAATATATTAATTTCGAGATTATATGCAAAACTAAGTTTAATACTTCCACTTAAGCCAAATGAAATGTTAGAGCTCCAATTATTTGATATAACTGATGGGTTAACTAGAACCATAGAACATAACGGAATTCTAATTAAGATTCCAAATAGCTTAAGGGAGCAAATTATAGAATCAATTAAATTTATAGAAAGACACTATAATAAAGTCTATTTAGATGATGATAAATTGTTCTATTTTCTATATAATGCATTAGATAGAACTGATATAAGTTCATCAAGAATTAGTGAGTCATTTATCACAACATATAAAATACTTGGCATTGATGAAATGCTTAAGCAAAAAAAAGTAGGAAAAAAGATTCATTATGTATATCCACCTGAGAGTTATAAAATAACAGCAATTTTGGACATGCTAAATAATGGAGTAAATATAGTGTATTTGAAAAAATTAACAGGTTTAGATATAGGAACTTTAGTATCCAATTTTAACTTTGAAAATAAGCCTGACCTTAAAGATAATGTATCAATTGATATAAATAAAGGTCTGATGAGTACAGAGTATTATGTTTATCTATAATTAATTATGAACCTCTTTTTGTATAAGCTTATATTAAAATAAATTAGTATTCTAGCTAGAAACTTCAGAAGAAAGAATTAGATAACATTGAAACAAAGAATAAAGATTACTGTAAAAAAATCTTAAGGAGGCTTAATTTATGAAAAAGTCTATGTCTATTATATTCTTATTAGTTTTACTTGTAATTTCTTTTACTGGATGTTCCAAACCGATAAGTTTTGATGAAGCAGTGAAAGAAGCACATAGCATTCAAAAAGAATTACTTTTGACCGACATGACACTGGAAAGTGCTAGATCTAAAGTATCAGATATAATAAGAAGTGTTAAGAATATAGATAATTCACAAAAAGCGAAGCTGAATGAGATGGAGAAAGATCTTGATATGATTTATAGTAGTAAAAAAGATTATAAGGATATTATGGAGGAAATTTCAAAAGAAAATTTTAGTTATGCCTTTTTTAATATGTATGAGGCTGTTGGCACTTATAAAGATAGTTATGGGGATATTTTGAAAGAATGTATCGGTGAAATATATATAATGAACGAAAAAGATTTAGAAAAAGGCATTATAGAAGACATTCAGCAAAATATAGACATATCAGCGTTAAAAGAGAAGGAGTATATAAATGATAACCATATAATAAACTTTGTTAATGCGGCTAATGAAAGACTTAATAACATGGATTATTTTTTTGAACAAATAGGGCAAACAATGTCAAACGATTTAAAACTAAATCTTGATATTCTAAAGCCAAAGGCAGAAGTTGCACTTAATATTACTGATGATTTGCAAGTTAAACAAAAAATAATAGAGGAAGAAGCAAAAAAATTAGCTGAAGAAGAAGCCAAGATTGAGGCTAAGGAAGAAGTAAAAAAATACGAACCTGAAAAGATAGTTGATAGTGATGGGAAACAGATTTGGAAGATATATATATCAGAAGGTAGTTTACATCTTAAAGGCACATATAAAGGTAGTGGGAACTTTATAGTTAAACTTTCAAACTCAAATCAAGAACTGATGGAGGTTTTAGTTAATGAAATTGGAGACTATATAGTGGATAAAACATTTATTGTACCTTATGTAGGTTGGTATTATCTTGAAATTTATGGCTCACAGGGTAATTGGACTTATGAATGGTATTAATAAAGGTAACAATTTAATTAGTTAGGAGAGTATCAGTGGGGCTAGTTAAATTTAAGTATCCATGAGTGCCATATACAAATGTATGAAGGGTTAATGGAATTAGTTTGCATCTAGAATAAAATAAATATAGGAGATCATATTGGATTATTTGAATCTTCTTAAATATAAGAGGATAAACAGGGGGAGATATTATGTTTAAAAACTTATTTAAAGGTCTTAGTAAAAATAATGAAAATATGAGAAATAGAGAAAAAAAGTTGGTGACCAATGCTGTGCCTAAGAAAGAGTTACAAAGCTTAATTACACATGAAAATAACATGTCAATGGATATAGAAAATGAATTAAAGCAACATGTAGATGAGGAAATTCAAATTACTAAAGGTACACTCGTTAACGATGATAATTTAACTCTTGAAAAGCCAGCTAAAAAAACTACTGAAAAGTTTACTGAATATAAACTATTCTACAGGGACAATTTTCTAAAATGTAAAAGTATTAATGAAGTATTAGATACCTATTTAAAATACACAGATTCTGATAATATTATGGATGAAATACGTCTAAGATATGTTAGCATGTATCTTTTTAACACTAGTTTGAGTAATGATAAATTAGAAATCATAGATTTAAAGTCATTACTGACAAAAAGGTTATCAGAAACAGATATAGAAAATGAATTAAAGCAACAAGGGCTAGATGAGGAAATTCAAATTACTAAAGGTGCATCTGTTAACGATGATAATTTAACTCTTGAAAAGCCAGCTCAAAAATCTACTGAAAAACTAATTAAATATAAATTATTTTATAAGGACAAGTTTGTAAATTGTAAAAGCATTAACGACGTATTGGAT
This sequence comes from Tissierella pigra, assembly GCF_009695605.1. Lineage (GTDB taxonomy): Bacteria > Bacillota > Clostridia > Tissierellales > Tissierellaceae > Tissierella > Tissierella pigra. The sequence continues at coordinate 14,032 of NZ_VUNQ01000012.1, forward strand.
ACTTATTTAAAATACACCGATTCTAATGATATGATGGAAGAAATACGTCTAAGATATGTTAGCATGTATCTTTTTAATACTGGTTTAAGCAATGATAAATTAAACATTAAAGATTTAAAGTCATTACTGGCAAAACGATTATCAGGAGACCGTAAAGTTGATGATACAGTTATGCTAGATGATAATAATATATTAAACGGGAAACTTTATTCTGAAATTAAGTTGCATTTTAAAGATGAAATACATAAGCTACATCAAGCTGGGCAAGATGCGAACATTGACAGACTATTAATATCATTATTTCTTCATTATGAAGTAGAAGCAATTGACTCGGTTGTGTTTCTTAGATCATTACTAAGGGTTATAAAAGACATGGATTTGTCAAAAATAGACACTGAAGATAATTATTTTGGAAGCTACTTGAAACAAAGGATTTTAAATATTAAAGATACAGAATTTTGGCAGGAAGATGAAGAAAGGTTTTATAGGTGTGAAATCTTGATTATTGGAAGATATATAATGGTTAAGACAAAAGGTTTCGTCCATATTATTTCTAATTTAAAAGAAGGGCCTATGTATATAAATGTAACTTCAATTAATAATAATACTTTGTTTAATCTAAATATAGATGGTACTGTATTCGTGACAAATGCATGGGATAGGGATAAAATTCTCAATTATTTTAATTTTGTTAATGACGAAATCCTAGAAGAAGTAAATCAAAAGGTTAATACAATAGTTAAGGAAGTTGAAAATGTATCCTTAGAGTTAATTGCAGTAATTGAAAATTTCCTAAATATAATGCCGTTAAATATTTTGTTAGATAGGGATTTGTATATTGCTTTTGAACATTTAATTTCATTTAATAGTTTTGTTGCACAACAATTACTAGATAGCAATTCGGAACAGAGAGATAATATTATAGACAAGTTAAGGGGAGATGCTAATTTTTATAATAATTTACAAAGTTTTATTGACGAGAACTACAAAAAACTTGTTAAAATTGCAGGTAAATATATTAATACCGCAGAGGAGTATCATTCTTCGGTTATATGGAAATTGATTAGAAAGTCATCTCTTCAATTCATATCTGAGTATTGGAAGAACGAATATGGTATTTATATTAAGGATGATATTCAAGCAACTGACCTGAGTGAATATGTGGATGCATATTGTAGATGCTTAGATATTCCTACTAAAAATATTGTTACTGTAGGCTCTTTTACCTATTATTTAATGGGTAGAGACATGTTTCCAACGGAGATAGAAAGAAATTTTGTACAGTGTAATATCTACCTCATAGAAAAGATATTACAAAAAATTGAAGAACTTGAATTAGAAATATTTGAAAATAGACTTACTAATAGACAGGTACAAAAAAGTGTAAAGTACTCAATTAACGATGTGGATTTAATGGATGGACATGAGTTTGAACGATTTGTTAGTCTCCTTTTTACAAAGATGGGTTATATGACAGAAATAACAAAAGGCTCTGGTGATCAAGGAATGGATGTCATTGCAGAGAAAAATGGTAGTAGAATTGGAATTCAAGCAAAATGCTATTCTAGTAAAGTAACAAATAAAGCAGTACAAGAAATTTTTACATCGTTGAATTACTATAATTGTAACAAAGGAATGGTAATAACAAATAACTATTTTACAGAATCAGCTTTGGAATTAGCTCAATCAAATAATATTGTACTATGGGATAGGGATATTCTGAAAAGAAAAATTGATGAGATATTTAATTAGTATTAATACTCACTTTAACTATTCGATATTTCCGAATAGTTAAAGTGAGTATTTAAGCATAGCTTAAATTTAATTAATAGTAAACAGATTATCTAAACCAAGATAAATATTTTTGGTAACCTTGATGCAAAAAATATCTGGGTTATTTTTTTACCTTTTTTCAAATCTAGACTTCGTAAATGACCCTCTAAATGTGGAAACATATAGAGGGATATTTTTGTTTGAAAAACTTTTTAGATTAGACTTCAAAATCAAGGTTTAAATGTGGAAACAGATAGAAGGGACATCTTTTTAAAAAAATTCCAATTAGACTTGAAAAATCGACTTCAAATGTGGAAACAAGTAAGGAGGTGAATTTTAGATGACAAAAAAATTTAATACAATTGATGGTGAAACTTTAATGACGATGCCACTTAAACCAATTAACTTCATTATTGAAAACCTACTATCAGAGGGCCTTCATATTCTGGCAGGGTCACCAAAGGTGGGAAAGTCTTGGCTTGCTTTATGGTTATCAGTGGCAGTAGCAAAAGGAGAGGAGGTTTGGGAGAATAAGGTTAAAGAAGGGACTACCCTTTACCTTTGTTTTGAAGATAGTCAAATAAGAATTCAAAATAGACTATTTGATATTACAGATGAAGTAACAGACAGGGTAAACTTCTGTACGGAAAATGCAATGCTGGGTGGTGATTTAGAAGAAAGGATAGTAAACTTCATAAAAGAACATCCAGATACTGTTTTGATTATTATTGATACCTTACAAATGATAAGAAATACAAGCAAGGATCATAATTATGCCAATGACTATAATGAGTTAACCATATTAAAAAATCTAGCAGATAAATATGGAATAGCTATTTTACTAATTCATCACTTAAGAAAAGAATATGATAAAGATCTGGAAAGGCAACACTTATTTAGACAGTTTTTTTAAGGTTATGTAATTTATACTGTCTAGGGCTTAAATATCCTAGTGTTCCATGTATCCTAATATTATTAAACCAATTTACATAATCAGCTAACATAATTTCTAATTGCTCTAGGGTTTCAAAATGATAGTTATTGGCGAATTCAGTTTTAAATATCTTAAATGTTGCTTCGGCTACGGCATTATCATGAGGACAGCCCTTCATACTTAAAGAACGCCTAATATTAAAGGTGTCAAGGACTTCATCTATTATTTTATTTTTAAATTCATTACCTCTATCTGTATGAAATAAAGTAATATTATCTAACCTAGTTTTAACCCTTGCAAAGGCTCTATAAACTAGGGGTGCATCTTTATTAGGACCAGCACTATAACCAATTATTTCTCTGTTAAATAGGTCGACTAAGAAACATACATAATTCCATTTTCTATTAACTCTAACATATGTTAAATCACTGACTACAGCTGAATAAGGTTTATCTGTATTAAATTCTCTATTTAGTTCATTGGCAATTTTTGATTCATTACATTTATTCACATGTGGCCTATACTTGGCGATTGTATAGTTAGATACTAAGCCATTTTGCTTCATTATTCTACCTATTTTTCTTCTAGATACTATATAACCTGCTTTCTTAAGCTCTACTTTAATTTTTCTGGTACCATAGTTATTTCTACTTGCTTTGAATATTTCTATTACTTTTGGTGTTATTTCATCTGTAGGTTCTTTAACTTTCGATTCATAGTAATAAGTACTTCTAGGGATTTGTAGGACTTTACACATTGCTGATATACTGTATTTGTGGGAATTATTCTTAATCACAACTACTTTCGTCCTAATATCAGCGCCGCTTGCTTTAAAATATCATTCTCCATTTTTAATTGTTGGTTTTCTTTCCTTAATTTTATTAATTCATTTTCTTCTGGGGAACGATTATCTTTTTCCTTAAAGGATCCAGTAGTTTGGCTTCTTTTTATCCAGGTATTAAAGGCAGTAGGTGTTAAGTCATATTCAGCTATAATATCTTTCTTAGACTTACCACTTTCATATAGTTTTACCATTTGTTCTTTGAATTCAGGGGTATAGGTTCTTCTTTCTCTTTTCGTCATATAAACTCTCTCCTTTTTCTATTTTTAGTTTACATGACCTTAATTTAGTTGTCTAGTTTATTGTAACCTATCCAGAGGTTCTTTATTATATGCATGGATGGAATTAAACAATAAGGAAAATCCTTTTTATGAATACTATGATGAATTACTAGATATATGTGCAAAATATGATATGACCATAAGCTTAGGCGATGCCTTGAGGCCAGGTAGTATAGCAGATGGTACAGATGCACCGCAGATTGCAGAATTAATGGTGTTAGGAGAGTTAACAAAGAGAGCTTGGGAGAAAAATGTACAAATTATAATAGAAGGACCAGGACATATGAAATTAAATGAAATTGAGGCAAATGTATTATTAGAAAAGAAACTATGTTATGGAGCACCTTTCTATGTATTGGGTCCACTAGTCACTGACATAGCGCCAGGATATGATCATATAACTTCAGCAATAGGCGGGGCTGTAGCTGCAAGTCATGGGGTAGATTTTTTATGTTATGTGACACCGGCGGAGCATTTAAGACTACCTACATTAGAAGATATGAAAGAAGGAATTATAGCTTCAAAGATAGCAGCACATGCAGGGGATCTAGCTAAAGGAATACAAGGTGCAGATGAATGGGATTTAAAGATGAGTAGGGCTAGACAGAGATTAGACTGGGAAGAAATGTTTAATTTGAGTATAGATGATGAAAAAGCTAGAAGATATAGAAAAGAATCTACTCCAGAGCATCAAGATAGTTGTACTATGTGTGGAAAAATGTGTTCTATGAGAAATATGAATAGGATTATGGAAGGAAAAGATATAAATATACTAAGATCCGAGGACTAAAGGTAATATAAAACTAAATATAAAAATCCGAAGAAGCGAAGTACTCTGTTAACTTATAATCCATAGACTTCGTTTCTTTTTATGCAAAAAATAATAAACAAAGTGGTTCTTAGTCAGAGGAAAAGTGAAAGTATACTTTATTTTATATAAAGATAAAGATATAATTATATCAAGACAATGAGATAAAGGGTGTGAAGCTATGGAATATGAAATTATATATTTACCAAAAGAGAAATGGAAGGGGACTGTTATTCCAATAGGATATACAACAGACAAATATTATGATGTTTTAGTTAATAAAACAGATAAAGGATTTGATATTAACATAGAAAAGAAAGATTTTAACAAGTCAGTAACTCATACACCAGAAGAATATGATTTTCCAGATAAGTTATATGAGGATCATTGGGATAATGCTTATGCTTGGGGAGTGTTAGTTAAGGATGAATTAATTGCTGCAATTGAAACGAATCAAGAATTATGGTCTAATCGTCTAAGAATTACAGAACTTTGGGTATCAGAAAAATATCAAAAGCAAGGAATAGGTCATAGGTTAATTGAGATGGCAAAGGAGCAAGCAAGAAGAGAACGACGTCGTGCCGTTATACTAGAAACACAATCTTGTAATGTTAATGCAATAGATTTTTATCAGCATGAAGGTTTTACCTTAATTGGTATGGATACTTGCTGTTACAGAAATAATGATTTGGAGAGAAAAGAAGTAAGGTTAGAATTTGGATGGTTTCCTGAAGAAAAGAAAAGATTAAATAGAGAAGATATAGAAATTAGAATGGAGACAAGATCAGATTGGTATAGTGTAGAGTTGATGACACAACATGCTTTTTGGAATAAACATCATCTGGGATGTGATGAACATTATCTTGTGCATAAATTACGCCAAGATAAAGACTATCTTCCAGAGTTAAGCAGAATAGCAGTAAAAGATGGAGAGGTAATAGGGTGTATAATGTATTCAAAGGCCCGAGTCATTGATGGATCAGATATACATGAGATTATAACCTTTGGACCTCTTTGTGTAGAGCCTAAATGGCAGGGATGTGGAGTTGGTGAGTTGCTATTAAGAGAAACAATGGAATTAGCTGCAAATAGAGGATATAAAGGAATTATAATTTTTGGAGAACCAGATTATTATCCTAGAATAGGATTTAAAACATGTGATAATTTTAATATTACAACTTCAAATGGTAAAAATTTTGATGCATTTATGGGAATTGAATTAGTAGAAGGTAGTATGAAAGATATAAAAGGAAAATTCTATGGATCTGAAGTCTTTGAGAATCTTCCAAAGGAAGAAGTAGAAGAATATAATAAAAAGTTTCCACAACTGCAAAAATTAAGATTTCCAGGGCAGTGGAATTAATTAAATATTAAAATAAGATAAATTAAATGATAAAATGGTAGAAGTAGAAAGGTAAGAAACTATAAAATAGATATTTGGAGGCCCTGAGATGATAAAGATTACAGTAATTCATGGACAATCACATAAAGGGAGTACTTATAATATTACCAAACAAATAATTGATAAAATCTTAGATACTAACAAAGAAATTTATGAGTATTTTATGCCAAGAGATACACCAAACTATTGTATTGGGTGTTATAATTGCTTTAATGAAAGTGAGAATTCCTGTCCACAAGCAGAAAAGGTACAAAAAATTGTTAAGTCTATGGAAATATCTGATATTATTGTTATTGATTCACCAACGTATTGCTTTGAAATGACAGGACAACTGAAAACTTTATTTGACCATTTTGGGTATATGTGGCTCTCCCATCGACCAAAGCAAGTTATGTTTAATAAAGTGGGGATTGTGATTTCAACAGCAGCAGGGGCAGGAGCTAGGAAGGTTACCAAAGCATTAGCACAGCAAATGTTTTGGCTTGGAATACCTAAGGTTTTCCAATATAGTAAAAATGTAAGTGCTTCCAATTGGGAAATGGTTCCAAATAAAGTTAAAAAATCAATTGAACATGATATTTCTAAACTTTCTACGAAGGTACAGTCTAAAGTAGGGAAGGTAAGTCCAAATTTTAGACTAAAATTTATATTTACTATAATGGGAATGATGCAAAAATCAAATAATTGGAATAAGGTTGATCAAAACTATTGGAAAGAAAATGGTTGGTTAGATAAAAAAACACCTTGGTAGTTAAAATAGATATTATTGTTGCTAGATATTATAAGAATCTAATGGATATAAGGTGTTAAACTATACTCCATTTTCTTGTAGCCAAAATATTCAAGGAACATATCCAATAATGGTGCAAATATTTATATGTAATGCTGATGGAGAATTATTAAACAAAAGTAATGAAACGAAAAATATTAGATGGATGCCGTTAATAGAATTAAAAGGATTATTAGAAAGTAATAAAGGTCTATTTTATCCAATGCACATTACTACTTTAGAAAGATATTTAAAAATGAAATTAAAATATTAATAGTTTACAGTATTCCTAATTTAATGTCATTACGAATATAAATTAAACTAAAGGTACATAGCATAATCACATTTGATAATCATGTTTGGAGAATATAAAACAAATAAAAGGAGGGAAGTTACCAAGGAATGGAGATATTACAAAAGCATTCAAGTTATAGATTTTTGTAAATCTTTGGTAGCGGTAAAATGAATAAAAAGTTATTTGGTAAAAGGAGTACAATGTTATTAGGATTAATGGCATTTATTGCAACTGGAGGAGGCTTAATTATTTCAACAGCAGCTAATGAAGAAAATTTTTATAAGACAGAAATTTTAATAATTTTTGGATGTTTCTTTGCCATAAGTTTAGTAGATCACTTTAAAAATTTAATAGGAAGAGACGATAAAATCGAGGTTAATAAGAAAAGTTTATATGTTTTAATATGTTCATTTATAGGGGTTACTTTAACATGGTTTATAAATCATGAAATGGGATATGGAGCAGTTATTGCCAATGGGTTAGTAGGTGTAATGGCTGCCATATTTCTTCCAAACGATTTGGCTGGCATAACATATACATCATCATTTGTTGGAATGAGTTCATTGGCAGTGATACCCTCTATGGGGGCAGCTGCACTAGGAGGTTTAATAGTGGGCTTAATTCTTTTAACTACTGTGGAAATTTACGCAGGTATTGGTGGAAAAGGTGGAACTACAGCAGCATTGTCTACAATAATTACGAAAACAATAATCAGAATTTTTAGTTAGGAGGTATTACATGGAAGAAGTGATTATTTTAATAATATCAATAGTTGCAGGCATGGCTACTTATATAGTAGCCAATATTTTAAAGAGAGGTGCAGTTATTGCTTCAGCTATCATAACTTTGGTATCGGGACTTATGCTTCCCTATTTTTTTCCTTTAACGGGTGGTGTATTGGCAACGGCTGCAGCTTGTTCTTCTTATGCTGGAATGATTTCTCTTGAAAATGCACTAAATCTTTTAGAAATGGCTGTAATATCTTTAATGACAGGAATACTCTTTATAGCTGCTAAAAGTGCATATATAGGTATTGGTGGAAGGCTCGGTACAATAGCTGCTATATCATGTTTTGCATGGCTGGGATTTAAAAAAGTATTTGTAGGATTAGATGAAAAATCTGAAGGCTAAACATTTGTTATACAAAGCAGGAAATGTAAATGGTAAAAGGGAGGGAATAATTTATGAAAATCAACAAAACAAAGTTAATAGCATATTGTGGGATGATAGCCTTGTTAGCTAGTATGATTGTTGGTTTATTAGGATTTTCAAACAGTACAAAAAATATAAATGATATTAAAAATCAATTGCTAAAAAAGCATGTTGAAAATAATATAAATTTAACAATGAAATATATCAATAACTCTTATGGTACATTAACTCAAGGAGATGGAACCTTACTTGATAGTGATGGTAACAGTATAGAAGGTAGATTTGGTGTGGTAGACTCTGTATTAGAAGATTTAGGAGATAAGTCTACTATTTTTGTTAAAGTTAAAGATGACTTTAAAAGAATTTCAACAAACATTATGTCTGATGAAAACGAAAGGGCAATAGATACATTTTTAGGTACTGACCATAATGCGTATCAAACAGTAATAAATGGTGAGTTGTATATAGGGGAGGCAGCAATACTAGGTGAAAGTTATTATACGGCCTACCAGCCTATAAAAGATAAAAATAACAATGTAATAGGGTTATTGTTTGTAGGTATGCCAACAAAAACATTGGATGATATTGTAAAATCACATGATGCAGAAATGAGTAAAATAAACATATTAATTATTGTATTAAGAGCTATTTCACTAGGCTCACTAATTGCATTGGTCGGTGCATCAGTTGTTGGTACAAAATTTAATATTGCCAAGACACATACATCAGAGGAACTTGCTGATATGTCTGAATAACTATCTCTAATTTCAGACGATATAGATAAATAAGACTTAGCAAAAGCAACCCAAATTATTCAGTATGGGTGTAAACTGTGAACGTAGAGTATTTATATTATCCTCATATTATTTTTCCAAAACGGAGGGTCTATGAAAAATATTATTGTTTTTGTTATAGCGTCAATTATACTATTCTCAGGATTGGCAACACCAAGTTATGCGTTGTCAGATTCGCAATCTAATTCAATACAAACATTGTTGGATGATGCTTGTCGTATATCAGGTGTTCCAGGAATGTCAATTTCAATACTTGTGAAGGATGAAGTACTCTACTTTTCTTCAGGATATGCAGATCGTGAAAAGGGACAGTCAGCAAGCGAGAATACTCTATATGAGCTGGCTTCAGTCAGTAAAGCTTTTACTGGTATGGGTATTCTGCTAATGGAAGAACAAGGATTACTGTCAATGACTGACACCATCCAAAAGTATTTACCTTGGTTTACATTAAAGTATCAGGGGAAACCTATTGATATGGGAAGTATTACACTAAATAATTTTTTACATCATACTAGTGGATTAACAAATGAAAGTCACTTTCAAAACATCCCACAAGGAAATACTCCAGATATGTTGCAAAAAACTATAGAAATGCTTGTAGATGCTGAATTGTCTTTCTATCCTGGTGAGCAGTATAATTATGGAACTGTTAATTATGACGTATTAGGTATGGTTATTGAGATTGTGTCGGGTCAGAGCTATGAAGACTACATGAAAAAACAAGTGTTTCAGCCGTTAGGACTACACCAGACGTATGTTTATAAAGAAGATGCTCAAGCTACTGGACAATTGGCACAGGGCTACCGATCTTCCTTCTTTATGACGACCCCATATGATGCACCGAATTATGCCGGGAATAAACCTGCAGGTTACATCATTTCTTGCACCAAAGATATGGCACGTTGGATGGGCATACAGATGGGTATTGTGCAGGATATACCCAAAGTATTCTGTGATGTTGTTAAGACATCACATCAGGGAGATATGTCAGTTTCGGATGTCAACGGAATGTTTTATGGGGCAGGGTGGTCAGTAAATTCTGACCAAACAATTATTGAACACACGGGAGGTAATCCCAATTTTGCAACTGAAGTGGTAATACTGCCAAACCAACGCACGGGCATATGCTTGTTGACCAATGGTGCAAATACTAACACCAATTTAGTGTTAAAAGTTAAGGAGATATTGGATGGTAATATGTCTCAGTCCTATGAAATAAGCAGCACACAGTTTTTTGACATCACTTTGTCGTTTGCCACAATTATTTGCTGTATGTTGGCTGTTCTGTTCTTTCTTTTAGGATTACGCAGAAAGAAAATGAATAAGCAGCAGCCAATACCAAAAAAGAGCATAATCGTGGCTGTTATTTGTTTAATAGTTACTATAATATGCTGGGTTTTCCCAATGTTTATGGGATACAATTGGTCAACGATACTTATTTGGCAAACATATAGTATTATTACAGCTTTAATTTCACTGACGTTATTAACAGCATGTATTACATGGTTTGTATACATTTGTCGATATAATGATATATTTAGAAAATAAGGGGTTTATACGTTTTTCTTATGCTAATAAAAGTGAATGTAAATCAGAATTACCTGCATATCAGACACATCTGTGCCTATCTAGCTAGTCAAGGGATCAGTAGCATTTTGTTCATTTCATACATTGTAAACATGCTAAATATTATATGTGAAAATTATATAAAATTAAAACTATAAATGCACTAAGACAAAAAAGTCCTAGTGCATTTGTTTTATATTAATCCAAAACCAAATACTGATAAAATGTCTTGAAAAAGAATAATGAGATATAAACTTGGTTACCCTATGCTTTATATAAAAGATTTTAGAGTTAAAAAGAGATATTTATTTTTGCATTATAAAGCAAAAAATATAGTATAAACAATGGTGTTGTGCTTTTATTATGAAAAGAGGGAATCAATGAATATATTAGAAAGAAAGATATTTGAATCAGTACCAGGAAAACAAGTGACGTTGGCACATATCATAGCAAATCCAGATGATCGAATCTTTGAAAAATTAGGCTTAAATGACGAAAAGTATCATGCAATTGGTATTTTAACCATAACTCCACCAGAGGTTGCAATCATTGCTGTGGATATAGCTAAGAAGACTGCACCTATTAAAATAGGATTTGTTGATAGATTCAGTGGTTCAGTATTTATTTTAGGAGATGTATCAGCTATACAATCTGCTATGGAACAGGTTGTCACTTCTCTAAGAGATCTTATGCAGTTTTCTGTCCCCAAAATAACAAGAACTTAATAGGTAGGTATAAAAAATGAAAAAAATCATGTTAATTGGATCAGTTGGAAGTGGGAAAACCACCCTTTGCCAAAGAATTCAAGGAGAGACAATTAAATATAAAAAAACACAATCAGTTGAGTTCTATTCTCAGATGATAGATACACCAGGTGAGTTTGTCCTGCATAGAAGATTTTATAGTGCTTTGCAAATGATGGCTGCTAGTTCAGATGTTATTGGGTTTGTCTGCAGCGTTACAGAATTAGGACAGACATTTTCTCCCTATTTTGCACAAAATTTTACGAAACCATGTATAGGGATTATTACAAAGATAGATCTAGCACCAAATGAAGAAGCTATTATAAATGCTGAGAAAAGATTAGAGCTAGCAGGTGTTGACAAAATCTTTCGTCTCTCAGCTGTTGAAGATGAAGGAATAGCAGAGTTGATAGCTTATCTTTCTAAAGAGGAGGAATAAATTTGCAAATTTATACTAGAACTGGTGATAAAGGTTATACTAAGATAATTGGTGGTATTCAATTAGCAAAAGATAGTGAACGTATAAAAGCATATGGAACTATTGATGAACTAAATAGTTTCGTAGGATATGCTATTACACTTATAAAGAATAATGATTCTTTGAAAAACGAATTGACACAGATTCAACAGTATTTATTTGATTGTGGCAACGATTTAGCGACACCAGCAGGAAAAGGAATATATAGAGTTACATCTGATTTGACACAGTGGATTGAAAAATGTATTGATGATTATGCAGGTATTCCCAAAGAAGTAGAGTCGTTTATTTTGCCAGGTGGTTCACAGGTAGCAAGTATTTTACATATTTGTAGAACAATTGCTAGAAGGGCAGAAAGAGAGATAGTAACATTCCAATGGACTAATGATATGAATGAAGAGGTTTTGATATTTATTAATCGCTTATCAGATTACTTTTTTTCATTAGCACGTGTTGTAAATGCAAATGAAGGCATAGAAGATGTACTTTATGAAAGAAGTGGAAAGGTATTCCATATAAATTTGAAAAAAGAAGATTTATAATAACTAAAAATATATTTTCCTATGGATTTTTTGTTGGAAAGGAGTAGTAGCTATGCAAAAAATAAGATTTGGAACAACGTTATATATAGGTGAAGAGAGTCTGGAAAGACTATCAGATTTCAAGAATGAAAAGATTTTGATAGTAACCGATTCTTTTATTGCTTCATCAGATTTACTTTCACGCATTAAAAGTTATATTGATAGCAGCACAGAAATAATGGTATTTTCTGAAGTTATTCCAGATCCCCCAATTGATAATATTGTTGCTGGGTTAGAATATAGTAAGGATTTTCCAGTCACCATTTTATTAGCAATAGGTGGTGGCTCTGCTATAGACGCAGCAAAAGCTATGTTTTATTTTGGTAAATTGACCGAGAGATTTAATCAGATACGATTTATTGCTATTCCTACAACAAGTGGAACAGGCTCAGAGGTTACAAATTTCTCCATTATCACCGATGATGAAAAGGGAACAAAATATCCATTGATTACAGATGAAATATTGCCAGACGAAGCTATTTTAGATTCTGGTCTTGTTGCAGGTTTACCACCTAAGCAAACTGCTGATACGGGTATTGATGTTCTTACTCACGCTATAGAAGCTTATGTTTCTACTAGTGCCAATGATATTTCTGATGCTTTAAGTGAAAAAGCTATACGCTATGTATTCACTTATTTAGAGAGGGCTTATAAAGATGGAAACGATAAAGAAGCACGTGAAAAAATGCATATGGCATCAACAATGGCTGGAATGGCCTTTAACATAGCTTCACTAGGGTTAAACCATGGTATAGCACATGCAGCAGGAGCACGTTGGCATATTCCACATGGAAGAATAAATGGTATTTTATTACCAAATGTTATTTGCTATAATGCAGGAGTTATCAAAGGAAATTATACTAAGAATACTACCCCCGCTGCAAATCGGTATGCAGAAATAGCTAAATTTTTAGGATTAAATGCTGGAAATACACAAATGGGTGTACGAAGTCTAGTAAATGCAATTCTTGCACTTGAAAAGAGACTTTCCATTCCAAAGAGTCTTTCTGAATGGGGAGTTAGTAAGAAACAATTTGAATCAGATAAAAATGTAATAGCAGAAGCTGCTTTGGCAGATCGTTGTACAGAAACCAACCCTATTACTCCAACTAGAGAAGATGTAATTAGTATTCTAGGGAAATCATTTATATAAACTTTAATTAAATGAGGTGATTACTTGGAGGGAAATGAAAGAATTATACAGGAATATGTTCCTGGCAAACAAATCACTGTTGCTCATGTTATTGCAAAGGCTGATTTAGAATTATATCAAAAGATGGGGATAGTACAATCTGGAAATGAAGCAGTGGGAATTTTAACTATAACACCAAGCGAAGCATCAATTATCGCTGTTGATATAGCAACAAAGTCTGCTGAAATAGAAATTGGTTTTGTTGATAGATTCTCAGGTGCAGTAGTTATAATTGGGGATGTTTCTTCAGTTAAGATTGCTTTAGAAAACATTTTAGAAACTATGGAAAGTCTTTTAGATTTTACGGTTGTACCTTTATCTAGTACCTAAATTACATTTAAAATAAATATATAAACTATGATAATCATGTCATAGATAAAAGCAAAGGAGCTTAATAAGGGGACAATTATAGACCTTTTATTAAGCGTTTATTTTTTAAAAAAGTTTTTAAATATACAACATATTTAAAGGGAGTAGATAAGATGGCAGAAACTTTATTAAGTGTTGGTATTGATATTGGAACATCAACAACACAATTAATTTTATCAGAACTTTCAATTGAAAACATGGCATCAGTTTTTACAATTCCAAGAGTTTCCATTACGGATAAAAAGGTGATATTTAAAAGTGATATTATCTTTACTCCTATATTAGAAAATAATCTAATAGATTCTGATGGTATAAAGGAATTTGTAGAGCAGCAATACAAAAGAGCAGGTATTATAAAATCAGATATTCAGACTGGGGCAATCATTATAACTGGGGAAACAGTTCGAAGGGAAAATGCCCAGACAGTTGCTAAAGCTTTAAGTGGTTTTGCTGGAGATTTTGTTGTGGCAACAGCTGGACCTGATTTAGAGAGTATTATTGCTGGGAAAGGAGCAGGCACTTATTCCTATTCTGAGAGACAACATACAACTGCGGTAAACCTTGATATTGGAGGTGGGACAACAAATTTAGTAGTATTTAACGATGGTGATATTGAGGATACAGCTTGCTTTGATATTGGAGGTCGTTTGATAAAAGTGGACGGCAATGAAATCATTCGTTATATTTCTCCAAAAGTAAAGGAAATCATTAAAAAAGAAGACTTAGATATTTATCTAAATGAAAAGATGAATCTTAAGGAATTAGATAAACTTTTAGATATATTTGTACAGGTGCTGGAAAACAGCGTTGGATTAGGTAAAAAGAGTCCTTATTTTGACTTATTAATAACTAACAAACCATTGAATACAAATCTAAAAATTAAATGTATTTCATTTTCAGGTGGCGTAGCAGACGGCATTACAAAAGAAAGTTTACAAAATCCTTTTGTATATGGTGATATTGGACTTTTGTTAGGTAAGAAAATAAGCGGTTCACTCCTTATGACAGCTCTTGAGGTAATTCCAACTGTAGAAACCATTCGTGCAACTGTAGTGGGAGCAGGATCACACACCACTGATGTTTCTGGAAGTACAATCACCTATAAAGAAGATATACTTCCACTTAAAAATATTCCCATTTTACAGTTATCCAAAGATGATGAAAGCACGTATAATTGTGGGAATTTAGGAAATATTATTCAGGAAAAAGTAAAATGGTTCATAGTAGACGAAGAAGTACAAATTATTGGATTAGGCGTAGAAGGTGTACATAGTCCTTCCTTCAAATTTATTCAAGATTTAGCAAAAGAAATAATAAAAGGTTTAGATTTATTGATTCATGAGGAATTGCCACTGGTTATTATAGTGAAAGAAGATATGGCGAAGGCACTGGGTCATAGCTTATATGAACATCTGCCTAAAGATTATCCATTTGTATGTATAGATAGTATTCATGTGCGAAATGGAGATTATATCGACATTGGAAAACCCATTGCAGAAGGTTCTGTTTTACCAGTAGTAGTAAAGACATTAGTATTTAATTAAAGATAAAAGGAGGATGTACAATGATTTTAAAGACAAAGCTTTTTGGAAAAACCTATCAATTTTCATCTGTAATGGAAGTTATGGGGAAGGCTAATGAAGAAAAATCTGGTGATAATTTAGCTGGAGTTGCGGCAGAGAGTGCTGAAGAAAGAGTTGCAGCTAAAGTTGTTTTATCGCAATTAACACTTTCAGATTTATTTAACAACCCTGCAGTGCCATATGAAAAGGATGAGGTAACGCGCATTATTATTGATAATATTAATCTTAAAACTTATGAAAAGATTAAAAATTGGACAGTAGCTGAATTAAGAGAATGGATTTTAAATAGTAATACGACAAACTATGATATTCATCGTATATCAAATGGTTTGACTTCTGAAATGGTAGCAGCAGTTACAAAAATCATGTCTAACTTAGACTTAATACTAGGTGCTCAAAAGATTACAATAACTAAGACTGCCAATACTACAATTGGTATTCCAGGAACTTTTTCAACTCGTCTACAACCAAATCATACTACTGATAATGTGGATGGCATCATGGCTTCAGTTATGGAAGGCTTATCTATGGGATCTGGAGATGCAGTAATAGGTTTAAATCCAGTAGACGATACAACTGAAAGTGTAAAGCGTATTCTTCATAAATTTAATGATTTTATTAATGAGTGGGAAATACCAACACAACATGTTGTTTTAGCCCACGTGGCTACTCAGATGGAGGCAATGGAGCAAGGGGCTCCAACAGGATTGGTATTCCAATCTATTGCAGGATCTGAAAAAGGAAATACAGCCTTTGGAATTTCTGCAAAAATGCTTTCAGAAGCAAAGGATATGGCTTTGAAGTTGGGTACTGCAGTAGGTCCAAATGTTATGTACTTTGAGACAGGTCAAGGTTCAGAACTTTCCTCTGATGCACATCATGGCGTAGATCAGCTGACTATGGAAGCTAGATGTTATGGATTTGCAAAATATTTTGATCCATTCCTTGTTAATACAGTTGTTGGATTTATTGGACCAGAGTATCTGTATGATTCTAAGCAGGTTATTCGTGCAGGTCTGGAGGATCACTTTATGGGTAAGTTAACTGGTATTTCAATGGGTTGTGATGTTTGCTACACCAACCATATGAAAGCCGATCAAAATGATGCTGAAAACTTAACAGTTTTACTTGCAACAGCTGGTGTAAACTTTATTATGTCTATTCCAAATGGTGACGATATTATGTTGAATTATCAAACCACAGGCTACCATGAAGGTGCATCAATTAGGCAATTATTGAATAAACGAACAATAAAAGAATTTGACCAATGGTTAGAAAAAATGGGATTCAGTGAAAATGGACGTTTAACTTCTAAAGCTGGTGATGCATCTGTATTCTTGAAGCATTAAATATTTCTAAGAGGAGGGATAACTAATGGACGAATTAAACTTAAAAGAAATGATTAAATCAATTTTAAATGAAATGGTAGATGAAGTATCACCAGTTATAAATGATGATACTACAAAAGCAAGTATAAGTACAATACAATCTATTAAGCCTCAGGAAGTTGAAGAGGGATTTATACCAGACATTACAGAAGTAGATATTCGGAAGCAATTTTTAGTACCAGATCCAGTAGATAAAGAAGGTTATTTAAAAATGAAATCATATACACCAGCTCGCTTGGGATTATGGAGGGCAGGTACAAGATATATGACGGAACCCAGTCTTCGATTCCGTGCTGACCATGCTGCTGCTCAGGATGCTGTATTCTCTTATGTTAATGAAGATTTAGTTAAAGAACTTGGGTTTGTGGAGGTTAGCACCCAATGCAAGGATAAAGATGAATATCTTACACGTCCAGATTTAGGTCGTAAGTTTTCAGATGAAGCAATAAATACAATAAAAAAAACTGTGCAGCCAAATCAGAAGATACAAGTTATCGTTGGGGATGGTTTAAGTTCGGCAGCAATAGAGGCGAATATTAGAGATATTTTACCTTCTTTACGGCAAGGACTTAAGATGTTTGGATTTGATTTCGGAGAGGTTGTGTTTATAAAACATTGTCGCGTACCAGCTATGGATCAAATTGGAGAAGCAACAGGAGCAGATGTAGTCTGTCTTTTAATCGGAGAAAGACCAGGCCTTGTTACATCAGAATCCATGAGTGCATATATAGCTTATAAACCAACAATTGGCATGCCAGAAGCTAGAAGAACGGTAGTCTCCAATATTCATAGACAAGGAACTCCAGCAGTAGAAGCAGGAGCATATATTGCTGAAATTATCAAGAGAATGTTAGATAATAAAGCGTCTGGATTAGATTTGAAGGAAAAATAAAGATTGCCAGATTTAAAAAGGAGGTTTCCTAATGAAAAACGAACGATTAGGTGCAAATGTTCTAAGTGTAAAAATCATTCCAAATGTTGATGATGGATTGGCAAAGGAATTAAAATTAGCACCAAACCAAAAAAGTTTAGGGATTATCACATCTGATTCTGATGATGTAACATATGTAGCACTAGATGAAGCTACAAAGGCATCAGATGTAGCAGTTGTATATGCAAGAAGTATGTATGCTGGAGCTGCTAATGCTTCTACAAAATTAGCAGGAGAAGTTATTGGAATTTTAGCAGGTCCAAGTCCATCAGAAATACGAAGTGGTCTAGACCGAGCTATTGAGGTAATAGAAAATGAAGCTAGCTTTTATAGTGCAAATGATGATAATTCAATAATTTATTTTGCTCATCCTGTATCCAGAACAGGTTCTTATCTTTCAAAGGGAGCAAATGTTAAAGAAGGAGAAGCTATTGCTTATTTAATAGCACCACCACTTGAAGCAATTGTAGCTATTGATGCGGCTTTGAAAGCTGCTGATGTAAAAATGAGTGTATTTTATGGACCACCATCTGAAACAAACTTTGCAGGAGCATTACTAACAGGGTCACAATCTGCTTGTAAGGCGGCCTGTGAAGCATTTGCTAAAGCAGTGGAAGCTGTTGCTGATAGCCCAACCAGTTATTAGGTGGTGATTAATATGGCTAAAGCATTAGGGTTAATTGAAGTACGTGGAAAGTTAGGAGCAATTCTAGCAGCAGATGAAGCTGTAAAGGCGGCAAATGTAATTCTACTTGGAGGAGAAGTAATCCGTGGAGGATTGACAACGATTTATATTATTGGAGATGTTTCAGCAGTAAAATCATCAGTGGAGGCAGGTGAAATTGCAGTGGCAGATAAGAATTGTCTAATCAGTAGCTATGTTATTCCACGTTTGGATGACCAAGTTGAGCAGATGTTGATGAAATCATTTGACAAAAAAGAAGATAATCCTTCAGATTCAAGAGAATCAAATCAGCCCATTATAGAAGAAGTAGGGAAAAATGAAATAATTGAAGAAAAAAAGGATACTTTACTGGGACCTTTGAGTGAATCAAAAGAAATTTTGCAAGAAAATTTGGAACATGGAAGAGATACAATTATAGATTCATCTTTTAATAAAAGAGAATTAGAAAAAATGAGAGTGGCGGATTTACGTTCACTTGCATATAAATTAAATCTTTCTACCATAAAGGAATCAGAAATTAAATCTGCTAATAAAGCAGTACTTATTGAAGCATTGCTAGATAAAGGAGTTGAGTATTAATGGGATTGATAGATAAAGACCTTGTTTCGGTTCAGGAGACTAGAGATTTGCTGAAGAAAGCAAAAGAAGCGCAAAAAGAAATAGCAAAGTTATCTCAAGAGCAAATTGACACCATTTGCAAGGCTATAGCAAAGGCAGCTTTTGATAACCGTGTGAAGTTAGCTAAAATGGCACAAGAAGAAACAGGATTTGGAAGATGGCAGGATAAAGTCCTTAAAAATGCCTTTGCATCAAGAGATTTATTAAATGCAATTAAAAATATGAAAACAGTTGGTATAATCACAAATAATATAGAAGCTAAATATATGGAAGTAGCTGTTCCGGTAGGAGTGGTTGCAGGTCTTATTCCTTCAACAAACCCCACATCAACAGTCATCTATAAATCACTAATAAGCATTAAGGCAGGAAATGCTATTGTATTTTCACCTCATCCAAGTGCAGTAAATTGTATCAAGGAAACAGTTGGCATTATAAATGAAGCAGGAAAAAATGTTGGATTGCCAGATGGTGCTATTAGTGTAATTACAACAGTTACAATAGAGGCAACAAATGAATTAATGAAAAATGAAAATACAGACTTAATTCTTGCTACTGGTGGTTCTGCAATGGTTCGTGCAGCATATTCCTCTGGAACACCAGCAATTGGAGTTGGGCCAGGCAATGGACCTGCATTTATAGAACGTAGTGCAGATATTCAAAAAGCAATTGAGCTTATTATTGAATCTAAGACATTTGATAATGGTACGGTTTGCGCATCTGAACAGTCTATTATTGTTGAAGAAATTAGTAAAGAAAAAGTAATTGCAGAATTCAAGAAACAAGGAGGCTATTTTTTATCAAAAGAAGATGCCCTAAAACTTGAAAAGTATATTCTACGACCAAACGGTACAATGAATCCGAGGATTGTTGGAAGAACTGCCCAAGTTGTTGCTGAATTAGCTGGCATTTCTGTACCAGAAAATGCAAAGGTTCTCATTGCTGAAGAAACACGTGTTGGTAATCTTGCACCTTTTTCAAGGGAAAAATTATCACCAATTTTAGCTTTTTATACAGTAAATACTTGGGAAGAAGCCTGCGATCTAAGTATTGAGATTTTAAATTTTGAAGGTGCAGGACACACCATGGTTATTCACACAACAAACAAAAAAGTTACAGAAGAGTTTGCCTTAAGAGTACCAGTTTCACGTCTACTAATAAACTGTTCGGCTACATTAGGTGGAATAGGAGCAACTACAAACCTTATGCCTGCATTGACACTAGGTTGTGGAGCTGTAGGAGGGAGTTCTACTTCCGACAATGTTGGACCACAAAATTTATTTAATCTTCGCCGAGTAGTTTATGGCGTTAGGACATTAGATGAAATACGCGGAGAAGATATATTTGAAGAAGTTAGTTCTATAGCTGTTGGAGATTTAGGACTTAGTAAGGATCAATTGGTAGATTTATTAGTTGAACGTGTTTTACAAAGATTAAAGTAAGTAAAGAAAAGTACAATAACATTGGTAATAAAATGAAAATATAAAAAATCTAGGAGGATATTATAATGGCTAATACAAACGCATTAGGTATGATTGAAACAAAAGGATTGGTTGCAGCAGTAGAGGCAGCAGATGCAATGGTTAAAGCAGCAAATGTGACATTAATTGGAAAAGAACAAGTAGGTGGTGGATTAGTAACAGTTATGGTTCGTGGAGACGTAGGAGCTGTTAAAGCTGCAACAGATGCTGGAGCAGCAGCGGCAGAAGCAGTTGGTGAATTAATATCTGTTCATGTAATACCACGTCCACATATGGAAGTAGATGTGATTTTACCAAAATACGATACCCAATCATAACCAGATTCAAATACTAATGATGAAAGCTTAAAGTTGGGAGATACAAAGTGAGGCTGAGGCATAATAAAAGCTTATGCCCAGCCTTTTCTTTATGGAGGGGAAGTGAATACTAATGGCCATTTTAACGGAAAGTAAAATAAAAAAACTACTCCGTACGACAAAATTAAAAGAAACAAAATTCTTGATTTTAGAACCTGGGACTGTAATTACACCTTCTGCAAAAGAATATCTAAGGGACATTACTATTGAATATATGGAAATACCAGAAGAATCTGAGATTGAGAATCAAGAAGCAGCCTTCCCAATGAGCCAGTTGGAAGTAAGCGAAGCAGAAAATATAAAAGAACAGAAAACATGGAAAAGTCATTTAGCTTATCAAGGTAAATTTGATATTATAATAAGCCATATTCTGACTTTGCAAAAGAAAAGCCATCATATAGGAAAGATGGAGTTAGTAGGGGCTTTAAATACTATCTTAGTTATAGTTCAGACAATGACTATGGAGACTTTAGCTTCAGACAAGTTGGATCTGATACAGGAAATTGAAAATTGGTTGGAAGACAAAAAGTCATATGTTGCCAGTCTATATCCTGAAGGTTCTTTTATTCCAACTTATAAAGATGAAGAATGGGTCATAGATTTATTTAAGTTACATGGATATTTACAAGAACTAGAACATTTTATTTCCAAAGAAATGAAGGATTTTCTAAAATCTGAAGACTATATAAATTGCATTTCAATAGTGACTATTTTAAAGGATTATTGTTGGGTTTTAATGGTACAGTCAAAAGAAAATTCAGTGGAATAGAGGTGAGAATATGACTAAAAACAATATTGATACAATCGTGGATATAGTTGTCTCTCGTATATACGAAGTAATGGACCAAACTTTTGAAATTGAAGCAAGTGGAAGACATATCCATCTAAATAGAGAGGCAATAGATTCCCTATTTGGAGAGGGTTATGAATTACATCCATCCAAATACCTATCACAGCCAGGAGAATTTGCATCAGAAGAACGAGTGAGTATTAAAGGACCTAAAGATACTATTCACAATGTTATAATTCTTGGACCAGAGCGAAAAAACTGTCAAGTGGAAGTTTCATTAACAGATGCACGTCTACTAGGTGTAAATGCTCCAGTTCAATTAAGTGGAAATATTGAAAATACCCCAGGAATTATTTTGATGAATGGTTCTAAGTCTTTTGTCTTAGATAGAGGTGTCATAGTGGCAAAACGCCATGTTCATGTAAAAGATATAGATGCCCAAAGGCTAGGTGTCAAAGATCAAGAAAGGGTATCCGTTCAGGTGTTTAGTGAAAGACCACTTATATTTGATGACGTTATAGTGAGAGTAAGTCCCAAGTTTGAGACTTATATGCACATCGATTACGATGAAGCAAATGCCTGTGGTTATAAGAAAGGCGTACGAGGACGTATTGTTAAGAGGTGACATATATGGATAATGTTGAAATACTAGTTCAAAAAATCACAGATATTATTATTCAACGTTTACAGAAGGAAGAATCCAGAGGGACAGTTACATTTTTAGGGAAAGAATATTTAAGTATTCGAACTTACTACGAAAGAAGAGGTTATGAAATAGTACCAGTTAAAGATAAATTTAATCCAGATATAGTAATTGTTACTGAACTGTCTATTTTAAATATGAATCGTATAGCACTAGGACTCCCTCAAACAGAAGATGAAGTAACTATTTGGGAGAGGTTATTGAATAAGAAGGATGTTATTTTTTTAGAAGACGGAATGGAGATTCAAGCAAGTCAACATGTGGTTCCACGAGCACTGCTACAGGTTCTTGTGAATTATAAAAACCAATTGGTAAGGTATGGTGCTTCTATACTTCCATTAAAGAATTTTGAAGAAAAAGATCAAACTATAAATAAGGAAGTAAAAGATGTAATTCATAAAAGTGATAAGAAGGAACTTTTTACCATAGCAAAAGTACGAAAATTGAACTTACAGGCAGGAGATATCTTTGAAGCAGATAAGAACATCATTATTACAGCATTGGCTAGAGATTATATGCGTGATTTAGGTGTTCAAATAGTATAGAAAGGAGCATACTATGTTCATTGGGAAAGTTGTCGGTAGCTTATGGGCTACTCGTAAGGATGAAAAATTAAATGGTTCAAAGTTTCTACTCATTGAAAAACAACTAAACAAACATGAGGTGGATACTGCTCTAGTCGTTGCAGTTGATCGGGTAGGTGCTGGAATCGGAGAATCTGTACTGATTACGACTGGTAGCTCTGGTCGTCTGTCTTTTGATGGTAAAAGTATTCCTGTTGATATGGTTATTGTCGGTATTATAGATACAGTGGACTATCCAGAGTAATGATGAAAGTTGCTATTTATAAATAGAATGGAGTGAAATAAATGGGTATAAATGAAATAATAATTTGGATTATGGCAATTATAATGGTCATAGGTGCAATTGACCGTTCACTGGGTAATAAAACTGGTTTAGGTCAACAATTTGAGGAAGGAATACTAGCAATGGGTTCTTTAGCACTTTCAATGGCGGGTATAATTGTTATAGCACCCAAGTTATCAGATTGGTTGAGTCCTATAGTGGTTCCATTATATAAATTGTTAGGAGCAGATCCAGCAATGTTTGCAGGAACTTTACTAGCAAATGATATGGGCGGGTTTTTCTTAGCACAACAGATGACTACTGACCCGCTAATTACACTTTTCTCAGGTGGTATTTTAGGAGCAATGATGGGAGCCACCCTTGTATTTACAATCCCAGTGGGATTAGGTATTATCAGTAAGGAAGATACAAAATATCTGGCACAAGGAGTATTATGTGGTATTGTAACTATTCCAATCGGAGCATTAGTTGCGGGAATTGTAATGGGTATGCCAATAGTTAAAGTCTTTATGAATTTAATACCTATAATAGCTGTAGCGATTTTAATTTCAATTGGGCTATTTAAAATCCCTGAAGGAATGATTAAAGGGTTCAATATATTTGGGAAAATTATAGTAGCTGTTGCAGCCATTGGGTTAGCAATCGGCGGATTAGATTTGCTATTAGGTATTAAGATATTTGAAAATCAAGATACACTTGAAGTTGGATTCCAAACAGTTGGTAGTATTGCCATTACTTTAGCTGGTGCTTATGGATTGGTATTCTTGATTACAAAACTATTTAAGAAACCATTGCTGAAACTAGGGCAATTGTTAGGAATGAATGATGTTGCTGCAGCAGGTCTAATTGCATCTCTTGCCAATAACATCGCCATGTTCCAAACAGTAAAGAGCATGGATAAACGTGGAAAGGTAATTAATATTGCTTTTGCAGTTTCAGCATCTTTTACATTTGGTGACCATTTAGGATTTACAGCTGGTGTTGCACCAGAATTGATTGTTCCAATGATTATTGGTAAGTTAGTCGGTGGTATTTCTGCCATTTTTGTTGCTATATTTCTATCTAAGCGTGTCTTTAGGATTGAATAAAGCTAATACTATAGAGATTTAAGTAGGGATGGAGGCAAGATATTGAATATAGACAGATCAGAAATTGAAAATTTAGTTCGTAGTATCATAATGGAAGAATACAGTAATAAGTTAAATGATTCTTCAAAGAGACATGTTGATCCTAGTGGCGTAATGGCAATCTCGTTGCCGTTGTTTTCTGTAAGTGAAGAAGATCGACTGGACACAGGGAACCCTAACCATAAAGTGTATACAAAGGATTTAGTATCACTTACTGAAAGCCCTAGATTGGGTTGTGGCCTAATGGTAATGGAGGATACTACCTTCGACTGGACTTTAGGATATGATGAAATAGATTATATTATTGAAGGAACTCTGACTATTATCATAGATGGACGGCATATAACTGCCAATGCAGGAGAATTGATTTTGATTCCAAGGGGTTCAAGTATTCAGTTTTCAGTTGAAGGAAAGGCAAGTTTTATCTATATAACCTATCCAGCTGATTGGCAATCATAAATTCTAAAAAGGCAAATTAATGGATTAAATATCATTAATTTGCTTTTTGTTATTAATATTTGTTACAATGGATTTAATAGCATATATTGATTTGGGGAAAAATAAACAGGAATTTATGGAGGAAATTTAAGAAAAATGAATTATAAAATAAAAAAGTTTAGTGAATTAACAACTAAAGAATTGTATGAAATATTAAAAGTAAGAGTAGAAGTTTTTGTTGTAGAACAGAATTGTATATATCAAGATTTAGATTCAAAAGATGAGGTATCTTTTCATGTGTTTTTAGAGGATAATAGTGAAATAATAGCATATTTAAGGGTTCTTCCAAAGGGTATATCATATCCAGAAACATCAATTGGTAGGGTACTGACAAAAAATCCCTATAGAAAAAAAGGACTGTCGAAAGAAATAGTACAAAAAGCAATAGATTTTATTATAGATACTTTGGAAGAAAAAGAAATTAAGATTTCTGCACAGGCATATCTGCAAAAATTTTATGAGAGTTTTGGATTTAAGTCAACATCTGATATATATCTAGAGGATGGAATAGAGCATATTGAAATGTTATATCAAAAGTAGGATTATAGCATGGAGACAAAAATAAGTAGAAAGTCGATAAAATTTGATAATATATGATAGTTTAAGTGATAACAGGGCTATGAATATAAGTAGGATAATATACGGCGAAAAATATGGAGGTTCTTATGTACGAAGAAAAGATAATTAAAGAAATGAAAGAAGTATTTACAGAAATACCTTTTGGGATAGATCATACTCTTAAGGTATTGGAAAACGCAGAAGAAATAATGAAGGGTGAGAATGTAGAAGGAGAAGAAAAGGAAATAATTACAATTGTGGCTATATTGCATGATATTGGTGCAGTTGAAGCTCAAAAAAAGTATAGTTCAATTGATGGCGAATATCAAGAAAAAGAAGGGCCAGCAGTAGCACAAAAAATATTAGAAAAAGTAGGCTATGACAAAAACATTGACAGGATACTATTTATAATTGCTAATCATCATACCCCTTCTAAAATTAATGGGATTGATTTTCAAATACAATGGGAAGCAGATTTATTGGAAAATTTAACAGTTATGGATATACAGAAAGAACAGAATGAAATAAAGAAATGTATTGATGAAAACTTCAAAACAAATACAGGAAAAAACATTGCATATAAACGTTTTATTTTAGAATAGTTGCTATTAATACTTGTTAAATATATATAACTATGCTATAATGCTTTTAATTAATAGAAAGGAGAGTTGCAAGATGGGTATAGCTTCAATAAGAATTCGTAATTTAGTTGTTAAATAAATACAACTAAATAAAATTAATATAAGGTAATCTGCCTAAAAATTAGGTTTTATTTATCATACCTTGTATTAGTGGATTCTAATAGTGAAAAACCCATGCAGCTAACTATATTTTAATTTATTATATCCTTAAAATAGGATATTTTTTGAGCTTTTTTATAACAGCTAAAAGATTATAATTTATCAAGTAAATTTATTATTTGATATAAATTTTGTATAAAAAAATATTGTTGAATTTATAGAGCTATAGATGGATAGTTTATTCATTTATAGCTTTTTTTGTTGTCATGGATTATTCAATATACATGAATCCACATCAAATATTTTTAAGGTGGTGGATTTAATGTTAAATAAAGATAATCAGATAAAATTACAGTACTCACAAAATTTTTTATACAGCAAAAAACTAGTGTCCGATTTAATAGGTCAAAGCAATATATGTAAAGATGATATTGTTATAGAGATTGGAGGAGGTAGAGGTATTATCACCGAACAATTAGTAAAAAAGTGTAAGAAAGTATATGTTATAGAATATGATTTCAACTTATATAAAAGTCTAAAGGATAAGTTCTATGATATAAAAAATGTGGAAATAATTCATGGAGACTTCTTAGAATTTGAGTTGCCGAAAGAATATAGATATAAGATTTTTTCTAATATTCCTTACAATATTACTTCAGCTATTTTATCAAAATTAATATTTGCTGACAATCCTCCTGATGATATATATATTATACTTCAAAAGGAAGCAGCAGAAAAATATGCTGGTAAACCTTATGATGGAGAAAGTATGCGTTCTTTACTTCTTAAACCATATTTTGATTTTGAAATTATAAGGAATCTTAAGAGAACAGATTTCAATCCAGTTACTAGTGTCGATAGTGTATTTTTACAAATTAAAAAAAGAGAGAATAGACTAATAAGAAAGGATAAAGGAAACTTATACTCTGATTTTATTGCATACATCTTTAGTAATACAGGTAAAGATATGAAACTTAGATGTAAACATATATTTTCTTATAAACAGATTAAACGGCTATCCAATGATATAGGTTTTAAAATGACAGATAGTCCAACTTGTTTAAGTTATGAACAATGGTTAAAGGTGTTCCAATATTTCGTAATAGGTGTATCAGATGAAAAGAAAAAATTGGTCAATAACTCATATTCAAAGCTAATGAAAGAGCAAGATAAAATAGATAAATTATATCGCAGTAGATAGATACAGATAGAAAATTAGCTTTATATAAATAAAATTTTAAATAATTGTTAGATACATCAATATGATAAAAATATTATTAGTATTAAATAGGGTAGCTTGTGAAATATTCTAGTTCCATAATTTAACTTGACATGATTATCAAACTAATATAGAATAAAATAAAGGTAATATATTACCTTTATTTTATTCTATGGAGGTTAGTATGAAAGAATTAGAAAAATTATATGATATTGATAAAAGGTATCGTATTTTTGGAATGATATTTTTATTATCCAATAAGCTGGAGACCATTGGAAATAGTTTCCTTGGTGAACTTACTACTAAGCAATGGTTCTTTATGCTGACATTAACAACTTTTTTCGAAAGCCCTCCCACACTTAGTCAATTGGCTAAACAAATGGGAACATCTCACCAGAATTCAAAACAATTGGCCATAAGACTTCAAGAAAAGGGTTTTTTAACTATTGAGAAAGATCAATTGGATAATCGAGCGATACGAATATTTCCTACAAAGAAGATGGAGGAATATGTAAGAGTACGCCAAGATAAAGATCATAAATTTATTGAAGATTTTTTTAGAGTGTTAAAAGACAGAGAGATTAAAGAACTTGATGAAATATTATTTAGGTTGATGGATAGTATCCAAAATATTGAAGAGAAATTATCTTGATTTTGAGGGGAATAGGAGATGATAGTATATGAACAATATAGCTATAGTATATAAATCTAAATATGGCAGTACTAAAAAATATGCTCAATGGATAGCAGAAGAAACTAAAGGAGATTTATTTGAGTGTTCAGAAATAGATATTAATAAATTAAGGACATATGATACTATTATTTATGGTGGTGGATTATATGCAAGTGGAATTGCTGGAATTTCTATCATAACTAAAAATTTTGAGGTACTAAAAGATAAGGAAATAATAGTTTTTACTGTAGGATTAGCCTCAACTGATAGAGAAGAAGTTTTTATTCCAATTACAGAAAAGTGGTTTTCACAGGAAATGCGGGAAAATATAAAATTTTTTCATCTACGTGGTAGTATTGATTATAAGAAATTAGGAATAATACATAAATCCATGATGGCAATGCTAAAGACTGTAATTTCTAGGAAAGATTCTAATGAGTTATCAGACGATGATAAAGAACTTTTGTCTACTTATGGAAAAAAAGTAGATTTTACAGAGAAAAATACTATAACACCTTTGTTATTATTTTTAAAAAACTAAGGTGGGAACTTAATTAAAACAATTTAAGATAGACAGAAAAGATTAGGTTTTATTTTAGTAGTTTAGTATAAATTAAGGGGCAAAATCAGTGACAAACACTATTTTGACCCTTTTAGTTATTGTTTATAGTAAGATAAGATCTATTTTATGGTAGTTTCTGAAATTGACTCATATACAAACTTTCATAAAAACCTTTCTTTATCATTAATTCATCATGAGTACCCTGTTCAACAATAGCTCCATTATTCATAACAAGGATTAAATCTGCATTTCTAATTGTAGATAGACGGTGAGCAATAACAAAGCTTGTTCTGCCTTTCATAATATTCTTCATGGCAGTTTGTAGCATTGACTCAAGTCTTGTATCTACCGAACTTGTTGCTTCATCAAGGATTAAAATAGATGGATCTGCCAAGAACGCTCTTGCTATAGTTAATAATTGTTTCTCTCCAGCAGATATATTGGAAGATTCCTCATTTAATATCATATCATAGCCATCTGGCTGTGTCTTAATAAAGTGATGTACATTTGCCATTTTAGCAGCATTTATAATATCTTCCCTAGTTGCATTTTCATTACCATACTTGATATTATCAGCAATACTTCCATTAAACAACCATGTATCTTGTAAAACCATACCAAAAATAGAACGAAGTTCATCTCTGCTCATATCTTTTATGTTTACACCATCTACTTTAATAGCACCACTATTTACATCATAGAAACGCATTAAAAGGTTAATCAGTGTTGTTTTCCCAGCACCTGTAGGCCCTACAACTGCTACCATTTGACCACTTTTAACATCTAAATTCAAATCCTTAATTAATATATTATCTTTCGTATAACCAAAAGATACATCTTCAAAAGTAACATTTCCTTTTAAATCTTTAATTTTAAGAGGTTTAACTAACTCTGGTATTTCTTCTTCTGCTTCAAGAAAATCGAAGACCCTTCTTGAGGCAGCAATGGCAGACTGAATAGCTGATGATAGTTGAGTTACTTGTTCCAGTGGTTCGTTTAACTGCCACATATAACGTATAAATGCTTGAAGCTGTCCCACAGTTATTGCACCAGAAATTACAAAAGTTACTCCTACAAAAATAACTGATACCATTGCAATATAAGTAACTAAGGATATTAATGGTGACATAAGCCCTGATACAAATTGTGCCTTAAATCCATTTTCGGCTAGATTATTATTAATTTTTTTAAATTCCTCAATAGATTCTGCTTGTTTCCCATATAATTTAATCTCTGTTAAACCTGTATATCTTTCTTGAATATATCCATTTAAAGTTCCTAAGGCATTTTGCTGATTCTCAAACATAACATTAGAACGTTTTACAATGAATCTCATTATAAAGATACTACATGGAACAATTAAAATAGCTATTATAGCCATAGTAGGATTAATGTAAAACATTAAGGAAACAGCTAAAGTTATGGATAAAACCGAACTTAATATTCTAGATAAAGATTGCTGTAAGGCATTTGATATTGTATCTATATCATTAGATATAATACTTAAAATATCTCCAACTGTACGATTATCAAAATAACTAATTGGAAGTTTTGTAATCTTCTTTTGAACTTCATTTCTTAAATCACGCATAGTATTTTGAATACCATCAGTTAAAAAATATTGAGATAAAAATCCACAAGTTATATTTCCTATATAGATAGCAAATAATATTTTTAAAATCTTAAGGATATAGGAAAAACTAATGGCTGCTCCAGGAATATTATTAGCAATATTAGCAACATCATCCTTTAATCTAGTTGTAATCAATCCTTCTACCATTGGTGCTGCTGCTAGAAAGCCTGAATATATAACTAAGAGAAGAATTGAAGCTATAAAAAATTTCAAATAGGGTTTCATATAAGGGTATAATTTTTTCATTGCTCTAATTCCTCCTTTCTTAACTGTGATTCTGCAATTTCATAATATACATTACATGTTTTCAATAATTCTTTATGAGTTCCTATTCCGACTATTTCACCTTCATTTAGAACAATTATCTTATCGGCATTCATTATTGTACCAATTCTTTGTGCCACTATTAATACAATAGATTCTCTTGTTTCTTCCCGTAAGGCTTTACGCAATGTAGCATCTGTTTTATAATCAAGTGCTGAAAAGCTATCATCAAAAATATAAATTTCTGGCTTTCTAATAATTGCTCTTGCTATGGAGATTCTTTGCTTTTGTCCACCAGAAAAGTTTTTAGCACCTTCACTAATATGCTCTTGTAATTTATCTGGCTTATTTTCTATAAAATCCTTTGCTTGAGCTATTTCAATAGCATGGTTCATTTCTTCTATTGTTGCATTTGGATTACCAAATTTTAAATTATCCTCTATAGTTCCACGAAATAAAAACGCTTTTTGTGGAATAAATCCAATATTTTTACGAAGTACGTCTATATCGTAATCTCTAATATCCATATCATTTATTTTTATTGTTCCCTTTGTAACATCGTAAAATCTTGGAATTAAATTAATCAATGTACTTTTACCACTTCCAGTACTACCTATAAAAGCAATTGTTTCACCTTGATTTGCTGTAAATGATATATCTTTTAATATAGGAAGCTCACCATTAGGATATTGAAATGTAACATGGTCAAATTCTAATTTTATTTTGCCATTTAAATCTCTTGCTCCATTATTAGAATTTGTTATAGTTGGTTCTTCACTTAATAGTTCCTGAATACGATTTGCAGAAACTCTGGCTCTAGGATACATTATAAATACCATGGAAAATAGCATAACAGAGAACAAGGCATGAAACTGATAGTCTAAAAATGCAACCAATTGACCAACTTGTAGAGTTCCTTTATCAATCATAATGGTAGAAACCCAGAACACTGCCATCATAGATAAATGTAATAAAAAGAAAAATGCTGGTTGCGTAAAGGAAATTATTTTAAATAAATTTTTTGAACTAGAGGCATATCTTTCATTTACTGCTGCAAAGCGTTCTGTCTCATATTTACTTTTTCTAAAAGCTCTAATAACCCTAGTTCCCATTAAATTTTCTCTTGAAATCCTATTTAAACGATCCATTCCTCTTTGTTGTCTATCAGAAATGGGATTAGTTACTTTAGCAACTATAATTACACCTAGAATAATAAATGGAAAACTTGCCCCAATAATTAAAGATAGGCTTAAACTTGTTTTCATTGTCATAAATACACTTATGAAAATCATAATTGGTGCTAATAATGCTGTTCTAAAAAGCAAGTTCGAGAATAACATCAATTGAAATGCGTCACTAGTTGTACGTGTAATCATTGATGACACACCAAATTTATTATATTCTGTATGAGAGAATTTCTGTGATTGTGCAAAAACATCATTTCTAATATCACGAATCATATATGTTGAAATTCTTGAAGAAGCATAAGAAATCAAAATCGTTCCTGCACCACCTATAATACTTACAAGTAGCATGACCATTCCCATTTTCTTAACATAATCGATATCACTGTTACCAATACCTTTGTCAATCATTGCTCCCATTATTGTAGGAATGCCTAATTGAACTGCAACAAAGCTAAATATTCCCAAGATATTTAATAGAATTAATTTGGGATATTTTTTAAGATACTTTAATATTAACTTCATAATAACCTCCATTTAATAACATTGTTTTAATAATATATTTTAAGATTTCTTGATTTTAAGGAACACTTGAATTATTATAAACTATAAGGTTGTATTATAGTCAAGATAAATTCATAAAAATAATAATGATTTTAAGGAGGTTATGATGTCCAATAATAAAAATGAATATTTGAGCAAGAGTAAAATAAAAGATAAAAAACTAATTTCTTTATAAATATAAAGAAATTAGTTTTTTATTGAATATTCAGGTTACCTATATATTAAAATACTAATTTTTTCATTTTATTAATAAAATTCATATAAAAAGTATTTCTATTACGTGTATCAAACTTTTCTCCGATACTTAGTGCTTGATCTTTACAATAATTGATAATATCATCAACTAGATAGATACCGCTTTCTTTATAAAATGGAGTATCTTCCGGTAATATAAGTTTACATTGCTCTCTTTTTTCCTTGAATTTAAAACTTTCCCATAACATCCATGCCCCTATATAGAAGTTGAAATTATCGTCTGCATTATTTGATGATAATGCCCATTTCAAATGTTTAGTAAAAATTTTCACTCCCTTTTTAGGTTCGGTTATTGCAAAATATATAAATTGAATTCTCATATTACTAAGATAAATCTCATCCTTACTTATAAGTCTATACATCTTTTCCCTATACTCTTTTGCCTCTTCCAACATATTATTATTTATATAATATTCAAGAAAATGTTCGTAGGTAAGGGGAAGAGCTGTAGTGCATTTTTTTTGACCTTTAAATATGGGATCAGCTAACTCCAATGCCTTCTCATATTTATTTAAAAACAGTTCATATTCCACTTCAAACCTTAATTCGCAAACTTCACAGTCACTAATCTCATCTCGAGGACAGGACTTGAATTTTTCAAATGACTCTTTTACTTTTTCTACATCTTCTAAATCCATGTAAGTAAGGGTCATATATTTATAATATACTCTCAATGAATACCCATATTCTATACACCTTACTTTGTACTCCTCTATTATTTCATTTAATTTTTCATACTCAATTTGATAGTAATCATCACATGTATACATCATACTCTCTAGTACCCATACTATATAAAATTGTACATATTTTCTCTGTTTATTTGATTTTTTAAGATATTCATCTCCTGCCCATAAGAGCTTAGGAAATGTTAATATACCTTTAAATCCATCACCAGTAAACTTATCTATACGTATGATTTCTTTTCTTCCTTCAAAGGAATATAACATATTATTTTCTGAATCTGCTACTTTTACTAATTCTTCACAAATTAAAAGCCTTTCTTTAGAATATTTTGGTGACTTATTCATCATATCTATTAATCTATCTAACCTTTCACTCATTTACTAAGTCCCCATTCTATCAAAGATTCTATACCATTATTTAAAGTTTTCATTTCATTATTTCTAAGAGGAAAGTGTCCTATTAAAAGGGCTTGTACATATATTAATTTTATACAGTTACTAAGAGCTAATTTATCTTCTAAAGATATAAGTTTATTTACTAAAGGATTATTTATATTAAAATATAGTTTTGCATAAGAGTTGTTTTCCATTTCTTTTGCAAATCCATCTAATATGCTTACAAAGCTGTTGTCTATATCTTCCTTGTCTTTTAATATATTTCTGTATGTCATAGCATCTTCATTTATTGTGTATAAAACCGGCAATTCCTGTGGACTGAATTTTTTTATATCAACTTCACATTTAAATTCATTAAGAGTAATATTTGCAATCTTTAAAAGCATATATGATCTCTCTTGTTCTTCAAAAGTTATATCTTCCATAATTTCATATAAATCCATACCTATTATAAGTTCTACAGATACATCATTAAATAGAATAGGCAGCTTTTCTAGAAGCTCCTTATCATATATATAACCTGCATTTACAAGTAATTTATTTTGTGCTGCAAATATACTAGACATCTGCCTGAATTCGTCAACAGAATAAGTATATATTATCTTTTCAGAGGATGTTCTCAGTTCATAGCCCGTTTTATTTCCTTGAGACGTAGGAAAGGTTAAGTAGTCTATAAATGCTTTATACACCTTATCCTCCTCTACCGCTAATGATTTAATAGCTAAACTATGTATATCTATAATATAAGAAAGTTTTTTAGGTGCTATTTTAGATAATCTCGATAAATAGTTAATTATACATTCTCCTAATTCTTCTCTGGTTTTATCTAAAGTTTCATCTTCACAAAAGCTTTCTCTAGAAGCTGTAGGAGTTAATTCATTTGCATTTAAGGTACATTTAACAAAAAATGCCCAATTTGGAAGTAGATCTTGACCTTTTTCTGTAAGTAACATGTTTTTCAAATATATTC
Source organism: Tissierella pigra (assembly GCF_009695605.1). Lineage (GTDB taxonomy): Bacteria > Bacillota > Clostridia > Tissierellales > Tissierellaceae > Tissierella > Tissierella pigra. Next base: position 48,738 of record NZ_VUNQ01000012.1, read on the forward strand.
GATGTGTTCTATTCTCACTACTCACTACTTTACGAGGTATAATATAGGCAAATCCATTAATTCCTCCAGTTTTAGAGTGTATTGGAATATAATCCAAAAATTCTTCTGAAAATATATCTTCTCCGAATTCTAATATTTCTTGAGGTGATAAGGTCATATCATCCCAAGGGGAGATTTCGATATTTAACTTTATATCTTTACCGTCTACATTTAAATAGATAGGTACTGGTAAAAGAAGCCCATAATATTTTAGTAAACTAATAAGTTTATCTTTCGTGAAATATTTTTCATTTCCTTTCTTACATTTAAGGTAAATTGAAGTTCCAACTGCTATACTGGTTTCTAACTTATTTAAAGTATAAGTTCCATCTGGTTTTCCTTTCCAATGATATGAAATATTATCCTTTATAGACCTAGTTATAACATCTATTTCATCAGATACCATAAAACAAGATAATAGACCTATTCCAAAGTGGCCTATATAATTTGCATCTACTATACCTTCCAGTATATCCTTCTTGGAGGATTCTCCTATTATGGAAAGAAACTTATGTATCTCAGCTTCAGTAAGCCCTGCTCCGTTATCTTCAAATACAATAGTATTTGTATCTTCACTTTGCACTAAGCTGATACATACCTTTCCTTCAGTCCAATTTTTTTCTATTAGTCTTCTTGCATTTATAGCATCTACACTATTTTGAAGTAGTTCTCGAATAAATACATCTTGACTACTATACAAATGATTTCCTAATATATCAATCATTCCACCTAAGTTTACTTTAAAACGAAATATATCTTGCATAATTCACCTCTGTTTTCTGTGATTATAAATATAAGAGACAGTCTTATATTTATAATTCAAAATAATTTTTAATAATAGATTGACATTTCACTTAGATTATTTATCGACACAATTATCTGTAACTATAGTCTAATATTAGATAAAAGATGAATATTTAAGATTTTGAGATGATTATTTTTCAATAGAAGTGTAAATTAAGGATCTTATTAAAATAGTTTGAAATTAAATCTCTTGTTAATGCTAGATATTATTATAAATTGTTTTATTTTTGAGCTTGTTTATCTATATATAAGATTTCTTGATTTTAGGGAATACTTGAATTATTATAAACTATAAGGTTATATTATAGCCAAGGAAAATAACTCATAAAATATTATGAGATTTTTGGAGGGTGATCATGTCTAGTAGTAAAAACGAATATTTAACCACAGGTGAATTTGCTAAACTTTGTGGTATTCCAAAACATATTTTATTTCATTATGACCAAATAGGATTATTTCAACCTGAAATTATTAAAGAAAATGGTTATCGATATTACTCATTTCGTCAATATGATACCTTTTCTATTATTACAGCTTTAAAAAGATTGGGTATGCCTTTGAAGGAAATTAAAGAATTTATGGATAGGCGAAATCCAAATGCTTTAATATCTTTATTAGATCAAAAATCAAAAGAAGTTGTGGAAGAACTTGTTAGGCTAGAGCAAATTAAACATGAAATTGATGCCTTAAAAGATTTAACAGAAGAAGCCTTAAATTTAGAATATAATAAAATTGAATTAGCTTACCATAAAGAAGTATATGCTCTACGAAGTTCATTGATGGATAATGGGATGGATGATTCTTATCCTGATTTTATTTCTTCCATAATTGCTTTTCGTGAAAGTAGTAATGCTAGTATGATTGATTTTCTAGGGGGAGTTCTTACTATTGATAATATTCTTGAGAAAAGATTTAATAGCTTTTCTTATTTATATACTAAAGGTGAAAATATCCATGACAAAGATACTACTTTAATACGGAGAGAAGGTTGGTATCTTCAGGTTTATTATAAGGGAAGTTATCAAAATATTAGTGAAATGTATAACAAGATTATTGAATATGCTGAAAAACATCAGATTAAGCTAGGAAAACATGCTTATGAAGAATATCTTATTTTTGAGATTGGTACAAACAATCGAGATGATTACGTTACCTTGATATTGGTTGAAATATTAGAATAAACTTTTCTATAAATAGTAAATTGTAAAGGAGAATGTAATGAAAACAAAATATGTAGTAGTAGAAGATTATAATCCAGAATGGAAAAATGAATTTGAACGTATAAAAAACGAATTATTAACAGTTTTGGCTGAAAAAATAAATTCAATTGAGCATGTGGGGAGCACATCTATTGAAGGATTAGCTGCAAAACCAATTATCGATATAGACATTGTGATTGACAAAAATTTTGAAGAAGTAAAAAAGGCATTAGAATCTATTGGATATATATATGAAGGAGATCTAGGTATATCTGGTAGAGAAGCATTTGATTATAAAAATAAACCACATTTAATGGTACACCATTTATATGTATGTAATAAAGACAATAAAGAATTGTATCGTCATATAACATTTAGAAATTATTTAAGACAGCATAAAGAGGATAGAGATAGATATGGTTCAATAAAAAAAGAGATGGCTTTGAAATATCCAGAAGATATAGATTTGTATATTAAAGGAAAGGAATCTGTAATTCTAGATATTTATAATAAATGTGGCTTATGCAAATAAATTTCCTTAGACTAATGGTTAATAAAAAAGCAAACCTACAAAACCCGTTAAAACCAAAATCAGTATAGGATTTAGTTTGTACTTTCTCAATAAAAATAAAGAAATAATAAATATAATTATAGCAGTAATATTTATGCTAATATCTTTAATATTGTAAGATGAAGTCCCGAGAAAAGCAATTAAAACAATAGTTGATGCAGCAGAAGCAATTAGTCCCACAGAACTAGAACGTAATCCTTTTAATATATTGGAAATACTATCTATTTCTTTATGTTTTTTAAAAAACTTATATAAAAAGATAGAAATAATGAATCCAGATATAATACTTCCTAAGGTAGCCAATATGGCCCCAGATATTCCAGCTATACGTATTCCTACAAAAGAAGCAGTATTCACAACTAAAGGTCCAGGTGTCATTTGGGAGATTGTGATAATATCTGTATATTCTTGAAGCGTAATCCAACTATGATAATTTACTAACTGTTCCTGTATCAATGGTATAATAGCATATCCACCACCTATACTGAATGATCCAATTTGTAAAAATGTAATAAATAATGTAAAAATAGTTTTATTCATCTTGGATTCCTCCTTGTCTGCTTTTTATATAAGTTTGGATAAAACACAAAATAGAACAGAAAATAATAATAACTAATACATTGATATTAAAAATAAAACTAGCTAAAAATGCAATGGGAGCCATTAAAGTTAACAGCAAATTTTTTTCTTTTAAAATTCCCTGACCCATATCAATTACTAAATCTACAATTGTAGCAGCAACTCCTGCCTCCATACCTTTTAAGATTGCAGAAATAACCCTATTATCCCTAAAAGATTTATAGAATGAGGATATAACTGATAATATTAACAAGGGAGGTAAGACTGTTCCAATACAAGAAATAATTGCACCTATAATTCCAGAGATTCGATAACCCACTAATACAGCAATATTAACTGCAATAGCACCTGGAGTTGATTGTGCAATTGCAGCCATATCTAGTAGTTCCTGCTCACTAATTAACTCTAGGCCATTAACAAAATACTTACGCATCATAGGAATAACTACATATCCTCCTCCAAAAGTAAAAGCACTAATAGAAAATGTGATTCTAAAAAGTGAAAGATATAACTTCAATTTTTTTATCTTCATAATAGTGAACCCTCCAATACATTTATTTTCAACATTGTTTATTATATACCTTGAATCAGTATAAGTATAATAGTATTATTTTATATAATACATAACTAAATGATAATGAATAAGGGGTTAAATATGAAAATAAGACATTTACGTATTTTTAAAATAGTGTGTGAGGAAGAAAGTATCACAAAGGCAGCAGAAAAATTATTTATGACACAACCAGCAGTTTCTAGTGCAATTAGTGAATTAGAAAGCTATTTAGGGGTTCATTTATTTGATAGAATTTCAAGGAAGATTTATTTAAATGAAACAGGTAAATTATTCTTAACAAAGGTAATAAAATTGTTAGATTTATATGATGACTTAGAACAAAATATTAAAGAGTTAGAAGATAATGCAACTATTAAAATTGGATCAAGTATAACTATAGCCAACTTTATTTTACCTGAAGCAATAGTAAAATTTGAAAAAATTTATAGGAATACTCCAACAAAAGTTATAGTTGGAAATGCTGGAAAAATTGAAGAGATGTTATGTAATAATGAGATTGATTTAGGTTTAATTGAAGGTGTTATTTATAATGAAGAATTAATAAAAATTCCATTTTCGTCATATGAATTAGCAATAATATGTTCTCCCAAACATAAATTAGCTTTAGATGAACCTATAAATATCAATAAGTTAATCCAAGAAAGATTATTACTTAGAGAAAAAGGCAGTGCAATCCGTGATGTTTTTGATAGTGCATTGTTATTACATAATTTAAAAGCAAATCCAGAATGGATAAGTATAAATTCACAAGCCCTTATTTATGCGGTAAAACAAAATTTAGGAATAAGTGTGCTGCCTAAAATTCTAATAGAAAGAGAAATCGAAAGTGGTGGAATCTTTGAAATAAAGGTAAATGATTTTGAATTAATTAATGTAAATCATATTGTATTCCATAAAAATAAAATTCAAACAAAGAGTTTTAAAACATTAATTGAAATAATTAAGAATAACGTAAGTGGCAAGCGATCATAACCATGATTGTATTACAATCATGGTTATGATATTATATAAATTAACAAAGTTAAACATTTTAATATTAATAAATTAAAGACTTATATAACTGATCTTGAAAAATTTGGAGTTAAATCTCCAGTTAGAAGAAAAATATTCTAATAATTTTCATATCATAATAAATTAATACAGAATAAGAAAGTCAAAAGAGGAGGCGTAGAGATATGACAACTGATTTATATAATCTTAGTGATAAAGTAAAACTTTGGACAAGACAGCATAAAAATGTTCTTAAAGAGTTAGAAAAATATGGAGTTTATAGAGTTAAGAAGGAGTATATTCTAGAAAAGATGGATACCATATCAGATTATTACTTAAATCTATATGAATGGTATGGAAGAAATGCAGCTAAAGTAGTGCCTAAACCAGAAGGTGTAATATATCCTATTTGGCTTTCTATATCTTCAGATATGATGCTGCAGCCTACAGAGGATACTATTATTTTGGAAATAGAAGTAGATAGAAAAAATGTTATTTATACTGATGTAGATAAATGGGGATATGTAGTGAACTATTTTTATTTACCTATTGATCCAGAGGATGAAGAAAGACATAATGAAGAGCTAAAAAAATTTGGTATAAGTGATGAGTCTGCTCTAATTACAGGTGATAAAGGTAATTTCTATCCATTACTTAAAAATAAGATAATCAAAAGTTGGGAAAGACTATTTGAACCGTTAGGTGAGGAAAGCACACTAGTACAAGCAACTATATGGGAAATAAAAAAGGAATGGGTAGTAGATATTATACATGGATAAATGGTAAATTTAAAAGATGGGGGTAGATGTCTCAATTGAATAAAAAGATAAAGTTATATACATCTCAGAGGGAAATAGTCTTAGATACTATTAGAGAAAAAGGGATATACCATGTTAAAAAAGAATTCATAATTAAAAAATATGAAAATGTAGCTAATGTCTTTTTAGAACCTTATAATTGGTTTATTAGAAAAGCAGTAAATATAGTACCTAAGCCAGAGGGGGCAGAATATCCCATATGGCTATTTACGGATTTAAGATATGTTGAAAACCATGAGGATAGTAAAGTTTTAGAGATAGAGGTTGATATTGAAAATGTAATTCTATTTGATCCATTCAAATGGAATAGAATATTAAATTTAGCTTATATACCGAAAGATGAAAAGGATTGGGCGGAATATAATGACTCTCTAGAAAAACAAGGAATTAAAAATGAAGCTAGTATTTATATGACTAATTTTTATCCTCATTTGAAACAAAAGGTAAGAAAAAGCTGGGATTTTTTATTTGAGGATAATATAGACTTATCAAAGCCAAATCAAGCTGCTCTATGGGAGTTGCGAAGGGAATGGATAGTATCAGAGTTTTAATTTTATAAAAAAGTGTTGCACTTGATACAAGTTTGCAACACTTTTTAATTTTTTGTATATAAGCTTACATTAGAAATTAAAGTATAGTAAAAAAAATCTTGACATATACAGTTGAACTATATATAATAACGATATACAGTTATACTATATATTTAGACTGAATACTATTAAAGTTTAATTTTATTGAGGAATTCAGTTAAGTATACGATATCAAAATATTAAGGAGGTTAGTTATGAAGCGTGATAAAAATTTACCACTTACGGAAACAGTATATTATATTTTACTTTCATTATTTGAACCATTGCATGGGTACATGATTATGCAAAAAATTGAAGACATGAGTAATGGACAGGTCCGTATGGCAGCGGGAACACTGTATGGTGCTATTGAAAATCTACTAAAGCTTAAATATATACAGCCAGTTTTTTCTGAGGATAAAAGGAGAAAGGTTTATCAAATTACAGAGAAAGGTAAAGAAATTTTGTTGATGGATATGAGTCGTATGGAACATATGATAACTGTTACAAAGCAGGCTTTAGAAGCAGGAGGAAAAGAAGATGAAAAAATTTAAGTTATTTTCAAGTTATTCAGCAGAAGAAAAATGGTTAAATGAACAATCCAATTTAGGTTGGAAATTGGTGAAAAAAAAGTTATTTTATACTTTTCATAAAAACACACAAAATTCATCAGTATATGCAGTTGATTATCGTATTTTTAAAAACAAAGATAGTTATCAAGACTATCTCAATCTTTTTCAAGATTCTGGTTGGATACATGTAGCGGGAAGCCGTTTATCTGGAGAGCAGTATTTTATTTCCTTATTAAATGAAGACAAAGATGTATCCATCTTTTCAGATAGAGAGTCTTCCCAGTATCGTTATAAAAAGAAGATGATAAATAGTATTCAAGGAATAGGGTATCTATTAACTTACTTGGTTGTAGCAATACTATATGGATATTTTGATATAAGAATGATTATGGAACCTAGATATGCTTTTCTTACACCTGGTCTCTGGGAGAAAAGTGGCATGGAATTTTGGAAAGCATATTTATTTGAACTACCATTTGCTCTTATTTTCCGTATACTTCCTGTGATTTTAATCATAGGTTATATAATTTTAATGGTCACTTATTTACTTTGGGCATTTTATAGCCAAAATAAAGAAAGGAAGTTTGAAAATGAAAATTAAAACTAATTATGACCATTGGATGTTTGGGGTTTACGGTTAAGGCAAACCTATTATATTAGAAAAGGAGAATGAAATGGCAAATCATGAATTTGGAATTATGGAAACTACTCCTAAAGAGAACCAAAGGTTTGATGAATATGATCCAAAAAAATATAAGCATATTAAAATAGATGATGATTTCATTGAGCCATTGTTGGCTGAATTTCAGAGTATCCCTTGTTATTGGCATACATTAAAACACCCAGAAACTAACCTTGCATATTATGGTATAACACTAATACCCCCTGAATCTATGGGTAACTTTATATCTGTTTTTAACAGTCAGCCTTCAGAACAGTATAATGAGATAATTGAATTATTTGAGCAAGCCAAAAGAAAAAATAAATATATTATTCACTTTGGAATTTAAACAGGAACATACAATGCCTTCAAATAAATATTGATTTGAAAGTTTTACTTTATATGTTGATAGATTAATAGATGAATTATATGATATAATCTATATAAATTAAGAATTATTTATATTATAGTGTATAAGAATTATTTATTTAGATGGAGGATAGTTATGAAAATAAATACTATAAAAGAAAATAATATTGACATTGCTGTTGTAAATAGTAAGGATATATTAATAACAGATGTTCAGTCAGCATTGGATTTTATGATGACGATACAGTATAAAACTAACTGTAATCGTATAGTTTTGAACAAATCGGCAATATGTGAAGAATTTTTTAATTTAAGTACAAAAATTGCTGGTGAAATACTACAAAAATTTGTTACTTATCAAGTAAAAATGGCTATTGTAGGAGATTTTTCTGAATATACAAGTAAGAGCTTGAGGGATTTTATCTATGAATGTAACAAAGGAAAGGATATATTTTTCTTATCTGATGAAAAAGAAGCCATTAAAAAATTAAGTATGGTATAGTATTTACTAATACAAACAAATAGACAATAAGAATTTATTATTGTAAATAGCTTGACAAAGAAATTCCACTTTGATATTATACAAGGAAAATGAATAGATCTCATAGTATTATTCTCGCCGGAGAATAATACATCTATAAAGAGATAAAAGAATCGCATCGGTAGGCCTGAGGTTGCGTCAGGTCTACCTTTTTTATTTATTTTTTTTATTTATATTCTAAGAGGAGGAGAAAGTATGAAAAATAATGAAGTAGCAGTTAAAAATCAATCAAAGAACATGTTTAGGTTATTACTGTCCTATATTGTACCTGGAATAGCAGGGCTTCTATTTAATTCCCTATATATTGTTGTTGATGGTCTTTTCGTGGCAAGGATGCTTGGAAGAGAACCATTGGCGGCAGTAACTGTTGGTGTTCCTGTTGTAGAAATACTGTTAGCTTTAAGTATGCTTATATCAGTAGGAGCAGGTGTACTGATTTCTAGTAAAAATGGTAAAGGAGAATATAAAGAAGCAAGAGGTATTTTTAATATATCCGTTAGACTATTAGCTATAGTGTCTATATTAATAGCAGTAGGTGCATTGATATTTATACGTCCTATTGCAAAGATGCTGGGGGCTACTCCTGATATAATGGATTTGGTAGTTGAATATATGAAATATTTCTTTGCATTCAGCCCTGCTTTCATGTTTAGCTATGCCATGTGTACATGGTTAAGAAATGATTCACAACCGAAACTTGCAATGTTTGCTCAGATTGTTGGAGCATTATCAAATGTGTTTCTTGATTGGTATTTCATGGGACCTTTAAAAATGGGAATAGGTGGAGCAGCATTAGCTACTGGCTTGGGTCCTGTATTCAGTATGACAATAATGTTGCCACATTTTATATCAAAGAAAGGTAATTTATATTTTGAAAAAATAAAAATGGATTTTAAAATCATTTCTGATATGTTATTAAAGGGTATACCATCATTTGCTATGGAATTTGCTTTGGGTATAACAACATTATGTGTTAATATTGCAATTGGAATACACATGGGAGCTTTAGGGTTTGCCGCATTCGGTATAGTAGGATATATAGCTTTAATAATTTTATCATTATTTTTAGGTATGGCAGAAGGTTCACAGCCATTAATAAGCTTTTACCATGGAGCCAATGAAGATAAGAATATGAAAGTAATTTTAAAAATTAGTTTGCGTATATCAATAGCTATAGGAATAATAGCATACTTACTATTGTTTAAATATACAGAAGTTCCAGTATCTATATTTGCCGATAATGATATTGAGCTCGTTAAAGCTGCTACCACTGCAACCATTTACTATTTCCCAGCTTTATTTGTATCAGGTATAAACATTCTGTTAGCATCCTATATGCAATCCATAGGACATTGGAAGGAGTCTGTATCAATATCTCTATGTAGGTCCTTAATTTTATTGCTTCCATTATTGCTAGTATTACCTAAGGTTTTAGGAGATAATGGTATATGGGTATCAGTGCCATTTGCAGAAATATTAACATTACCTATAGCTTATATATTGTGTAATCCAAAGAATAGTGTAATGGCACAGTCATCCATATCTAAATAAGGATAAAATGTTTATAGATAATTAATAATATTTATATAAGTTTATTAATTTAAATCAAGGAGGTAATCTAATGCAAAAATTCATTATTGAAGATTCGTTCTGGAATATATTTCCTAACGCAAAAATTGGAGTTATTATTTGTAATGGTATTGATAATACAGTAAAACATAATGAGAAATATGCAGAGCTAATTTTAGAGGCAGAAAAGGAGGCATTAAAGTATCTTCAAAATGCAGAATTTAGCAAGAATTCCGTAATAAAAGTATGGAGAGAAGCATTCCAAAAATTTAAAACGAAGAAAGGTGCAAGAGCATCCATAGAAGCATTATTAAAGAGAATTAATAATGGTAATCATATAGGAACTATTAACCCACTAGTTGATATTTATAACTCTATTTCATTAAGATACGCATTGCCCTGTGGTGGTGAGGATATAGACGAATTTATAGGTGATATAAGATTGACTACAGCTATTGGAGATGAGAAATTTATTCCTCTTGGAGCAGATGAAGACTCACCTCCATATGAAGGTGAAATAGTTTATAAAGATGATAAAGGTGCAATTTGCAGATGTTGGAACTGGAGGGAAGCAGTAAGGACAATGCTTACTGAAAGTACAACCAATGCCTTTTTATGTATTGAATTAGTTGATGAAAGTAGATTAGAAGAGTTTGAGAATGCCCTAAAAGACTTGTCACAAGAAGTACAAGAGAATTTAGGTGGAATAAATAAAATTTCAATTTTAGATATTAATAATAAGGAAGTAGTGATATAGTGATTTAAGGGGGTAGTTAAATGAGTTTTAGTTATAAAGAGATTTATAATGAAGATGGTAAAAAAGTACTGGAAGTAAATATATTGCCTGAAAAGTATTGTAATTTTGATTGTATATTCTGTCCTATTGGAAGGTCATATAATAAAGTAGATATACAACGGCCCTTTGATGAAATAGACAATTCATTAAAAGAGTTAGAAAATATGATAGAAAACCATAAAGTAGAATTAGTGTATATAAATTCAAAGGGAGAAGCCCTTATAAACAGCAAAATTAGTACTATAATTGAACTAATTAAAAGTAAGGGTGTATCTGTAAGGCTACTATCTAATGGCTATTTGTTAGGTAGGGATGAATATATACAAATAGCCAATAAATGTGATGAAGTTATTGGTGAGATAAAAGCAATAAAAGAAGAAGATTTTCAAAAAATACAAAGACCAATTGAAGGATATACACTAAAGGAATATATTTCAAATATGACTTCATTTAACAAGCAATATAAAGGAAAATTTATTTTAGAAGTAACAATTATTAAGGGATATAACGATACAGAGGAATCTATTGACAAGATAAAAAGTATTATTAGCGAATTATCTCCAGACAATATAATTGTTGAAAGAATGAATGATGAAAAGTTCAAGAAAAAACTAGGTATATCTGATAAGCGATTCAAGGAAATATCAAAGGTATTACAAAATACCTAACTATACTAATGATATAGAAACCAAAAGAGACTAAGTTTTTAGGTCGACTTAAAAGACCAAATAGACTTAGTCTCTTTTTAAAACGTTTTTATTACATTGACAAAAATTCAATACAAGAATATAATTAGTATAACAAGTATGAAAAGTAATACTGAAAGGAAGTGAACTATGAATAATAAAAATCTGGAAGATAAATATATGGGTTCTGTGAAGGTAGGTTCAAAGGGACAGATTGTTATTCCGAAGGAAGTTAGAGATATGTTTAATATTTCATCAGGAGATACGCTAATTCTACTTGCAGATGCCCAAAAAGGTATTGCAATAGAAAGGTATGATGTATTTTCTAAGATTGCTGATGCAATTTTTGCAGGTAAGTCACAGGAAATTTATCCAACAGAATCAGAAGAAGATTCGCTTATTTTTGCTAAAGAAATAAGAAAATTAACTGAGTCTGGAGAAAAAGATAATGAGTAAAATGGTATTTTTCAATATCCCAGCTTATGGACATACTAATCCTACTATATCAGTAGTAGATGAATTGGTAAAACGTGGTCATGAAGTTTGGTATTATTCGTTTTATGAATTTCAGGAGAAAATTGAAAATGTAGGGGCAAAATTTATACCATGTGATGACTATTTGCCAGAATTTACTCCAGATATAGAACGGAAAATTGGAAAGGATTTTGCGGCCCTTATTGAGATGACAGCAGATACAACAATGAATTTAGATGAAAAGGTATGTAGAGAACTTAAAGAATTTAATCCAGACTGTATTGTATCTGACTCCATATGTATATGGGGGAAATTATTTGCAATAAAATTAGATATACCTTATATCTGTTCTACTACGACCTTTGCAATGAATAAATACACTGCGAAACTGATGAAGCAAAGTCCAAAAGAAATATTCCGTATGTTTATGGGCATTCCAAGAATCAATAGAAAGATAAAGCTACTTCAGAAAAAAGGATATAAGGTAAAAAATATTATAAATATTATTCAAAATGATAATGATACAGATACAATTGTCTATACATCTAGAGAATTTCAGCCTATGGTAGAAACATTTTCAGAGAAGTATGCTTTTGTAGGACCTTCTTTTCAAGTTCCAGAAATTAAAGAAACTCAAAAGAAATATCCACTGATTTATATTTCATTAGGGACGGTGCTAAACCAAAACAGAGATTTTTATCAAAATTGTATTCAGGCATTATCTGATGTTGATTGTGAAGTTATTATGTCTGTTGGAGACAAGACGGATATTTCTAGATTTGGTAAGTTGCCAGACCATTTTAAAGTTTATACTAAAGTTGAACAATTAAAAGTTCTACAGCAGACGGATTTGTTTATTACTCACTGTGGAATGAATAGTATAAGTGAAAGTTTATATTTTGGCGTTCCATCTATTTTGTTCCCATTGCATAGTGAACAGCTCATGGTGGCAAATCGAGTAGCAGAATTAAATGCTGGAAAAAGATTAAATTCATGTACTTCGAATAGTATTAGGGAAATCGTTTTAGAAATGTTGAATGACATATCCTATAAAAAAAATGCAGAAATAATTTCAAAAACCTTGCAGCAAGGAGGAGGACCCAGTGCAGCTGCAAATAAGATAGAGAAGGTATGTAGCTGATGATGAGCCTATATATGGAATTACAATATAAAATGAGTATGATACAATAATGACGATGATAGCTGAAAATAAAGATGTAAGTGAGTACTTTTCAAGGGACTTAGACTTAGAATCAGAGATGCTTATGGTTGCTTATTTGGAGAAAGAAGTAGTTGGATTAGTGCAAATAGAATCTGATAAAGATACGTTCTTTGTAATTGTTTTTTGCTTCTATCCATCATAGAAATAGAGGAATAGGAAAAGTGCTTATTAAGTGTGCAGAAGATTTTTTAAAATAAATACAAACAAAAAAGATAATGTATTTGTCAACTGAAGGTAGTATAAAATAATCTGTGTTTTTACGAAATAAAATTCTCTTTTCTGGAAAGAATCAAAATATGATTTAAACTAGAAAGGAGAATTTTTTATGTCAACATTACCAAAAGAAGTTTTAAGAAATATGATAAGTGATGGAAAATTAATAACAGCAGGAGATCTTCATTCATATTTAAAAGATATGTTTAAAGATGTACTCCAGGAGATGCTAGAAGCAGAACTAGGATATTCCGAGGGAGATAAGAAGAATAAACAAACAGATAATAGAAGAAATGGATATACTCAAAAAATTGTAAAAACTCAATTTGGTGAGATACCACTAGAAGTACCAAGAGATAGAAATAGTGAATTTGAGCCAATTGTAATAACTAAAAATAAAGGAGATATATCTAGTATTGAAGAGAAAGTAATAGCTCTTTATGGAAGAAGTATGTCGACTAGAGATATTCATGAGCAGGTAAAAGAAATATATGGAATAGAAATATCAGCAGAAATGCTAAGTAAAATGACAGACAGTATAATCCCATATAAAAAAAATAGCAAAATAGGCCATTAAGTCAAATCTATCCTTTTGTTTTTATGGATGCAATCACTACAAAGTAAGAGAATGGAAAGGCAACCCTTTCCAGAACAAAAACAAGTAGTTCGACAAAACTTGCATTTCTGCGGTATTTGTCAAACGAAATAAGTAGATTTTACTATTACCATATGTTAAAGTTTATGTTAAATAAACTTATAGGTTTACTAAGTAATTCCAAATTTCATTGCTTAAGATATATAAATCCTGTATAGATTAAAATAAGCTTGTTTATCTATAAACTTGAAGTTAAGTTTAGTCAGTTATTGAAATTATAAGGTTTGATTAGATAAATCAAGTGCAAAGTTCGAGTTATTGAAATAATGGTGCATGATTAAAAGGTATAGATAGAATTTTTTTAAGAGTAAAAGCAGATAACATAGATTCAAGGGAGTAATCTCTATTTCTGCCAAAATGAGAATAATATTTTTGGTAGAAAGAAAAGGGAATAAAATCACTAATATTAATGGATAGGTTTAGCAAATCAAGTAAGTTACCTTGATTTTGATTATAAAATTTATCAAAACTAGTAGAAATATCACAAAGGTTTAATTGTTTAGCTGAAACTGGCATAGGATTCTACTTTCTAAATTTATTTTGAGTTATATACATTTTGTCAATGAATATATACCCAAAATGGGGGGAATCCAGCCATTTCAATATATAAAAATGTAATACTAATGTGAGTTGTAGAGTTTTGCAACGAGCTATAAGCATTACAAAGAAAGGGGGGTATAGAATGTCAGTATTGGAACTACAAAAATTAGATATAGAGGTTACACCAACAAGTTGGGCTAGTTTACTTAGTGTTTTTTGTAAGGCAGATGAGGTTAGCTAAAAATATTTCATAAAGCTTAGTAAAGAAAGTGTGAAATTTTCACACTTTCTTTACTAATGTACAGTTTTGTGTTATGTAAAAGCAACCTATTTTCACCGATAATTTAATTATATTAGCTATGAAGGGGCTCTAGTAATAAGTCCAATTAAGAAATGTCAATAGGAAATAAAAAAAAATTTCTGTTTTTTGAAATTTAAAATGGGTAACCTTAATAATCCTTTTGACTACTCATCAAAAAACAACGGTTGGATTATGGAATTACACTACGTGGCGACGTCGCATTTCGCTTTCAGGTAATTCTTTTGGTGTACTTCCGGTGTGATGATTTCGAATTCTTTTTAATCACGCAAAATAGCAAATACAATGTTGCATACTTTATGCATAATAGCTCTAAGAGCCACCATTTTAGGTTTGCTCTGATATTTTTTAATGTAGTAATCAACGAAGCACAGAATTCTTGGAAGAACCATCTTTGTTCTTGCTGATACTGATTAAAGCCATAGTGTGAATGACTCTTCGTGTAATCCTGGAACCTCGTTTTGACATACTTATTTTCGTACTGTTGAATTTACCAGATTGCTTTACTACAGGATCCAAGCCAAAATAGACAAAAAGCTGTTTTGGTGAACGAAAAGCAGAGAAATCTCCGATTTCATCCACAAGTTCATGCATATCAGAAAGTATAGATGATATTTCATTATCAAACTGACGAATAAAACGGATGTATAGAAGAATTCGTTTAAAGTTACTGCTTACAGCATGACCAAAAGCTTTTGCATCATTTGCGGCTTGAATAATAGAAGTATACTTGTTCTGAGCATAAGTAAGACCAAAACGTGCAGTAGGGCGTATGGAAGCAATAAATTCATTCTTGGCAGCACTTAAAAATGCATCTGGAGAAGTATATTTTTCTAGTAATGTCATTTATGTATTCGTAGTTACTTTAGAAAAAAAATTAAATACTGAGGAAATACCATACGCAGTTCATCCTGAAGCTTATTCACATAAGCAAAACAATTATCCATCGGATAATAATATTTTCTTGAAAGATTTCTTAAATTAAGAGCAAGATCTGATGGAATAAGAGAAACCTTCAAATCGGGTTTCAAACTGATTAAAGTAGCTTTTTTTGAATCAAATCTATCATTATGTACTTTTCTAATGTTAATGCTTGTTCTATTCTTAGTGGTGATAGGATTAATCACGGAGACATGAAATCCTTTATCAGGAAGATAGCAGAAGAGTGAGTAATGATAAATTCCCGTTGATTCGAGGAAAATATGGCTTTCCAAAGAATACAGCTCTTCTGCTTCTTTTATTTTAGAAACAGCAAGTGCAAGGGAATTAAGATAAGAATGTATCATTTTAAAAGGCTTTCCTACAAAGGTTTGGTTAGTAGAGCTATAGACATCCAGCTAAAATCAGCACCTATATAAATATCAACCGATAAAAATAAACTTTCAAAGATAAAGTTTGACATAAGCTAAGGCTCCTTTCCGATAGTAATCCATTTCCATCTAATGAGTACACAACCTAGCATGAGATACGGGTATAGCCTGAGGCTCCCAACCAGCCTAATCAAAAAAACTTCATTGAATGGACTAATTGACTTTTTAGTAGGTATAGGTCAGTAGAAACTGACTTCCCAAGGATGCAAACATTCTTTGTCCTATCCTTAAGGATTATACATTATGAAAAGTCTGGAGTCTACTGGGAACCGTCAGACATCTTAAATATAGAAGTAACATCTGATGAAGGAAGAACTCCTTCTTCTGTTGCTAGATAATAGAAATATTTTTTTATAGAAATGTATTAACTGCATAGTCACTAATGACTATGACATTATTATACTAGGAGGAATATTTATGATAACTGATTTACTTTTATATTCTATAGAAAATAATAAGTTTTATGAGGATTTTTCAAAAAAGAATATCAATAAAGAATTTATTGATATTCTTCTTCATAAAATAGATTGTGATTGGAAGATAGAAAAAAGAGGAATCTATCATATCATATATCAGAACTTAGAATTACCTTCACAAGGTTGGAAGATACATATTTCAGCTACGTTGGAAAATGCTGAAGATATTTTAGATATTGTAGCTTCTATTTTAATCCCCAAAAAAATAGCTTTTAAAGTTTTATTAGATATAGAAACTTTAAAAGTAACTTCTCAAAAATCATTTCCTAGACAATCATATGGTAAGTTTATAACTATTTATCCTAAAAATTTAAATGAATTTAAACAAGTTATTGATTTATTATATATAAGATTAAGACAATTTGAGGGTCCATATATTTTGTCAGATAAACGATATAAGGATTGTAAAGTTATTTATTATAGATATGGAGGATTTTTATCAAACTATGAATATGATAATGAGGGTAACTCTAAACCATGTATTATAGATGGTTATAATAGAAAAATAGAAGATCTAAGAGTACCATATTTTAAATTACCACCAGGTATAAATGATGTTTTTACTAATTTTGAAAACAATTCTAAATCTCAACTAACAGAAAGGTATAAAGTTATTAAAGCTATTAGATTTACCAATGCTGGGGGAGTATATTTAGGAGAGGATATAAAAACAAAAGAATTAGTTGTTATAAAAGAAGCTCGGCCTCATACTGTTTTAATAGGTGATGGTAAAGATGCAATTTACATAAGAAAAGAAGAAGTGAAGAGATTAAAGGAATTCGAACTAACAGGATATGTACCGAAAGTTATTGACTATTTTTATGATTGGGAGCACTTTTTTACTATCGTAGAGTATATTGATGGAGAAGTATTAGACGAGTTTGTAATAAGAAATAACCCGATTTATAGAATGGGTACAGGGGTGCAAGTACAGGATTATTTGAAAAAGATTATTAAAATTTTTATTAAATTATCTGATTTTATAAGTATTCTCCACAAGAATAAATATATTTTTGGT
Organism: Tissierella pigra; assembly: GCF_009695605.1. Taxonomy (GTDB): domain Bacteria; phylum Bacillota; class Clostridia; order Tissierellales; family Tissierellaceae; genus Tissierella; species Tissierella pigra. The sequence goes on from NZ_VUNQ01000012.1 coordinate 66,362, forward strand.
GATTTTGCTTTAGATAATTTTATGATAACTCTAGATTTAGATATTAAAGCTATAGATTTGGAGGGATGTAATAGAGAAGGTTCATTAACACAAAGAGCTGGAACAAAAGGTTTCTTTGAAACAATGCGTCATCAAAACTTATATGAATCGGATATATATTCGCTGGGATGCCTATTATTTAGTTGTATTCTTAAAAAGAATAATATGATTGATATTAAAAAAGATACTTTTGAAGTTTTTCTAGATAGTGTTTTAGAAGAATATAATGTGCCAGTTGAATTAAAGTTATTGATTTTAAATATGACAAGTTCTGAATATAATCAACGTCCATGTATTGAAGAGGTAATTTATAAGCTAAAAGATATTTTATATCAACTTGAAAACAAACAAATAGAAAGGCAAGATATAAATTTTAAAAATGTACAAATTCAAGATAGTTTGGCTGAAAGTATTAAATTAGGAATTAAAGGGATTTTATCATCTAAAAATAAGACATCACTATGTATATTCCCAAATACTCCATTATTGAATAGCAAACTAAATGTATCTACAGGTCTTTTTGGAATTATAAGAGGATTGAATTATTTGGGAGTTAAAGCTTTTAATAAGGAATTCATAAATTCACATCTAAAATTTCCCCAAAATGAACCAATGGGGTTATATGTTGGTATAGCTGGAGTCTTATGGACATTATTGGATATTAAAGAGTTGGAGAAAGCAGAGATGTTATTCGATCAGCATATAGACATTTATAAATTAGGTCAGGATTACAGTATTTTTTCGGGTAAAAGTGGAATCGGATTATTATGCTTGAAGTTTTATATAATTACACAAGATAAGATGTATTTAGAGCTAGCCGTCAAAATTGGAGATAATATAATCAAAGATCTAGAAATAGATCAAATTAAAAATATAGGATATAAAAAAGGGCTTAGTGGAATATCTTTATTTTTATTATATTTATATATAGTCAGTGGAGATAATAGATATATTTTATATGGAAAAGATAGTTTGTTATTAGAACTCAATTATCAAGTTAGCTCAAATATATATGCAACAATTGATTTTCCAGGTTTTATAGGCTCAAATATAGCTTCTCCTTATTTTATAGAAGGAACTAGTGGAATATTATCAGTATTGCTAAGATATTACAAAATATTGAAGGAGCCTTATTTGCTTGAGAAATCTGTAGAATTAGCAAATTCTTTTATATCTAAATATTCAATATCACCAACTTTATATAGTGGTTTATCAGGAATGGGAAATGTTTTGCTAGATAGTTACTATATATTGGGTGATGATAAATATAAGAAGCAGGCATATGATTTTTCGAGAGGATGTTTATTGCATCAAATTAAGTACGAGAATGGAATTTTATTTCCCGATTTATATATTAATAAGTTATCCACTGACTTTGGATATGGAACTATAGGTATATTGATGTTTTTTGAACGATTAGTTAAAGATAAATCCCAAAATTTTTGTTTCTTTTTAGATGAATTACTAATATAATTTAAAAAAGGGGGCATAAGTAATGTTAAGGAGTATTTTATATAAAAACAAATGGTGGGTTTTATTTACTTCACTGTGTATAATTCTATCATCTCTTATGATGGTATATGCAGGTTATTCACTTTCTTTTTTGTTCAGAGCTATAAACTATTCGGGAAATGCTCTAAATAAACTATTAAACGATGCATTGAATGTTACTATAATTTGGATTATAGCATTAATTTTACTATATATAAAAAATATAGCTAAAGCTAATATGATACGAAAAATTCGAAAAAACTTAAGAAATAATATAGCCTTAAAGATTGTAGAATTAAATTATGAAGAATTTCATAAAAAAGATTCTGGGAATTATGTTTCTTGGTTAACAAGCGATGTTCAGCAAATTACACAACAGGCATTTATTCCATTTTTTACTATTGTAGAGAATATTGCTACAACAATTTTTTCCTTAATTGCAATGATAAAATTAAATTTGTTTATTGGATTAACAGCTATTGGATTATTTGTTTTTATATCTGTAATACCACAGCTTTTAGGAAAATTAATGACTAAAGTTTCAAAAGAGTTATCAATAGGGCAAGAAAAATTTGTTGAAAAAACAAAAGAAACAGTTATGGGATATACTATATTTAAATTATATAATTTATTTTCAGCTTTTGTTGAACGAGTTAACCACAGCTCGGATACAATTGAAAATATAAATTTCCAATATAGTCGAAAACAGTCACTTGTAGAGACTTTTGTTGCAGGAGTTAATTTAATAGGACAGGTTGTTTTAATTGTTGTGACACTTTATTTAGCTATTGAAAATTTAACGCCTGTCGGAGCAGTTTTATCAGTTGGGAACTTGGCAGGATCATTTTTCTCAGGTGTAGGAGCTAGTGTAAATTCAATTATTTCATTAAAAGCATCAAAAATAGTTTTTGAAAAATTTAAATTAAAGAAAAATGGAATAACTTCAAAAGTTGATTTAAATACACTTGAAAGTATTACATTAGAAGATATATCTTTTTCTTATTCTGATACTCCTGTTTTGAAAAATATAAATATTAAATTCGAAAGAGGTAAGAAATATGCTTTAGTAGGAGCAAGTGGAAAGGGAAAATCAACATTAGCAAAAATTTTGTTAGGATTTCTATCAAATTACTCTGGTAAGGTTTTGTTTGATAATAATGAACTAAAAGAAGTATTACAATCAAGTATTTATCGACAAATTACTTATATTGATCAAAATACTTATTTGTTTAATGGAACGATTAGAAATAATATTAATCTTGGTGAAGATTTTTCTGATAATGAAATATATGAAGCTTTGAAAAAAAGTAGTTTACTAGATTTTATTAATAACTTGCCTCAAGGTTTAGACACTATAATTGAAGAAAATGGGAAGAATTTATCAGGTGGTCAAAGACAGCGTTTAGCTTTAGCAAGGGCAATTATACGAAAAGTTCAGTTTATAATCATAGATGAAGGAACTTCTGCAATTGATAAAGAAAGTGCTTTAGAAATTGAGAGGAATCTTATGGATGATAAAAACTTGACAATAATATTAATTACTCATAATCTGCATAATGAAATTATAGATAAATTAGATTGTGTATATGAAATTTGATATAAAATTAAATAAAGAATTTTAAAGAGACTAAGCCTTAGGTCAAATTAGATGATCTATAGACTTGGTCTCTTCTTTATACTAAAGACATAAGACTTATAAATTTTTACCTAAATAATTCTCTAGAACTTAAATTCGCCTTTCTAAAGAGTTTCGATAGCAGTAAACTTTAATAAAACTATGGAATGTAAGCAATAATGCTTTAAAAGTAACTGGTAAGATGGAGCTAATGACTCCTATTTACACTATGCAATCATTAAAGAATTATGAAATAAAAAATGAACTCATATTACTGGGTTTGAATGATAGGAAGAGAAGATAATCTTTATTTTAGTATAGAAAGAATAATTTTAGCTATTTCTTCTGGAGTCTTTCTAGGCATCTCTATACACCAGAGTAAAGTTAGTTTCCAGAAGCCAGCAAGCTTAAATTCGAATTCGTATTTATATTTATTCATGAAATTTTCATCTACATCTTGCTCTTCAATATGCCCTATTTTAATTGCTACTTTATAAATAATTTCAAATAGATTATCCTCAATAAAATATAGAAGATGAGCTTTTTTCATTAAAAGTAATGTATCTATATGGTTTTCCCAAAACTTAAAGTAGGATGTTGAAATAGTAAATAATGAATCTGCTTTATCATTTAAAATTGTCTGTGCAAAATCATTTGCTAAATTTAGACCAATATAATTGAAAATATCGTCCTTTGATTTAAAGTATCGATAGAAAGTTCTTCGACCGATATCTGCTTTATTAACAATCTGAGAAATTGTTATATCTCGATACTCCTTTTTTTCTAATAACTTTAAAATAGCTTCAACTACCCAGTCTTTAGTTTGATTTACTTCCGTGGCTTTCATAAAATATCACCTCTATATATTAATGGCACAAAACCAATATTATGTATCACTTCTTGAGAATCTATTGTCTTATACATTCAGTAATATTATACTAAACTTATACTTGTGGCACAAGCGTGTCATATCTAATCTTTGTATATATTTAAATAAAAATAAAAATGTACTTTTGAGTTAGTTATATCTAACTATGAAGTGCTGAAAGGGGAATTACATGAATATAGTAAGGGTAAAAAATTTAACTAAAAAATACAAAGATATTACTGCTGTAGATAATGTAAGTTTTGAAGTAAAAAAAGGTGACATTTTAGGATTAGTTGGACCAAATGGTGCTGGTAAAAGTACTACTATTCAAATGATTTCAGGATTACTAATACCTGATAAAGGAGTGATTTTATTTGAAGAAAATAAAAGTTTTAAAAATTGGCATTTTAACTTAGGATTAGTACCTCAAGATTTAGCAATCTATCCTGATTTATCTGCTGAGGAAAATGTAAGATTCTTTGCTTCTCTATATGGTTTAAATGGGGAAAATTTAAAAAAGCAAGTTAATGAGTCACTTACTTCTGTTGGGTTACATGAACAAAAAGATAAAAAAGCAAAGTACTTCTCTGGAGGAATGAAAAGAAGACTCAATATTGCTTGTGCAATTACTCATAAGCCAAAATTAATTATTATGGATGAACCAACTGTAGGAATTGATCCACAATCAAGAAACTTTATTTTAGAAAGTATTAAAAAACTTCAAAATCAAGGAACAACCATAATTTATACTTCACATTACATGGAAGAAGTGGAAGAAATTTGCAACAAGCTCCTAATCATAGATCATGGACAAATTATTTTATCTGGAGCTACAGATGAGATAAAAGCATTGTATAAAAATAACAGAATACTGACGGTATCATTTCAAGCAGAAACCCTAGATTTTGCAAAAGTAAGAGAGAGTATATTGAACATAACAGGGGTAACAGAGGTAAATATGAAAAACCAACGCTTTAATATCCATTGTAGGAAAGATATGAATGACTATGATACTGTTTTTAATATACTAAAGCAATTCCATATCTCTATAATTAGTATTGAGCATACAGTTCCTACCCTTGAAGAAATCTTTTTATCTTTAACAGGAAAGGAGCTTAGAGATTGATGATAAGAAATATGTATACCAAGGAACTAAAACAATTCTTTAGAAAACCATTTAATGTTGTATTTATGTTAGTAGTCCCAATGATTCTTATTCTGATTATGGGATATGCCATGTCTAACATAATAGGAGTAACAGGAATAAAAATGGAAACAAAATCCGAAGAAAGCATTCTCTATTACTTAGAAGATAATTACCATTCAAGATATGATAGAGAATTTCAACAGTTTCAAGTAGCAGTAGAAGACAAACTTAATGTGACCTTTAAAAAAGTAAATGATTATGAAAATGGTTGTGAAAAGGTGGATAAACATAAGTCCATAGCACTTATTAAGCTATCTAACAATGGTTTCTATTATTATCGCTCCCCTTATAATGAAACAAGTTTAAGTAAATTAATAAGAGCTTCTTATGAAAATTTATTAGGAAATATAAGTATATCTTCTGATGATTATATTACATCTAAACAAGTAGAAAAAACAACTATTGATTCTTATACTTATTTCACTTTTGCAGAATTAGGTTTAATTATAATGTATATTGCTTTAATTGTTGGGCAGAGTGTATTCAGTGAAAAAGAAATAAAGGCTTTTGAGAGAATTTATATTTCTAAAATAGGCATAAATAAACTGATGTTAAGCAAAGTTTTATTTGGTACTACAATTGGTGCAATTCAAATCGTGCTTGTTTATCTTATGTCTACTATTTTATTAGATGTACATTGGGGAAAATATTTTCCATTTATTTTTGCACTTTATCTAGTCTTGGCTTTATTTAGTTCTACCCTAGGTGGAATAATGGGTCTATTTACAAAACAGAGAACAGCCTTAAATGACAATATTTTAATGATTTCTATTATATTAGTTCTCATGGGTGGAGGGCTTACTCCTTTATCATACTTAGAATCCATAAAAATAGTGTCTATATTGAGTAAAATAAGTCCATTATATTGGGTAACAAATTCCGCATTGGATTTATCAGGGGGTATGCTTACCAACAACTTTTTCGTATCTTTAGCTATGTGCTTTATCATCATTCTTTCTCTTTGGATTATTTACTTATTGAAAAAGAGAGAAGAGCAGAGAAAAGGGGTGACCATTTATGAATAATATTTTCAAAAATACTTGGATGATTTTCATAAGAAATAAGGAGTATATTTCAACAATAGTAGTTGCTCCTGTTATTATGCTTTTAGTTTTCTCTTTTATCCTTTCTTTTCAATCAAAGGTTAATATTGCAATAATTAATCAAGACCATAGTGAAATAGGGTCTATGGTGGAACATACTCTTAATAATACGGATTTGTTTCATATAATTGCTATGGATTTAGATGAAGTAAATCAAAGCATTATTCATAATAAAATTGAATTTGCCGTTGTAATTAAAAGCAATGGAGAAAGTATAGATTTAACAAAAGAGAAACCCATTGAAATAATAAAGGCAAAAGATTCTAAATTAGCCGATTACATGGAAACTATATTAAATAACAATATAAATGCTAAATGCAATAATCGTGTTCATGATTTTGAAATACGAAAAAATGAAGTACCCAAAAAGGGAGTGCCTATAAATAATGCTTTAGGTATGGTAATTTTTAAAATGATTGGTTCCTGCTCTTTGCTTGCTGGATTGATTATTGCAGAAAAAAGGAATGGGATTCTAAATAGAATTTATATGAGCAAAACAAAAATGTCCGCCTATCTGTTTGGACGTGGTAGTGCATTTTTTATGAATTTAGTCTTATTTATTTTTGTTTATTTTATTACATCAAAGATATTTAAATTTGATTTTGCAATGAAAAATCCTTTTAATTTAATAGTTGTTTTTTCTGTATTAGCAATCTTCACCATTGCCTTTGGTTTAGTTTTATCTGCATTTATCAATGATGAGAATCATGTTTGGAACTTTTCAGTTTTAGTTTTACTTCCCAGTTCCATATTATCTGGAGCTTTATTTCCATATGATGCGATGCCTAAAACAATGCAGACAATAGGAGCACTTTTACCGCAAAGATGGATTATCTTGGCTATAGAAACATTACAAAAAGGAGGAAGTTTAGTAGATACTATTGTTCCTTTGGCCAGTGTATTGGTTCTTTCAATTTTACTATTTATTATAGCTGTTAATAAGATTAATAGTTTGGTCCTTTAGGCGGGGAATTAGTTAGTTTGTGATGATAGAATTATATTTATATAATTTAAAATTACAGTTGTATTCTTTATTTTATTCTAGTATAATCAAAGGTAATATAGCTTTCAATTTTATTTCGAGGGGAGTTGATTAAATTATGGCAAACATGAATATGGTGATGAATCAATAATTTAATATTTGGGTGTACGTTAGAGCAGAGGCTTTTCGTATACTCTATAAAAACAACCCTTTGTAAATAATGTATAAACATAACTTGCCAATGGGCAAGTTTTTTTGTGCAAAAAATTGGAGGTAATACGGTGAGATTTGAAGAGATTTATAAGATAGAAAAAGGTAATTTAATTATGGCACGTGTTAGCGAGGTACAGAGAGAATTATTCAAAGTAATATGTAAATATGGAGAAACCAATGCAAAGTTAAAAGGTACTTTTTATAAATATAAAAATAATAAAGAATATCCTGTAGTTGGAGATTATGTTCTTATGCAATATAATGAAAATGGAAATTCTTTAATTGAAGAAATATGTGAGCGGAAAAGTATTTTTTCTAGAACAGATTTTTCAGGACATGGTGCTGGGTATGTAAAAACAGTGAAAGAGCAGGTAATCGTAGCCAATTTTGACTATATATTTATTCTTTCATCTCTGAACCATGATTTTAACTTAAACAGAATAACAAGATATATTAGTGTGGCTTTACAAAGTGGTGGAAAACCCATAGTGATTTTGACAAAAGCAGATGAATGTCACAACCCAGATACTTATGTAACACAGGTAAAAAGCATATCAAAACAGATTGATGTCTTTGCTATTAGTGCCAAAACAGGATATGGAATGAAACAATTAGATATATATATGGAGGCAGGAAAAACTATAGTTTTTATAGGATCTTCTGGGGTAGGGAAATCCACACTTGTAAATGCAATTGCAGGAAAAGAAATCATGATGGTAAATGATATACGTGAAAATGATTCTAAAGGTAGACATACTACAACTCATAGGCAGTTAATTGAACTTACATCAGGAGTAATAATTATTGATACTCCAGGAATTAGGGAACTTGGAATGTGGGATGCTGAGAATGGTATAAACCATACATTTTCAGATATAATTGAACTCTTTGATAAATGTAAATATCGTAATTGCAGTCACAGCAAGGAGACAGGATGTGCAGTAAATCAAGCTATTGAAAATAATATACTTTCCATAGAGAGATGGAAAACATATTGCCAGTTGTCTAATGAAAATCAATGGGGCAAGAATAAATCCATATATACTAAAAAAGGAAAGTTAGAGAATAAGATAAAAAGGGGAAAATAAAAAATGAAATTCTATAATATGGAACCAAAATATGTAAAAGAAGCACTTGAATTAGCACTTGAAGAATACAGTAATGAGTGTACAAAATGTCCTCAGTTAATGAGGGTAAATTTTGAAAAAGAATTGGAAGTTCTTATTCAACGATTATTTAAAAATAAGTATGGAAAAGTGGCTGTTGAAAATGGAAAAGTTATAGGATATTTAGGATTTCAAGAGCCTAGAGATGGATTTCATGGGAATGTAAAAGGGGTATTTTCCCCATTAGGAGGAAGTGCATTTGCAGGTGAGAATAGAAATATTCTTGCTTCAAAATTACTACAAAAAGTTACAGAAAGCTTGGTTACTGATGGAATATGTAGTTTTTCATTAAGCAGATATGCTCATGATGAAGAAGTCGGTAGATCTTTTATAATGAATGGATTTGGCATTAGGTGTAGTGATGCTATTATGAAACTTAATACTCGTACAAAAATAAGTGAATTTAATAAAGATATTAGATTTCAAGAGTTAGTGAAGGGTGATAAAAGAGAAATATCAAGTCTAAGGAAAGAATTAATAAAGCATTTAGCCAGTGCACCAATATTTTTTCCTACCAGCATGGCTCAAGATGATAATTGGTTTGAAAATCATAGAACTCGAGTATTTGCAGTAAAACAAGAAAATAGAGTTATTGGATATATGGAATTAGATACAGAGGTAGAAACTTTTGTTTCTGAAAGTGATAATATTTATAATATTTGCGGAGCATATGTTGATGAAGAGTATAGGAGTGAGGGTGTAGCACAGCAATTATTAGAATACATCTGCGAAATTTCTGAGAAGGAAGGAAAAGAGTATCTAGGGGTTGATTGTGAAACGTTAAATCCTACTGCTCTTAGGTTTTGGAGTAAATATTTTGATAGTTATACCTATGGCTATACTAGAAGGATTGATGAAAGGGTGCTGGGTTACAATAGTATCTTTTCTAAGTAATTTTTCTAAGATTTCTATACAAATAAAAGCTTTTTGGAGGTGGTTAATTTGAAAAAATATTATCAAGCATATGAACAAAGATATAAGAAAATACATGAAGAAGGATTGTTGTGGTTTTCTAAGGAACCTACTATGGAATTAATTAATTGGATACAGCACTACAATATTCCTATAAATGATGATATATGCGAAATAGGATGTGGAGAAGGCAGAGATGCTCTATATCTTGCAGAACAAAAGTATAACATCACTGGTGTAGATATTTCAGAAGAAGCTATAAAAAAATGTAAAGAGTTATCTAAAGAAAGAAAAGTTTTGGCAGAGTGGATGGTTTCAGATGCTTTAGATTTAAGAGAAAAGCTTAATAGACAATTTGATTGGATTTATTCAATAGGAACTCTACATATGTTAGTAGAAGACGAGGATAGAAAAGAATTTTTAAAGACAATAAATTCACTACTTAGACCTAAAGGGAAATTTTTGTTAGTTAGTATGGGAGACGGGAAAATACAAAGAAAAACGGATGTCTCAGCTGCATTTGTATTGCAAGAGAGAAATCATACGTTGACGGGAAGAACATTTAAGGTAGCAAGTACTTCCTATAGAGCTGTTAATTGGGAAGAACATAAAAGAGAGTTAAAAGAAGCAGAGTTTCTTGTTGAAAAGATGATGGATACTGAAAATGAAGAATATTTTAAATGTATGACTGTCTATTTAACAAAAGAATAGTTAATTATTATGTTTTATCTAAATTTAAATAAGTAGTCATGGAAAGTCGAGAGAATTAATCAATTTTCTCGACTTTTTGATTTTCTTAACAACTTCTTTATACATATTTCTTTTATAATTAGTGTGACTAGTAAAATATTAGAATGAAAAAGGAGGAATATATGTTAGAAGAACGCGTTTTTACTATTGAGTCTCCGAAGAATAAGTTGATAACCCTAGATGTAATTCCAGGTCACTTTACTACAGGAAATGCACATTTAAATTATTACTTGAATATGAGCCGAATAAAAGCAAATGCACTAGTAGCAAGAGATGTAGCAAGAGAAATGGCTATTCCTTATTTATCAAAAAGCCTTGTAGATACTATTATTTGTATGGAAGATACTGAGGTTATTGGTGCATATATGGCTGAAGAACTTCTGGAAAATGGCTCCATGGTAGTCAATAGTGATAGAGATATTCATGTGGTACGTCCTACAGTTTCTATAGGTGGACAATTGATTTTTATGCAAAGTACTCAAAAATTTGTTTACAATAAACACATTGTTCTACTTATAAGCTCTGCTTCTACTGGAAAAACAATTTTAAAGGCATTGGAGTGTATCAGCTATTATGGAGGAAATCTAGAGGGAATATCTGCTATTTTTTCTGCAAGAGCTAAAATAGCAGGTCAAGAAATCAATGCCATTTTCAGTACTGATGATATACCAAATTATGAAGTGTCAAAACCATCGGAATGTAAAATGTGTAAAGACAAACAAAAGATAGATGCAATTGTTAATCACGATGGATACACAATGGTGTAATATACAAAAGATTAGGAGATGATGTAAATTAATTACATAACTAATATAATAGACAGTTTAACCCTATCTCAGATAATAATGGTAGTTTTATCACTTGCTCTTGCATATATGGCTGTGGAAAGAAAGTATGAACCATTACTTCTTCTTCCATTGGCATTTGGAATGCTTATTGCTAATATACCTATTGCAGGTTTGTCTTCTTATGATGAAGGTGGATTAATTTATTATTTATATAAGGGAATTGAGCTTGGGATTTATCCTCCTATGATTTTTATCTGTATTGGTGCAATGACAGATTTTAGTCCATTAATTTCATCACCTAAGACAGCATTAATTGGTCTTGGAGGTCAGCTTGGTATTTTTGCAGCGATGTTTGGAGCATTAGGTTTAGGATATGTATTTTCATATTTTATTCCTGGATTTGAAAATTTCACTATGCAGGAAGCAGCAGCAATTGGAGTTATAGGAAGTTCAGATGGACCAACATCAATTTATATAACAAAACAGTTGGCAAGTCATTTGCTTCCAACAATTACCATTGCAGCGTATTCATATATGGCTTTAGTACCTCTTATTCAGCCACCTATAATGAGAGCACTTACTACTAAAAAGGAAAGAATGATAGTTATGCCTATTCCTAAAAAGGTGTCTAAAACCAAGAAAATTCTTTTTCCTATTGTAACAACTTTGGTAGTTTTAATTTTAGTACCTTCTGCAGCCACATTGATTGCAATGTTAATGCTTGGCAATCTTATTAGAGAGAGTGGTGTAACAGAAAGATTATCTAGAATGCTTCAAGGAGATTTATTGAATTTACTTACTTTATTAATTGGTTTGTCTATTGGAGGAAGTGCAACAGCTGATAGAGTATTAAATATTAAAACACTTTTGATTATTGTTTTAGGACTTTTTGCATTTGCCATGGGAACAGCTGGGGGAGTAATAGTAGCAAAAATTTTATGCAAATTAACAGGAGGAAAAGTGAATCCTCTAATTGGAAATGCAGGAGTATCTGCTATGCCTATGGCTGCTAGAATATCTCAAAAGCTAGGACAAGAATATAATCCTTCAAACTATCTTTTAATGCACGCAATGGGACCTATTGTAGCAAGTACCATAGGTTCAGCAATTATAGCAGGAATTTTTATTACCATGTTTGGATAGTAAAATACTAATGTAGAAGCTATTTTGAAAACTATGATATAATAGATTATAGTATATGAAGATGAAAGCGTTCATCTATCAGTTATAATTATAAAAAGTGTAAGGTGGATTAATTTGAATAAGAAAATAGCTAAAAATATTACTTTCTCTATTTGTATTCTTTGTAGTACATTGCTTATCTGTGAAATTCTTTATCGTTATGATTTAGGACATCAAAATATAAATATTGTAATGTCTATGGCAATATTTATTATTACAGCAGTCACAGAAGGATATATTTATGGGATCCTGTCAGCAGTCATAGGAGTATTTACTTATGATTTTCTAATAACTTCACCAAGATTCGGTTTTAGTTTTACTGTGGATTTTCCAGTAACTCTTATTATACTGTTGATTGTAGTTTTTACTAGCAGTACTATTACTGCTAGGATTAAGACACAGGCAAAACAGGCTAGACAAAAACATCAACATGCTGAATTGCTATATAGTATAAATAGGAAGTTTCTTTCTACAAGGGATTTGAATACGATAGTAAGGTATGCTATGGAATACTTGAAAGATGAATTAATACATTCCATAGCTTTTTTTGAAGATATAAGGCCAAAAGGAGAACTGAATCCATATTTTAGATATGTAAAAGATGATGTAAGTATTGAGTATTTTACCAAAGATGAAATATTTCACTTAGTAAGGATTGCTGCAGATAGGCAAGAAATCTTAGATAATAAGGACTATGGCTATTTTTTACCCATAGTTACACAGAATATTACTTACGGAGTATTTGCTTTTTCTTTTAGAGAGAAAGATTTGAGCAAAAAGCAAAAGATGTTTTTAGAATTAATAGCAGAGCAAATGGGGCAAGCACTTAGAATGTATCATCTTACAGTAGAGCAGCAGAAAGTTAAGGTAATGATTGAAGCAGAAAAGGTAAAGAATGACTTTTTAAGAAGTATATCTCACGATTTAAGAACTCCGCTTACTGGTATAATAGGTGCCAGCTCTACTTTACTGGAAGAAGGAGAAAAAATACCTTATAAAGTACAGAAAAAATTAATAGAGGGCATACAAAATGATTCCCAATGGCTTTTAAATATGATTGAAAATATATTATCCATTACAAGGGTTCAGAAAAATGATATGATAATTGATAAATCAGAAGAAATTGTAGAAGAAGTTATAGAAAGTGCCGTATTAACCTTCCGAAAACGTTTTCCTAATACTGAAATTACTGTAAAACAGCCTAAAAATGTAATTTTACTTCCTATAGATATGATGTTGATTTCTCAAGTTCTCGCTAATCTTTTGGAAAATACACAAAAACATGCCCAAGGACAAAAGTCAGATGTAGTAATAGAAGTAAGAGAAATGGATGGTTTTGTAGGCTTTATTATAACAGATACTGGTCCGGGAATAGATCCAAAGATTCTTCCCATACTCTTTAACTTTGCAGTTACATCTGAGAATCCATGTAAAGATTCAACCCGAGATTTGGGAATCGGACTTTCCATTTGTAAAACCATAATCAAAGCCCATGGAGGAGAGATATATGCAAATAATCTACCAGAAGGTGGAGCAGAATTTATGTTTACAATACCCATTTGCAAAGAACAAGATTAAACAGATTAATAGAAAGGTATTGATATGAAAAATAAACCTGTTATTATGATAGTGGAGGATGAGGAGGCAATCATCGAATTCATTTCTATAAAATTAGAACTACAAGGTTATAGGACACTGAAAGCTGTCAATGGACAAGAAGCAATTTCTCTTGCCTCATCTCATTGTCCAGATTTAATTTTACTGGATTTGGGATTGCCAGATATGGATGGAATGGAAGTACTTAAATCCATTAGGAGTTGGAGTTTGGTTCCTGTGATTATTGTATCGGCAAGAAATGAAGAAAAATTTATTATATCAGCCCTTGACAGTGGTGCAGATGACTATATTACAAAGCCCTTTAACAATGCTATTCTAATGGCAAGAATTAGAACAGCTTTAAGAAAGGGACATATATCAAAAATAAAAAGCAGCAAGGTGAACCAATTTTTTATTTTAGGCGATTTATATATTGATTATGATAAGAGAATAGTAACTGTAGATGGAGAAGTGGTACATTTAACTCCTATAGAATATCGGATTATTGTTTTATTATCTCTGAATGCAGGTACTGTATTGACTCATGAATTCTTATGCCGTGAACTTTGGGGACCTTATGTGAACAAAAGTAAGGCACTGAGAGTTAATGTTGCAAATCTAAGGAGAAAAATTGAAAAAGATACGGCAGATCCTCAGTATATTTTAACAGAAATGGGAGTAGGGTACAGGATGTTAGAAGAAGTATGATAGATTTATATATAATTATTATAAAATAAAGAACACCTTTAAAGCTTAGGCTTTAAAGGTGTTCTTTATAAAAAATATTAGATTATATTGTATTTAAATATAAATACTTTTGTTCTAAAGGTTCTATAGACTTGATTATACAACCACCAAGGCATACTTCATCTTGATATAATACTGCTACTTGCCCAGGAGTTACTGCTTTTACAGGATAATCATATTTAATATAAAGATTTCCATCTTCTAATATATTTACTGTTACAGGTATATCTCCTTGTCTATATCTAAATTTAGCAGTACATTTTAAAGGCATAGAAGGAGCAGTTCCTAATATCCATTTAGGTGTTTCTCCAATCAATGAAGTAGAATAAAGAGCAGGATTTTTTTCACCTTGAGCTACATATAAGATGTTTTTCTTTAAATCCTTTCCAGCTACAAACCAAGGCTCTCCAGTTCCTACTCCTCCAATACCAATACCTTTTCTTTGACCTAAGGTATAATGTATGAGTCCACTGTGTTTTCCTATTTTATTACCTTCTATATCTATTATATCTCCTTCTTTAGTTAGAAGATATTTGTCTAGAAATTCATCAAAATCTCTTTCACCTATAAAGCATATTCCAGTAGAATCTTTTTTTGAGGCTGTAGTTAAATTGTGTTTCTCTGCTAGCTCACGAACCTGTTTCTTTTCCAAATGCCCTATTGGGAACAAAGTCTTAGAAAGAGCACTTTGATCTATTCGAGATAAAAAATAACTTTGGTCCTTATTATTATCATTTCCTCTAATCAAATAAGATTTACCATCTCTTTTCTCTACTTGCGCATAATGTCCCATGGCTATATAGTCAGCGTCTAATTTAAGAGCATAATCTAAAAAAGCGTTAAACTTTATTTCTTGGTTACACATTACATCAGGATTTGGTGTTCTACCTTTTTTATATTCATCAAGAAAATAAGTAAATACTCTGTCCCAATATTCCTTTTCAAAATTTATAGTATAAAAAGGAATTTCTAGTTGGTCAGCAACTTGTCTTGCATCTTCGGAATCAATTGTAGCAGTACAAACGCCATCCTCATCTTTTTCATCCCAATTTTTCATAAAAAGTCCAATCACTTCATATCCAGCTTCTTTAAGCAGTAAAGCAGCAACAGATGAATCTACTCCACCACTCATACCTAAAATTACTCTTTTTTTCATAAGTTCTTCCTTTCTTCAAAATATCTTAATATGTATTCAAAGAGGATATTAATATCCTCTTTTTAAATCAACAATATTAATTAATTTTTCGCCATTTATATACTTTTCCATATTTTTATAAACTATTTCATATCTTTTATTATTATTCATTTCTGATACCCAAGAATTGTGGGGAGATATAATTACATTTTCCATTTCCCATAATGGATTGTTTTCAGGTAAAGGTTCTACTTCAAATACATCTAAAGCAGCTTTTTTTATTTTACCAGATTTTAAATTCTCTATAAGAACTTTTTCATCTATAATACTACCTCTAGCAATATTGATTAAATATGTTCCATCCTTTATATGAGAAAATACCGATTCATCCATGAGATGGTGGGTCTTTTCTGTATATGGAGTAGCAATTACTAAGAAATCACATTTAGGTACTACATCATAAATTTTCTCAATACTAAAGGTTTGATGAAAATGTTCTGCTTCTTTTCCGCTGGAATTGATACCAATTATGTTTACATCGAAGGGTTCTAATCTTTTAGCAGCTTCACTGGCAATGGAGCCAGTTCCTATAAATCCTATGGTTTTTCCTTGAAGCTCCATAAGAGAAGTATCTATTTTCCATGTTTTCTTATTTTGTTTATTATAGAATTCCTTAGTATTTTTAATCATCTCCAATATTTTAAGAACAATCCATTCGGCTATTGGAATACTGTATCCACCTCGATTATTTGTAAGTATAATATTTTGCGATAATATTTTATCTATTGGCACATGGTTAATACCTGCACTTGAAAGTTGGATCCATTTAAGATTTGGAAATAAAGATATATCTATTTTATTAAATGGATTAAAACATACCATTAAATCTATATCTTTTATATTATCAGAAAAAATTAGATCTCTTTCATCTCTAAAAATTATATCATAACCTAGTTTTTCTAGTTTTTTTATTTCTTCTTCAGCATATTTAAAAGTAATCAATGCCTTCATAGTCACCCTCCTTCCAGTATCATATTAATATAATACCTTTATTTATTTGTTAAATCAACTTTATATCTAATTAAGTTGATTTAATTCTTTAGTGAATATATCTTTATAGAATAAAATCATGGCACCAGCTGTAGTTCTTTTGGCTAAGGGGAGGGTGCATCTGCTAGTCCGATAAAATCTAGTTTCATCATCAGAAATATTTTTAAATTTCTTATATACTCTAATGGCTACTCTAGCATTGAATCTTATATAATCTCTTATGGAGTCAAGTAAATAGGCACCTGTTTCTACCTGAAAATCTTTCATATATTCATGAGTACGTTTAACATAATTTTCATACTGATGATGGTTATCTAGTAAACGAATATTAGCATGTTGAGGAATAGTCATATCTTGAATAATGTGTAAAGATGCACCAAAATAGAATAATGATTTGTTAAAGTCTCCTTGTTTCCATAGGTTAATGGATTCATTATAATAATCAACTCCTAAATCCATAGCACTTTTTCTTCCATATAATCCTTTCTTTGTAGTTGGATTATAGAAATGATTTGAGCTTTTAAAATCTTGGTCTGCCCATACAGCTCCTTCGTTAATATGATAAATATAACTTGTAAAGAATTCATATTCTTTAACATATTCATCATTCTTAAGAATTTTCAAAGCCCTTATATTAATAAATTTATGAACCCTACAATGAGTATTTATAATAGATTTTTTAATAGGATTAGCCATGTCAAAAACTGTCTTTAATGCTTTATCGTAAGTGGTTTCTAAGAAATCCATTTTTATCACTCCTATGTTTTATTAATTTTAGTATTGGTATTTTTACAAATATTATAAATAAGTATGAAATATAATATCTTTTTAAATCTAAGTAAGTGATAATTTGTGGATTATGGGGAATATATATAAATTGACATTGGGTTTTTCTGTTGGTATTATAAATGAATTTAATAAAACATAAGGTATATAACTAGAATTGGAGTGGATAATAATGCGTATATTTATAGCAGTAGAATTTTCAAATGAGATAAAAAAATATTTACACAATATACAGGAGATAGTAAAGAAAAATAGTATCTCAGGAAAATTTACTGATAAGGATAATTTTCATTTAACTATTAGGTTCATAGGAGAAATTACAGAAGTGCAGTTAAATAATCTAAAGAAGGCTATTGATAATGTAGCTTTAAATCAAGAGGAGTTTGAATTGAATTTCAGCAGATTAGGAGAATTTCCTAGAGGTGAAAAGAGAATAATATGGTTAGGAATAGAAGCAAATCAAATGATGGATAAATTATATTTTAAATTAGAGAATGAATTAGAAAAACAAGGTTATGAAAAAGAGGGAAGAGGTTTTGTTCCCCATATTACCATGGGCAGAGAAGTAGTTATTGCAGAGGAGTTTAAAGAATTAGAAATGAAGGCTAAAATCATCGATGGAATAATATCTGTAGATAAAGTGTCAATAATGGAAAGTACAAGAATAAATGGAAAACTAACTTATATTCCAGTTTATGTTAGAGAATTTAGTGTAAGTACTAATGGTTAAAAAATAAAAAAGCTTAAATTGGAATATTTTTGATATACATAGGTGATACTCCATAAATGTGATATTAATTTACATAAGGAGGATAAAATGATAGTAGGAATTCCAAAAGGGCTTTTATATTACAAATATAATCCTTTTTTACAAACATTTTTTAGTGAACTTGGAGCTGAAGTAATTACCTCTGAAGACACTAATAAAAAAATACTAAACGAAGGTATTAAATATTCGGTGGATGAAGCTTGTCTTCCAATAAAGGTGTTTCATGGACACGTTTTTTCATTGAGGGATAAAAGTGATATTATTGTAATTCCAAGAATAATGCAGGTTAAAAAAAGAGAATATATATGTCCAAAATTTTGCGGACTTCCTGAAATGATTATAAATAGTATTCCAGATATGCCTAAAACAATTACAGAACCTATTTACGCCATATCAAAGAGAAAACTTTATAATTGGGCAGAAAATGCAGGGAGTATTATAACTAAAGATAAATCAAAGATTAAAAAGGCATTTAACAGAGCTTTAATAGAGCAAAAAGGTTATGATTCAGGAATAAAAGATGAGAATTATAGATTAAATATTGCCTTAGTGGGACATCCATATAATATATATGATGATTTTATAAATATGAATATAGTAAAAAAACTTAATAAATTAGGTATAGGAGTTATAACTGAAGAGTGTCTAAGTGAAGATTTAATAAATAAAGAAGTTGACGATTTATACAAAAGACCATTTTGGACTTTTGCAAGAAACTCTTATGGATTTGCATCTCATATTTCTAAGGAAAAGCAAGTAAATGGAATTATATATATATCATCATTTGCCTGTGGTATAGATTCTGTTGTAGTTGAACTTATTAAAGATAAAATAGATGAATTTCCTTTCATGATATTAAAGATAGATGAACATACTGGTGAAGCAGGTCTTGATACAAGGGTAGAGGCATTTGCTGATATGTTAGAAAGGAGTTGCTAGGATGAAAATAACAGCACCACATTTGGGAAATGTATATTTAGCAGCTAAGGCGTTATTTGATGGACTTGAAATAGATTATATTATGCCTCCCTTAAGTAATAAGTCAGCTATAGAAATAGGGTCTTTGTATTCTCCAGAAGAAATATGTCTACCTTTTAAGATAATGGTGGGGAATTATATACAGGCGATCGAAAAAGGGGCAGATACAGTAATAATTCCTGGAAGCTGCGGACCCTGTAGGTTTGGAGAATACGGAGAAATGCAAATGAATCTATTGAATAAATTAGGATATGATTTAGAATTTATATTGATAGATTCTCCAGGAGATATCGGAATTAAAGAATTATTCAATCGAATCGATAGAATATCTACAAAAAGCAATAAATCGGGACGTCAAAAAATAAAGGTCTTATCTGATGCTATAAAGATTATGAATTTAATTGATAAAATAGAAGGAGAGGCTAGATACCTTACGGGATACGAGGAAGAAAAAGGTAAGTGTAAAAAAATATTAAATAGTTGTATAAGAGAAGCATTGAAATGTAATAATCCTCAAGAAATGATACAAGTATTGAAGGAATATGAGATGGAATTAAATAATATCAAATTAGATAAAAGTAAAAATCCTGTGAAGATTGCCATAATTGGAGAAATATACACCATAATAGAACCATTTTCAAATCTATATATAGAAGATAAGCTTATGGATTATGGGGTGTCAACTCAAAAAAAATTAACTCCTAGCTGGTGGGTAAAAAATATGGCATTATCCCCTGTTAAATTAAATTCATTGGATATAAAAAATGCAGGAAAAGAATATTTATCCATAGGGGTTGGAGGTCATGGAAGAGAGTGTATCGGAGAGGCTGTATTGGCCCATGAAAATGGATTTGATGGAGCTATTCAAATATTTCCCATGGGTTGTATGCCTGAAATTGTATCAAAGGCAATTTTACCAACTATTTCAAAGGATAGAGATTTCCCCATAATGTCTCTTATTGTTGATGAAATGACAGGTGAGGCAGGATATGTTACTAGGATTGAAGCATTTGTAGATTTGCTTGAAAGGAGAAAGGTAGATGCATTATCTTGGAGTTGATGTAGGTTCAGTAAGTACAAATATTGTACTTTTAGATGAAGAAATGGATGTTGTAGAGAAAATATATTTAAGAACTAAGGGAAGTCCCATTAAAGCAGTTCAAGATGGGTTTAAAATATTAAAGGCTAATTATAATGATATGAAAATTGGTGGAGTTGGAACTACTGGAAGTGGTAGGCATATAGCGTCTACACTAATAGGTGCAGATGCAGTAAAAAATGAAATAACTGCCCATGCAGTTGCAGCTCTTGAAATTGATAAAGACGTAAAGACTATAATTGAAATAGGGGGACAGGATTCAAAGATAATAATTTTGAGAAATGGAGTAGTATCTGATTTTGGAATGAATACAGTATGTGCAGCAGGTACAGGCTCATTTATTGATAGACAAGCAGAAAGGCTTGATATTCCCATTGAAGAGTTTGGAGATTATGCCTTAGAATCCAATACTACAGTAAGGATTGCTGGAAGATGTGCAGTTTTTGCAGAATCTGATATGATACATAAACAACAACTAGGGTATAATAAATCTGATATTATAAGGGGTCTATGTGATGCCTTAGTTAGAAATTATCTTAATAATATAGGTAAAGGAAAAGAAATTATACCTAAGATATTTTTCCAAGGGGGAGTAGCTGCCAATAGGGGAATAAAGAAGGCCTTTGAAAATGCACTGGGTTATGAAGTGTTTGTCCCAGAGCATTATAATGTAATGGGTTCAATAGGTGCTGCAATTATTGGAAGAGAATCTGCAGAAAAATTAGGTATGACAAAATTTAAAGGGCTTAACCTTGCAGAAAGTAAGTTTACATCTACAAGCTTTGAATGTAATGATTGTACAAATAGATGTGAAGTTGTTAAAATCAATGAAAATAATAATGATATTGGTTGCTTTGGAGATAGATGTGGAAAATGGAGTCATAAAATTGCAATATAAAAGAAGCTTAGATATATCTAAGCTTCTTTTATATTTAAAAATCGTCTTTAAATAGTTTTTCAATAGTATTTACATCATGTTCAAGTTTTAAAGGTTTTGTTGCGGGTCCCTCTAATACTTTTCCTTCATAGGAAAATCTTGAACCATGGCAAGGACAGTCCCAGGAATTTTCTGCGGAATTCCAATTTAATTCGCATCCCATATGGGTACAAGTAGTATTTACTATATGGAGTTTCCCTTGGTAATCTCTATAGGCTCCTGCTCTTTTACCCTGAAATTCAAATATCTTAGATTCTCCATTTTGTAAATTAATATCATTATCTGAGGATGATAATTTTCCTTTTAAAAGATGTTTTGCAACATCGGTATTTTCCACTATAAAGTTTTTTGAAGATGCTGCAATTGTTTTACGAGACGGATTGTATACATCTGCCCAGGGACTTTCACCTTTTATAACTAAATCTCTAATAATGATAGAAGCAACAGTACTGTTTGTCATACCCCATTTTTGAAAACCAGTAGCGATATAAAGATTTGGTGTATTTGAAGTAAAGTTTCCTATATAGGGAATACTATCTAAGGTCATACAATCTTGAGTAGACCACCTAAAAGGTATATCTTCCACAGTGAATAAATCATTTGCAAAATTCATTAATACTTCATAGTGTTTATTCATATCTTCTCCCTGACCAGTTTTATGACCCTCTCCTACTATAAGTATAAGTTCGCCATTTTCTGTATTTTCACATCTGATTGAACGAGAAGGCTCTTCTGCATTTATATACATTCCACCTGGATATTTCTCTTTTGCTTTAATTCCAGTAATATAAGTTCTTGATGGGTAGATTCGAGTAAAATACATTCCATGCTTATTATAAAAGGGATAGTGAGATGCGATAATAACTTTCTCTGCATTTACTTTACTCCCATTTATAGTCGTAATAATGTAATTATCATTATTTTCTTCAATGTCCACTGCCATGGTCTGTTCATATATATGAACTCCTTTTTTATTTATATTCTTTGTTAAAGAATACAAATATTTAAGAGGATGAAACTGTGCTTGGTTATTGAATTTAATTGCTCCCTTAATAGGTATTGAAAATGGAATATCTTGTACGTAAGAAGCTTTAATTCCTAGTTCTAATGCTGCTTTAACTTCATCATGAATTTTTTCGATATATTCATCTTGCTGGGTATATATAAAAGATGATTGAGAAATATAATTACAATCTATATTATATTCATTAGCAATTCTTTTAATCTCATGAATAGCAGTTTCATTTGCAGTAGCATATTGTTGAGCTAGTTCCTTTCCTACCTGCGATTGTAATTTATTATAAATAAGGTGATGCTGTGAAGTGATTTTTCCTGTTGTGTGGCCAGAGGTACCGTGACCTATATGATTTGCTTCTAAAACAGCGGTGCTTAGTCCCTCTTTATGTAGTTGATAAGCACATTGAATACCTGTCAGCCCCCCACCTATAATGACTACATCTACATTAATATCTTCATTTAAAATAGGGTATTCAGCCAATGAAGTAGATAGAATCCAATAGGAAGCAGGTGTATTTTTAAAATACTTTTTATTATTAATCATTATATTATCCTCCATATATGAAATTTCAATATATTTATTCTCTGCCTATATGATAAAAAATATTCCCAATATATGTCCATGGACATATATGGATAAATATACCTTGAATATTTTTAAAAATTTGTTTGCAAATCATAAAAAACCATGGTATACTAAATATCCAGTCAAAAATGGCTGGAAAGTTGATGGAAATTAAGTTTTGAAATAAAATAAAAAACTTATAAAAAACCGTTGACAGTAATAAACAAAAATGTTATTATAAGAAAGTTCCCTCGAGAGAGGAACGAGAACCTAGAAAACTAAACAGTGTGAGAAACTTTGAATTATAAAAAGTAACACATGAAACAACAGTCAGCAAATTTGAGCTAATCAGACTTTTAAATGAGAGTTTGATCCTGGCTCAGGACGAACGCTGGCGGCGTGCCTAACACATGCAAGTCGAGCGAAGTTTTCAAAGTAGATTTCTTCGGAATGAAACTTTGATTATCTTAGCGGCGGACGGGTGAGTAACGCGTGAGAAACCTGCCTTTCACAAAGGGATAGCCTCGGGAAACTGGGATTAATACCTTATGACACTTAAGAGTCGCATGACTTTTAAGTCAAAGCGTAAAGCGGTGAAAGATGGTCTCGCGTCCCATTAGTTAGTTGGTGAGGTAATAGCTCACCAAGACTGCGATGGGTAGCCGGCCTGAGAGGGTGAACGGCCACACTGGAACTGAGACACGGTCCAGACTCCTACGGGAGGCAGCAGTGGGGAATATTGCACAATGGAGGAAACTCTGATGCAGCGACGCCGCGTGAACGATGAAGGCTTTCGGGTCGTAAAGTTCTGTCCTTGGGGACGATAATGACGGTACCCAAGGAGGAAGCCCCGGCTAACTACGTGCCAGCAGCCGCGGTAATACGTAGGGGGCAAGCGTTGTCCGGATTTATTGGGCGTAAAGGGTGCGTAGGCGGCCATTTAAGTCAGATGTGAAAGATCACGGCTCAACCGTGGTAAGCATTTGAAACTGAAAGGCTTGAGTTAAGGAGAGGAAAGTGGAATTCCTAGTGTAGCGGTGAAATGCGTAGATATTAGGAGGAATACCAGTGGCGAAGGCGACTTTCTGGACTTATACTGACGCTGAGGCACGAAAGCGTGGGGAGCGAACAGGATTAGATACCCTGGTAGTCCACGCCGTAAACGATGAGTGCTAGGTGTTGGGGGTCAAACCTCGGTGCCGCAGCTAACGCATTAAGCACTCCGCCTGGGGAGTACGTACGCAAGTATGAAACTCAAAGGAATTGACGGGGACCCGCACAAGCAGCGGAGCATGTGGTTTAATTCGAAGCAACGCGAAGAACCTTACCAGGGCTTGACATGCCCCTGACCGTCCTAGAGATAGG
>NZ_VUNQ01000120.1 GCF_009695605.1 Tissierella pigra
TGGATAGGTTACACTAGATAGGACAGTTTTTCTCCGAACATGATATAATAAAACTAGGAGGAGAAAATCATGTCAAGAAAATATTATGAGGAAAATTTCAAGAAGCAATTAGTTAACATATATAACCAAGGTAACCATACCTATAGGGATCTACATGAGCAATATGGGGTCTCTCCATCTACTCTAAGACAATGGGTAGTGAGGTACAATAAAACTGAATCCTTCAATGCTAAAGATAATATGACGGACCAGGAGAAGGAATTAATTGAACTAAGAAAAAGAAATAAACAACTTGAGATGGAGAATGATATTTTAAAGCAGGCAGCACTACTACTAGGCAAAAAGTAGACCTGATTATTTCTAATAGAGGGAAATATAGTATTAGTGCTATGTGTAAGCTTTTAAAGGTCTCAAGAAGCCTAGTATATTATCATCTAAATAATAGGGAAGCTAGTTCTTCTAACAAAGATTCGGAGATAGAGAAACATATAATGAAAATTTTCCATAGAAGTAAAAATAATTATGGTACTAGGAAAATTAAAGTAGAGCTTCAAAAGCTAGGTTATCAAGTTTCACGAAGAAGGATAGCTAGGATTATGAAAGAAAATGCCTTAGTATCTAACTACACTGTAGCTCAATATAAGGTCCATAGCAGGGGCTGTAATGAATCTAAAGTCTCTAATGTAGTTGATAGACAGTTCGATAATAGGGCTAAATTAGAGGTTGCAGTAAGCGACCTTACCTATGTCAGAGTAGGTAGTAAGTGGAACTATTTATGTACCTTGGTAGATCTATCTAATAGGGAAATAATAGGCTATTCAGCTGGTCCCAATAAAGATGCTTCTCTTATAGAAAAAGCACTTTTAAGCTGCCGTTATCCTTTAAAAGATATAAAGATATTTCATTCAGACCGTGGTAAGGAATATGATAATATAAAAATAGATAATATCCTAGAAGCCTTTAACATAGAACGTTCTCTAAGTAGGAAGGGGAATCCCTATGACAATGCTGTAAGTGAAGCTACCAATAAAATCCTAAAAGTAGAGTTTATATATCAAAATA
>NZ_VUNQ01000121.1 GCF_009695605.1 Tissierella pigra
ATGCTTTGATAGGAATAAACTAATAGTCTTAAAAGAGCATTATGAATCTATAGGTATAGTATCTCCAAAAAGATATGGTAAAAATACATTGATTAAAACAAATGTTAATCCCTCTTTTGATGTAGAAGATAGAGATTTATCAACATATGATGAAATTTATGAGGAGGGAAAAAGTGAGTAATGTAGCTTATGAGAGAATTAAAAATAACTTAGAAAAGCTAAAACTAACAAAAATAAATGAAATAATAGATAACTATTTGGAAATAGCCTTAAAAGAAGAAACCAATATAGTAGATATACTAGACTATCTTTTAGATCAAGAAACTAAATTTAAAGACACAAGAGCTTCAGAAATACAGGTAAATGTAGCAGGTTTTCCATATAGAAAAACCTTGGAAGACTTTGAATTTGAATTTCAACCTTCAGTTGATAAACGATTAGTTGAAGAATTATCTACATTAAGGTTTGTGCATAATGCTGAAAATGTGGTGTTCTTAGGACCACCTGGAGTTGGTAAGACCCATTTAGCTATAGGATTAGGTATCACAGCAGCTAAGAATAGGCATTTAACATATTATATTAGTTGTCAGGACTTAATATCAGAACTAAATAAGGCACACTTTGAAAACCAACTTCAAAAGAAACTCAAACATTACGCTAAGTACAAGCTATTGATAATAGATGAAATAGGGTATCTTCCTATGGATATTCAAGGGGCTAACCTATTCTTCCAACTAATAGCTAAAAGATATGAAAAGTGTTCAACTATATTTACTTCAAATAAGTCATTTTCACAGTGGGGTGAAGTATTTTCAGATAATACAATAGCGGCTGCTATTTTAGATAGAATACTTCATCACGCAACGGTAGTTAATATTAAAGGAGAATCATACAGATTAAAAGATAGAAAAGAGTATATGTCTTCTAGAAAAGAAATCACAAATACTCTTTTAAATAAATAAATTCTCTGCACTTTTTAAATGACTTTTTTATGTAGAATTAGATTGTCGTTGACA
>NZ_VUNQ01000122.1 GCF_009695605.1 Tissierella pigra
CAAAGTTCTCCTTTCATATTCACACCACCTATTATTTTTTATTCTTTAGGTAGTGTTCCCTCTTTGATTAAGAACTCTGTACTTTTTGATTACCTTTTATCTGTATTTTATCATTGTCCTTTACAGTTCCGATAGTTGTTCTTGTCATCAGTATTTCAGTGGGGCATTTATTTTCCGAAGACTATGAAACAGGCTCCTATGAGGTGCTTTATTCCTCCAGATATGGAAGGAATAAACTGTTTTTTGCGAGAATCTTTGCATCATTTCTTTTTATGCTGGGAGTAATGACTGTTTTCCTTGGGGTAGGTATTTTCGGATCGTTTTTCTTTTTGACTATGGATGGGGGGGATTTACCTATTCAAGCGATGAGTACTTTGATTCTTTATCCTTGGACCATTAAGGAAACTTTTGTGTGGCAAGTTGCTCTCATTTGTCTGGGAGGAACAGCAGTGGTGATTTTATCTCTTGCAATTTCACTTTTATCTAAACGGACTTTTGTAAACTACGGAGTACTTCTTGGATTTTATGCTGTGTCTCGTTATTCCAGTATGATGGGAATGGGCGAAAATCGACCCTTAGGACGGATTGTCGTAAGTTTTCCCTTTTGCCTCGGAATGGATTTTGGCTATGAGCGATATCAAGTGTATTACTTTTTCGGGAAACCCATGACCTTTTATGAGTTTGTTCCTGGATTTTATCTCTTGCTTTTGCCATTGGTTGTGCTTTTTCTCTACGTCTTTCAACAGCAACAAGATCAGAAGAAGTAAAGGCATAGGGTTTTCCCTCAAAAGTTTCAAGAAATCTTGAAGATTCTTTAAATTTTTCTTGATAAATGAATGAATATTTTTTGGTACAATAAGTTTACAAGAATCAAGCTTTGGACCTATGTCAATATAGTAGACACATTTTCTCGAACAATTTTTATGCAATATTTTTAGATTTATCTTCCCACTCTTGAGGAGTGATATAGCCCAAAGAGCTATGTATTCTCTCACTGTTATACCA